>NZ_JANINM010000413.1 GCF_024509055.1 Mesorhizobium sp. | reverse complement strand
GTCGAGATCGAATCCATGCCGGCATTGGTGCGCGTGTCCGACATGAACACGAGCCCGCGGTCGATCTTGAGGCCGACGCAATAGGTCATGAGTCTTCTTCCGGCAGCGAATCTTGCGGAAATTACTGCTCTACCGTGACGGTGACGGCAAGCTTCTCCTGCGCCTGCCCGAGCAGTATCCCCGATACCGGGGAGGCATCGCGATAGTCGCGCCCCGTCGCCACCCTCACATAGCGCTCGTCGGGCGAGATGCCGTTTGCCGGGTCGAAGGCAACCCAGCCGAGACCTGGAACATGCGCTTCGGCCCAGGCGTGGCTTGCCGCCTGCTCGACGGCGGCATCCATCATCAGGTAGCCGCTGACATAGCGGGCGGGAAAGCCCATCGCACGCGCCGCCGCGGCGAAGACATGGCTGTGGTCCTGGCAAACACCCGACTTCTGCACCAAGGCTTCCTCAGCGGAGGTCGCGACGCTGGTCGCGCCTAGCTTGTAGGCAACGCGCTCGCCGATCATGCCCATCAGCCGGTGCAGGCGTTCGATATCCGTCCCCGCGCCGATCGTGGCTACAAGCTCCTTGACGCCTTCGCCGGCTGTGGTCAGCGGCGTCTCCTGGCCGAACAGCCATAGCGGCGCGAAACCGCGGTGCGGACCCGACACGCCGGTCGTATCGCGCGTCGTCACCTCGCCTGCCGCCTCGACCGTGATGGTATTGTGGCCGCCCTCGGCGCTCACCAACCGCGTATCATTGCCGAAATGGTCGCTGAACCGGACCTCCTCGCGCGCACCGTCAATACCGATCGTCCAGGAAGCCACTGTCTGCGTATGCCCGCTCAACGGCAGCAGACGCAGACGCTGCAGCAGATACTGCACTGGCGCATCGTAGTGATATTCGGTCCGATGGGTGATCTTGAGTCGCATGGCGCCAGCCCCTTCAGCGCTCAGTAGAACCGGTAGTCCTGGGCGATCTCGTCGCCCAGCCTGGTGTTGTCGCCAATGAATTCGACCAGGAATTCGTGCAGGCCGTGGTCGAATATATCCTTGATCGAACCCTTCTTCAGCATGCTCTGGATCTTCTCGGCCGTCGTGTGGCAGGCATGGCGCTCGCCATAGTCGTCCGCCAGGAACCTCAGATGCTCGCCGAGGAAGCGATAGCAGAAGGTGAGCGAGCGCGGCATGCGGACGTTGAGGATCAGATAGTCGGCTATGTTAGTCGGCTTATAATCCGCGTCATAGACCCATCGGTAGGACCGGTGCGCCGAGACCGACCGCAGGATCGACTCCCACTGGTAGTTGTCGAGCGTCGAGCCGACCCAGGAGATTGACGGCAACAGCACGTAATATTTGACGTCGAGGATGCGGGCGGTGTTGTCGGCGCGCTCGACGTAGGTGCCAAGCTGAGAGAAGTCGAAAATCTCATTGCGCAGCATGGTGCCGTAGAAGGAGCCACGGATCAGCGCGGTCTCGCGCTTGATGGCGTCGAGCACCGTCGGCAGGTCGCGCTCGTCGATCGGCCTTGCCAGCATACGCTTCAGAGACATCCAGGCTTCGTTGATGCTCTCCCAGGTCTCACGAGTCAGCGCCGTGCGCACCATGCGGGCATTGTTGCGCGCTGTCTCGATCGACGACATTGTGCTCGACGGGTTCGATGTATCGCGCAGCAGGAAGTCGGAGACGTTGGCGGCGGTGTAATCCTGGTACTTCTGCGAGAAGGTGTAATCCGAGCCGGCGCTGAGCAGCACGGAATTCCATTCCTCCGACGCGCTCTGCGTGCGCGTCAGCGCCATGCGCAGACCGGCGTCGACCAAGCGCGCCATGTTTTCGGCCCGCTCGATATAGCGGTTCATCCAGTAGAGACCGTTGGCAGTGCGGCCGAGAAGCATGTCAGGCCCTTTGGGCTAGCGAATAAGGAATGGTGAGTAGCGAGTAGTGAAAGTTCGATTTTCGATTGAATATGGCATTGCTCTGTCGCCTCTACTCACCACGGACCATTCCCTACTTGCTCGTCTCAATCATCCAGCACCCAGGTATCCTTGGTGCCGCCGCCCTGCGATGAGTTGACCACCAGCGAACCTTCCTTCAGCGCGACGCGCGTCAGCCCGCCTGGCACGATCTGGATGCGGTCGGAGACAAGCACATAGGGGCGCAGATCGACGTGCCGCGGCGATAGGCCCTTTTCGGTAAGGATCGGACAGGTCGACAGCGCCAGCGTCGGCTGCGCGATGTAGTTGGACGGCTTTGCCTGCAGCTTCTTGGCGAAGTCCTGGCATTCCTTCTTGGTCGCAGCCGGGCCGACCAGCATGCCGTAGCCGCCCGAGCCGTGCACTTCCTTGATGACCAGCTCCCCGATGTGCTCGAGCACATATTTCAGGCTGTCCGGCTCCGAGCAGCGCCAGGTCGGGATGTTGCCGAGGATCGGCTTGCGTCCGGTATAGAACTCGACGATCTCCGGCATGTAGGAATAGATCGCCTTGTCGTCGGCAATGCCGGTGCCCGGCGCGTTGGCGATGGTGATGTTGCCGGCGCGGTAGACATCCATGATGCCGGGCACGCCCAGCGCCGAATCCGGCCTGAAGGTCAGCGGATCGAGGAAGGCGTCGTCGACACGCCGGTAGAGCACGTCGATCTGCTTGTAGCCTTCCGTGGTGCGCATGGCGACATGGCCGTCGACGACGCGCAGGTCCTGCCCCTCGACCAGTTGCACACCCATTTGGTCGGCCAGGAAGGCATGCTCGAAATAGGCGGAGTTGTAGGAACCCGGCGTCAGCACGGCGATGGTCGGCGCGCCTTTCACGCCCTGCGGCCGCACCGCGGCCAGCGACTGGCGCAGGAGCTGCGGATAATTCTCGACCGGCCGCACCTTGATCTGCTGGAACAGCTCCGGGAAGAGCTGCATCATCGTCTCGCGGTTCTCCAGCATATAGGAGACGCCGGAAGGCGTGCGGGCATTGTCCTCCAGCACATAGAATTCGTTTTCGCTGATGCGGACGATGTCGACGCCGATGATGTGGGTATAGACGCCCGCCGGCGGCTTGACCCCGATCATCTCGGGCAGGAACGCCTCGTTCTTCGCGACGAGTTCCCTGGGAACGCGCCCTGCCCTCAGGATTTCCTGGCGGTGATAGATGTCGTCGAGGAAGGCATTCAACGCCTGCACGCGCTGCTCGATACCCTGGGTCAGCCGCCGCCATTCCTGGCCGGAAATGATGCGCGGCACGATATCGAAGGGGATCAGGCGCTCGGAGGCATCCTGCTCGCCATAGACGGCGAAGGTGATGCCGGTCTTGCGGAAGACGCGCTCGGCGTCCTGCATTTTCTCTGTGAGCCTGGCCGGGTCCTGTTCCTTCAGCCAGCGATCGTAAGCCGTATATGGTCTTCTCAGTCCGGAGACTTCCGGAAGCATTTCATCGAACGCTGCCAATCGCGTACTCCCCTCTGAAGCCATTTCACTGGCCTCGTCGGAGAAAATCAAGCGCAATCGGTGATTTGAGCCGCGGCGGGCTTCACTCTATGCAAAATGCCTAAGATTATGGCAGCGCGAACGGCGCCGGGTCAGTGCTTGCCTTGCGGCCGGGCATTGCCAGGCTGGTCAGAACGCCCGGAAGGTGACGATCGTGAAGGTGTCCTTGATACCGGGCAGAATCTGCACCCTCTCGTTGATGAAGTGACCGATGTCTTGCTCGTCATCGACATAGAATTTGGCGAGCAGGTCGTAATTGCCGGCGGTCGAATAGATTTCGGAGGCGATCTCGGCATCGGCCAGCGCGCTGGCGACCTCATAGGCCTTGCCCAGGTCGCACTTGATCTGCACGAAAAATGCCTTCATTGCCGGGTCCTGCCAGTCTGCGCGAACAAGCGGCCCTTGTGGCAGACTGCCGCCCGGCTTTCAAGCATCAGGCGGCGCGCGCCTTGGCGACCGCTTGCCGCAATTCCGCGACCGTCATGCCGTGCCGATAAACCGTGCCGCCGATCACCAGCGCCGGCGTGCCGCGAAGACCAAAGGCGCTTGCCTGGGCATTCGTGCCGGCAAGCTGTGAGTCGAGCTTCGCTTGCCTGCTGGCCATGCCGGCGCGCAGGCTGGCGGCATTGACGCCGACGGATTCCAGGATGGCGTCGGTGCGATGCGGCGAGAGCCCTTGCTGATTTGCCATCAGCGCATCCACCGCTTGCGCGTAGCGCGGGCCGGCCGACAGGGCCATGCGTGCCGCATCGCGCGAGGCATCGCCGAAGATCGGCCAGTCCTTCATCACCAGGCGGACGCCTTTGTCTTCGGCCATCAGCTTGCGAAGCTGAACGAAGGCCAGCTTGCAGACCGGGCACTGGTAGTCGACGAATTCGGCGATGGTCACATCGCCTCTGGGATTACCGAGCGCCGGGGCGGCCGTCGCCAGCTCCGGCATTGCGGCCAGCACCACCAGACCTGCGGTGCCCTTCAGCAACAAACGTCGATTGATGGATTGCTCCAACATTTTTCGTCCCCTGAGGCAGTTGGCCCCACCGCCAAGGATGCGCCTCTGACATTAACGAGTGCCTAACCATGAGTGTGGCGCTGAAAAGGCGAAATCTTCGCTATCCACTGAAACCGCGGCGGTTCGCCACACGTATGATAGAGTGGATGATCAGACGGCAATGCGGGGCACGGTCCAGATGCTCAGCGTTTCGGAAGGATCATGGTAGGACGGCGATACGGGCCCTCCCGTTTTGGCTGCGATGGAGGCAGGACATGCGTCGCGCGCTATTGGCATTAGCTTTCGTTCCAATGCTCATGGCGTCCATGGCTTTTGCCGGCGACGCCGAAATCAAGGCCGCGCAGACCGTGATCGACAGCCAGTTGAAAGCCTTCCTCGCCAATGACGGCGCCGCCGCCTACAGCTTCGCTGCGCCGAATGTGAAACAGATCTTCCCGACCGTAGACACCTTCATGAACATGGTCACCAACGGCTACGCGCCGGTGCGCAAGCCGCAAAGCTATTCTTTTGGCAAGGTGGAACAGACCGGGCCGACCTCGATCGTACAGCAGGTGCTGATCGTCGGGCCCGATGGCAAGGACTATGAAGCGGTCTACACGCTGGAGCAGCAGCCCGACGGAAGCTTCAAGATCACCGGCTGCAGTCTGCGCGCCTCGACTTCGGTCAGCGCCTGAACGTCACAATGGGGGAATATCGCCCCTGGCCCAGCCTTCCGAAATCTCCGCCGCGCGCGCCTCGAACGCCTGCGCCTCGATCCCGGCGCGGATCTCCTGCATGAGCTTCTGGTAGTAGGACAGGTTGTTCCAGGTAAGCAGCATCGCGCCCAGCGCTTCCTGCGAGCGCACGAGATGATGCAGGTAAGCACGTGAATAGTCGCGCGCCGCCGGGCAGTCGCTTTCCTCGTCGAGCGGACGCGGATCGTCGGCATGGCGTGCATTCCGGAGATTGACCTTGCCGCGGCGCGTGTAGGCCAGGCCATGGCGGCCGGCGCGCGTCGGCATCACGCAGTCGAACATGTCGATGCCGCGCGCCACCGATTTCAGGATATCGTCCGGCGTGCCGACGCCCATCAGGTAGCGCGGCTTGTCGGTCGGCAACTCCGGGCATGTGATATCGAGCATCTCCAGCATCACCGGCTGCGGCTCGCCAACCGCGAGGCCGCCGACGGCATAGCCTTTGAGGTCCATCGCCTTGAGCGCCTGGGCCGAGCGTACGCGCATGACAGCGCTGTCGCCGCCCTGCACGATACCGAACATCGCCTTGCCCGGCTGGTCGCCGAACGCGGTCTTGCAGCGTTCGGCCCAGCGCAGCGACAGTTCCATCGCGCGTTCGATCTCCTTCGGCTTGGCCGGAAGCGCGGTGCATTCGTCGAGCTGCATCTGGATGTCGGAATCGAGCAGTCCCTGGATCTCGATCGACCGCTCCGGCGACATCTCGTAAGGCGCGCCGTCGATATGCGAGCGGAAGGTCACTCCCTTTTCCGTAAGCTTGCGCAGCTTCGACAGCGACATGACCTGGAAGCCGCCGCTGTCGGTCAGGATCGGATGCGGCCAGCGCGCGAACTCATGCAGGCCGCCGAGCCGCGCCACGCGTTCCGCGCCTGGCCTCAGCATCAGATGATAGGTGTTGCCGAGGATGATGTCGGCCCCCACGCCACGCACCTGGTCCATATACATGGCCTTGACGGTGCCGCCCGTGCCGACCGGCATGAAGGCCGGTGTGCGGATCTCGCCGCGCGGCATCGACACCAGCCCGCGCCGCGCCTTGCCGTCGGTGGCGAGCAGCTTGAAGGAGAAAGTCTCAGTCATTGAGTTCCCTGTCGGGCGACTGCGCCCGGTAAAGCAGGCTGGCGTCGCCATAGGAATAGAACCTGTAGCGGTCCTCGATGGCATGAGCATAGGCAGAACGCATCGTGTTCAGGCCGCTGAAGGCCGAGACCAACATGAACAGCGTCGAGCGCGGCAGGTGGAAATTGGTCATCAGCATGTCGGCCGTGCGGAAGCGATAGCCCGGCGTGATGAAGATATCGGTCGGCCCGGACCAGGCCCCGATCCCGCCTTCCTTCGTCGCGGCGCTTTCCAGCAGGCGCAGCGATGTCGTGCCTACCGCAACGATCTTCCCCCCCCGCGCCCTGGCGGCGTTGAGTGCGGCAGCCGTCTCAGCGCTCACCGAGCCGGTTTCAGCATGCATCTTATGATCGGCGGTGTCGTCGGCCTTCACCGGCAGGAAGGTACCGGCGCCGACATGCAGCGTGACGAAGCGGCGTTCGATGCCCTTGGCATCCAGTGCCGCGAACAGATCCGGCGTGAAGTGCAGCCCTGCGGTGGGCGCCGCGACGGCGCCCTCTTCACGCGCGTAGAAGGTCTGGTAGTCGCTGTGATCGCGTTCGTCGTCGTCGCGCTTCGAGGCAATGTAGGGCGGCAGCGGTATATGGCCGACAGCGTGCAGCGCCTCATCGAGGAATGGGCCGGAGAGATCGAAGCCCAGCAGCACCTCGCCGGCCTCGCCTTTCTCGATCACCGTTGCGTCGAGTTGGCCGAGGAAGCAGGAATTGCCGTCATGGCCGAAATGGACGCGGTCGCCGGCGGCGATACGCTTGCCCGGTCGCATGAAGGCCTGCCAGCGGTCCGGCGCCACCCGCATGTGCAGTGTCGCCTCGACCTGCGCCATTGCCTCGCCGCGCCTGCGAACGCCTTTCAATTGCGCCGGAATGACCTTGGTGTCATTGAACACCAGCACGTCGCCGGCTTTCAGGAGCGACGGCAGGTCGCGAACGACGCGGTCTTCCAGCCCCGCGCCGGTCTTGACGACCAGCATCCGGGCGCTGTCGCGCGGTTCTGCCGGGCGCAGCGCGATGCGCTCATCCGGCAGGTCGAAGTCGAACAGGTCGACGCGCATCAGTAGAGCCGGATGAGCAGCGCCCCGGCGAGCAGCAGCACGGCGCCGGCGACGCGGCCAACCGAAATCTCGCGCACCGCGACGCCAAGGAAACCGACGCGGTCGACGAGCATGCCGGCAAGCAGTTGGCCGGCGACGAGGAAGGCCATCAACGCTGCCGCGCCGATACGCGGCGTCAGGATGGTCGAAAGCGTGACATAGAAGCCGCCGAGCACGCCGCCGGCAACGAACAGCCAGGGCGCCGGCGCCTTCCAGTCGAGCGAGATGCCCTGCAGCTTCACCACCGAGATCGAGATGATGCCGAGCACGATGGCGCCGGACAGGAAGGAAAAGGCGGCGGCCGCGACCGGAAGGCCGAGACCGCGCGCCAATTGCGAGTTGATCGGCGCCTGGATGGCGATGAAGGCGCCGGACAATATGCCGAGCAGTGACCAGACAGCGCCCATCGTCATTTTGCCTTTACTTGACGTCCGCCGCGACCTTCAGCGACACGATCTTGTCGGGATCCTGCACCGGCTCGCCGCGCTTGATCTTGTCGACACTCTCCATGCCTTCGATGACCTGGCCCCAGACCGTGTACTGGCGGTTGAGGAAGGCGGCGTCGTCGAAGCAGATGAAGAACTGCGAATTCGCCGAGTTCGGGTTCTGCGCGCGCGCCATCGAGCAGGCGCCGCGGCCGTGATTGGCGTTGGAGAACTCGGCCTTGAGGTCCGGCTTGTCGGAACCGCCCATGCCAGCGCGCGACGGCGCGTAGGTCGGCTTCGAGGAATTGCCGAACTTGACGTCGCCGGTCTGCGCCATGAAGCCGTCGATGACGCGGTGGAACACCACGCCGTCATAGGCGCCTTCGCGTGCCAGCTCCTTGATGCGGGCAACGTGGCCAGGGGCCAGTTCGGGGTACATTTCGATGACGACCGGGCCCTTGGTCGTTTCCATGATGAGCGCGTTCTCGCGATCCTTGATCTCAGCCATGTCAGAAAATCCTTTTGAATTGAGGGGGTTATTTGCCGTCGGCGGCGATGCGGACCTTGATCATACGGTCGGGATCGGTGACCGCGCCATTATCAGCCTCATCACCCTTCTTGATCTTGTCCACCAGTTCCATGCCGCTGACCACCTTGCCGACGATGGTGTACTGGCCATCAAGGTTCGGCGCCGGCGCGAACATGATGAAGAACTGCGAATTCGCCGAGTTCGGGTCCTGCGAGCGGGCCATGCCGATCACGCCACGCGTGAACTGCTCCGTCTGCGAGAACTCGGCCGGCAGGTCGGGGAGATCGGAACCGCCCGTGCCGACGGCCTGCGGGTTGAAGCCTTTCTTCATGTTGCCGAATTTGACGTCGCCAGTCTGCGCCATGAAGCCGTCGATCACGCGGTGGAAGGCGACATTGTCATAGGCGCCCTGGCGCACCAGCTTCTTGATCTGCGCGACATGCTTGGGCGCGAGATCAGGACGCAGCGCAATAGTCACGTCGCCGTCCTTCAGCGTGATGACCATTGTGTTTTCCTTGTCGGCGGCAGCAAAGGCCGGGAAGGATGCCGCGAAAAGGCCGGCAAGCACGACGAGGAACGTAGCGAGCTTCTTCAGCTGCATGAACAGACTCCAGGATTTCTATTTCGCGAATTTGGCGGTGAGCGTACCGGCAACGGCCGCCGGCACGAAGGGACGGATGTCGCCACCCATCGATGCAATCTGGCGGACAAGTGTGGCCGTAATGGTTCGCACCGAGGGGCTGGCGGGCAGGAAAACCGTCTGGAGCTCGGGTGCCATGGTTTCGTTCATGCCGGCCATCTGCATCTCATAGTCGAGGTCGGTACCGTCGCGCAGGCCGCGGATCATGATCGAGGCGCCATGCTTGCGGGCAGCATCGATGACCAGCCCATCGAACGAGACGACCTTGATGCGATCACCGTCACGGCCGAACTCGGCCCTGGTCGCGGCCTCGATCAGTTCCACGCGTTCTTCGAACGAAAACAATGGCTTCTTGCCGGGATGGATACCGATCGCCGCATAGACGACGTCGGCCACGGCCAGCGAGGCCTTCAGCACGTCGAGATGGCCGTTGGTCAGCGGGTCGAAGGAGCCGGCGTAAAGAGCGGTGCGTTCGGTCATGGCAGGCTTCTAGCGGGCGGGCGTAAGGAAGGCAAATCCGATTAGTAGCGGGCAAGCGTGAACCATTTCGCGGACATGAACGACAGATGAATGCGACAATCACGAACGCTTCACGCAGCGTTCACTAAGTTGCCGCTTCAGGAGATGAAACCAAATCCCCATCTCATCGTTGTAAGTACAGGAGAACACGCAAATGCTGATCTACATGCTTGCCACTGCGATGACCATTGTGATGCTGATCGCAACCGCTCTGGGGTTGCATCAGGAGGCGGCGCGGGTGCGCGTCAAGGCCAACACCAAGCGGCTCGACAGCTTCGTTCCCCGCAACGTCTACCGCCGCTACTGATTTCCAGCAACGACCGCACCGGCCCATCAGGCCGGTGACGCGTAAGTAACGGCCTATTCGGGGCCCCCCTCGCCCTCGTCTGTGGTGCTTGCCTCGCCTGAAGATACCTCTTCGGCTTCCTCGTCCGACTGCGGCTCGGAAATCCGCTCGACCGAAACCACCTTCTCACCTTCGGCAGTATTGAAGATCGTCACGCCCTTGGTGGCGCGGCTGGCGAAGCGTATGCCGTTGACCGGCACGCGGATGACGGTGCCGCCGTCCGAAACCAGCATGATCTGATCGTCGTTGCCGACCGGGAAGGTCGCGACCAGCCTGCCGATCTCGGCCACTTTCGAGACATCGGTGGCGCGAATGCCCTTGCCGCCGCGGCCCGTCAGGCGGAAATCATAGGACGACGAACGCTTGCCATAGCCATATTCCGTCACCGTCAGCACCAACTGCTCATGCGCCTTGAGGAAGTCGTAGCGTTCCTCGGAAAGCTCAGCCTCCTCGCCGATCTCCTCATTGGTCAGGGCGATCTCTTCCTCTTCGCCGACAGCGCCGGCGGCGAGCCGCCTTTCGGCGGCCGCGCGCTTCAGATAGGCGGCGCGTTCTGCCGGCGAGGCATCGACATTCTCGATCACCGACATCGAGATGACGCGATCGGTTTCGGCCATCGCGATGCCGCGCACGCCGACCGAGTTGCGGCTCTGGAACACGCGCACGTCGCTGACCGAGAAGCGGATGCACTGGCCGGAATTCGCCGTCAGAAGCACGTCGTCATTGTCGGTGCAGGTCTCGACGCCGAGGATCTCGTCGCCCTCCTCGTCGAGCTTCATCGCGATCTTGCCGTTGCGGTTGACCTGGACGAAGTCGGAGAGCTTGTTGCGGCGCACGGTGCCGCGCGTGGTGGCGAACATCACGTCGAGCTCGCCCCAGCTGTTCTCGTCCTCGGGCAGCGGCATGATGGTGGTGATGCGCTCGCCCTGCTCGAGCGGCAGCATGTTGATAAGCGCCTTGCCCCGCGACTGCGGATTGCCGACCGGCAGCCGCCAGACCTTTTCCTTGTAGACGATGCCGCGCGAGGAGAAGAACAGCACCGGCGTGTGCGTGTTGGCGACGAACAGCCGGGTGACGAAATCCTCTTCCTTGGTCGACATGCCCGAGCGGCCCTTGCCGCCGCGGCGCTGCGCCCGGTAGAGCGAGAGCGGCACGCGCTTGATGTAGCCCGAATGGCTGACGGTGACGACCATGTCCTCGCGCTGGATCAGGTCCTCGTCTTCCATGTCAGCACCGCCCTCGGAGAGCTCGGTGCGGCGCGGCGTGCCGAACTCATCGCGGACGGCAATGAGCTCGTCCTTGACGATCTGCTGGATGCGCGCGCGGGACGACAGGATATCAAGGAAATCAACGATTTCCGCGCCGATCTTGTTCAGCTCGTCGGCGATCTCGTCGCGGCCGAGCGCGGTCAGGCGCTGCAGGCGCAGCTCGAGGATGGCGCGCGCCTGCTCCTCGGAGAGATTGTAGGTGCCGTCTTCATTGATGCGGTGACGCGGGTCGTCGATCAGCTTGATCAGCGGCGCGACGTCGTGGGACGGCCAGCGCCGTTCCATCAACTGGTCGCGCGCCGTCTGCGGATCGGGCGCGGTCCGGATCAGCTTGATGACCTCGTCGATGTTGGCCACGGCAATCGCAAGGCCGACCAACACGTGAGCGCGCTCGCGCGCCTTGCGCAGAAGGTATTTCGTGCGCCGGCTGATCACTTCCTCGCGGAAGCCGACAAACGCCTTCAGCATGTCGATCAGCGTCAGCACTTCCGGCTTGCCGCCGTTGAGCGCCACCATATTGGCGCCGAACGAGGTCTGCAGCGGCGTGAAACGGTAAAGCTGGTTGAGGATGACGTCGGCGACCGCGTCGCGCTTCAATTCGATGACGACCCGATAGCCTTGGCGGTCGCTTTCGTCGCGAATGTCGGAAATGCCTTCGATGCGCTTGTCACGCACCAGCTCGGCCATCTTCTCGATCATCGACGCCTTGTTCACCTGATAGGGGATCTCGGTGACGATGATCGACTCGCGGTCGTTGCCGCGCTGTTCGATGTTGACGCGGCCGCGCATGACGATGGAGCCGCGGCCCGTCGAATAGGCGTTGTAGATGCCGGAACGGCCGAGGACGATGCCGCCGGTCGGGAAATCCGGACCGGGTACGATCTCCATCAGCGACGGCAAGTCGATCGCCGGATTGTCGATGATGGCGATGGCGCCGTTGCAGACTTCGGCCAGGTTGTGCGGCGGGATGTTGGTGGCCATGCCGACCGCGATGCCGCCCGAGCCATTGACCAACAGGTTGGGGAACCGGGCCGGCAGGACTTTCGGCTCGCTGCCCGAAGCGTCGTAAGTGTCCTGGAAGTCGACCGTTTCCTTGTCGATGTCCTCCAGCAATTCATGCGCGACCTTGGTCAGGCGCGATTCCGTGTAGCGCATCGCCGCCGGCGGATCGCCGTCGATCGAGCCGAAATTGCCCTGACCGTCGATCAGCGGCACGCGCAGCGACCAGTCCTGCGCCATGCGCACCAAGGCGTCGTAGATCGAGGCATCGCCATGCGGATGGTATTTACCCATCACGTCGGCGACAGGCCGCGCCGACTTTACGTATTTGCGATTCCAGTGGTAACCGCTCTCGTGCGAGGCATAGAGGATGCGGCGATGGACCGGCTTCAGGCCGTCGCGCACGTCGGGCAGCGCGCGACTGACGATCACGCTCATGGCGTAATCGAGATAGGAGCGCTGCATCTCCTCGATGATCGAAATCGGCTCGATGCCGGTGGGGCCGCCATCCGGCCCGCGCGGTGTCTTCTGGTCGGTCAAATCAGGTCACAATCCTGTCGGGAATCACTCACCGCTTATATAGGAAGCCGGGCTGAAACTCCAATGGCGGCGGCACTTTTCCAGAGACAATTTTGATGGTAATTTCAAAAGGATACCGCTAATTGCGACGATATGGCCAAGGTCGGTTTCGCCGCGGCGGGGCAAGGTCGGCCATGGATCGTCAGACGGAAGCGAAAGCCGCGAGCGCAATGAACTGGACCTCTTGGCTGCCTTTGCGGGCGATGAGCGGCTGGACCACCAAAGACCTCAATGGCGACCTTGCAGCGGGCATCACGCTGGCCGCGATCGCCATCCCCGAACAGATGGCAACAGCGCGACTTGGCGGCTTTGCGCCGGAGATCGGTTTCTTCGCTTTCGTCGCCGGCTCCGTGGCTTTTGCCTTGTTCGGCGCCAACCGGCATCTTTCCCTCGGCGCGGATTCGACCATCACCCCCCTGTTTGCCGGCGGTCTTGCGCTCATCGCCACCTCGGGCTCGCCGCATTACCTCGCGCTGGCGTCGATGCTGGCGCTGATGGTTGGGCTGCTGGTGACGCTGAGCGGCGTCTTCCGCCTCGGCTGGATAGCCGATCTTCTGTCGGTCCCGGTCACCACCGGTTTCCTCGCCGGCATTTCCGTCCACATCATCGTCTCGCAATTGCCGGGCCTGCTCGGCCTGCCGCCCGAAAGCGGCGAGACGCTGCGGCGCGTCGGCGAGATCGCCGCCAATCTCCACCTCACCAACCCCTGGAGCCTGGTTCTCGGCGCCGGCGTGTTCGCGATCGTCTTCTTCTCGGAGCGCATTTCTCCCCGCATTCCCGCTGCACTCATAGGCATGGTGCTGGCAACGCTCGCCGTCATCGTCTTCGGGCTGAAGGATCGCGGCGTCGAGGTGCTCGGCGCGTTGCCAAACGGGCTGCCAACCGCGGCGCTGCCGCTGGTCAGCATCGAGGACGCCCAGTCCCTGGTGCCTCTGTCGTTGCTGATCGCCATCGTCGTCATGGTGCAGACAGCGGCGACCAGCCGCTCTTTCGTGCCGCCGGATGGCGAAGCGGCCGACATCAATCGCGACTTCGTCGGCGCCGGCGCCGGCAGCATCGTCTCCGGCCTGTTCGGAGCCTTTGCGGTCAATTCCAGCCCGCCGCGCACGGCGATCGTTGCCCAGACAGGCGGCCGCTCGCAATTGTCGGGCTTGATCGCGGCGGCCATCGTTTTGGCCCTCGGCGCGTTCGGCGGCAGTCTCCTTGCCAACGTGCCGCAGGCGGCGCTCGCCGGCGTGCTGATGTTCGTTGCCCAGCACATCCTGCGCTGGCAGGTGTTCGCCAACGTCTACAGGCAGGCCCCCGTGGAATTCCTGCTGATCCTTGTGACTATGGTGGCGATCGTGGTCCTGCCCATAGAGACGGGCGTTGCCATCGGCATCGGCCTGTCGCTGCTGCACGGCATTTGGGGCTCGACGCGCGCGCAGCCGATCGCACTGGCGCAGGTGCCGGGAACGTCGATCTGGTGGCCGCCGAGTGGTTCCAGCCCCGGCAATCAGCTCTCCGGCGTGGTGGTGGCGGCATTCCAGGCGCCGCTGTCCTTCGTCAACGCCGACCGTTTCAAGCGCGGCCTGCTCGACCTGATCGACGCCAGGGACCAAAGCGTCAAGCTGGTGGTGCTGGAGGCCAGCAACATCGTCGAGATCGATTACACCGCAGCCCAGGCGCTGATCGAGACCATTCGCCACTGCCGCGACAAGGGCGCTGTGTTCGCCGTCGCGCGCATGGAATCGCTGCGCGCAATGAACGCACTGAGGCGGTTCGGCATCGCCGACATGGTCGGCCAGCACCGCATATTTCACAGCGTCGATGACGCCATCAAATCACTCGGTCCGGGGGAACCGCAGCAGCAAAAACAGGATGGAATGCCATGATTACCCAGCGAGTACCGATTGTAACCCCGGTCGCCGTCGACGAGTTGAGGCCGACGCAGATAACGGTTGGCATGCGTGAAGTGGAATTGAAGCGCCAAATGATAAGGGCGCAGGACGCCAAGAAAACCGGTACTTTCCTTGGCAAGCACATGGTGCCCGTCGTGCTGGGCCCGAAAAAACGCAACTACGTCACCGACCACCACCATCTCGCACGCGCCCTCCTCGAGGAGGGCGTCAAGCAAGTCCTCGTGACCGTGATCAGCGACCTGTCCGCGCTCGACAGGGACGCGTTCCTTTTCATGCTCGACAACCGCGGCTGGATGCACCCGTTCGATCAGAACGGCAAGCGCCGGGACTATGACGCCATCCCAAAGACCATCGGCGAGCTTGTCGATGACCCCTATCGAAGCATGGCTGGAGAACTGCGGCGGTTGGGCGGCTACGCCAAGGATACGACGCCCTTCAGCGAATTCATCTGGGCGGATTTCCTGCGCCGGCGCATCGACAAGGATGCCGTGGCCAAGAACTTCGACAAGGCGATGAAGGAAGCGCTGACCCTCGCCAAGGGCAAGGACGCCGACTACCTGCCCGGATGGTGCGGACCGACTTCGGATTGACGACCCTATCTTACGTCCGCCCGGCGACCGCGGTAGGCGCCGGGCGTTGTTCCCATTTCGCGCCGGAAGCGGCGATTGAAGGTCGATAGATCGTTGAAGCCGGCATCGAAGGCGATTGTCGAGATCGACGCATCGGAACTGCGCAGCCGCACCGCCGCCCGATGCAGCCTCGTCCGCAGCAGGAACTGATAGGGCGTCATGCCGGCGACGTGCCGGAACGTGCGCAGGAAGTGATAGCGGCTGGTGGCCGTCCCATCGGCGAGTTCGGCAAGCGACAACGGCCTGTCGGCGTTGAGTTCGATCAGGCTGACCGCCTCGGAAACGCGTTTCTGGTCGCGGCCGCTGGGTGTCCGCCGCTCAGGCGCGGCACCCGCGCTCGCGGCCATAACCGCACCCGCGATGCGCAGGCCCAACTCCTCGAATGCCTCGCCCTCGCCCATTTCCCGCGCCGCTTCCGCCTCGGCGAGCAACGGTGTCAGCGCCGGCAATGGCGGCAGGCGTGGGCCGCCAAAACCAAGCCGCTTGGCACCCGGCAGGCCGGCGACGATTCGCTCCAGATAGGCCGGGGTAAAGTGGAAGGAGAGGCAGCGATCACCCGCGCCATGTTCATGGCCGCATTCGTAGCAGGCCCCGGGATTGCCGAGCAGGACGGCACCCGGCGCCAGCATGGCGGCGCCTTGGCTCGTCCGATAGCGAAAGGCGCCTTTCGTCACCGCGGCGATGCAGAAAGCACGGTGCTCCTCTTCGAACGGCCTGTCGCCGGCGGCCGCCGTGCACACCACGTCGGACACTTGCCAGCCATGCCCTGAGGCAAGAGTTCTCGCGGCAGTCGACATGCTCCAATGATAGCAATTTTTCCCAAGCGCAGAACCCTGCCACGCGCTTATTGCTTGTTCTCTCCTGACAAACGAGGCAGCAACCATGACCGACCCATTTGCCGAAGCGCTGCATAGCCGTGGGCCCGATCCCGAGTTCGCCGAAAAGCTGAAGCTCTACGGCCGCTTTATTGGCCCCTGGACGTTCGACGCCACGCGGATTCTCGAGGACGAAACAAGACTGACCGGGCGCGGGGAGGTGCATTTCGGCTGGGTTCTGGAAGGCAAGGCGGTGCAGGACGTCTGGATCCTGCCCGCGCGAGACACAGGCCCCTCACCCTCGCTTGGACCGTGGACCTTCTATGGGACGACGCTGCGTGTCTACGATCCCGGCATCGACGCCTGGCATATCTTCTGGAGCGATCCGCGCAGCCGCTATTTCAGCCGCCAGCTCGGCCGTGCCGAGGGCGACAGCATCGTTCAGCAAGGTGTCGACGACACCGGCTCTTCGGTGCGCTGGAGCTTTTCGCACATTACCGAAGACTCGTTCCGCTGGCTGGGCGAGCGCTCGCATGATGGCGGCGCGACCTGGCGCACCGAGGTCGAATTCCTGGCACGCCGCGCAATCCCAGCGTGATCAACCAACCGTGGAGAAAAACGATGCTCGACCATATCTCGATCGGCGTTCGCGACAGCGAGGCCTCGAAACGCTTCTACGACGCCGCGCTGAAGCCGCTCGGCTATTCCTGCCTCAGTCAATCACCCGGCTCGCTAGGCTATGGCGCGCAAGCCGTGGAACTTTGGGTCAATGAGGCTGGACGGCCGGTGCCACCCGACACGGACTCCGGCCTGCACTTCTGCTTCGCCGCCCCGACGCGCGCCGGCGTCGATGCCTTCCATGCGGCGGCGCTGCGCGAGGGTGGCAAGGACAACGGACCGCCAGGCCTGCGCGCTGCCTATGGCGACAACTACTACGCGGCCTTCGTCACCGACCCGGACGGCTACCGGCTCGAAGCCTATTGCAGCAAGGTCAGCTGAGCATTTTGCAGCAAATGAAATCGGTCGGCGTTGCATAAACGCGGCGAAAACAGACAGATAGCGCGGGATGCAGGCCTTGCGTCACTGTCATCCAACTCCAGCCTGGTGATTTCCCTCCCGCCCAGTTTCCAGCGCGCTTGCTTTGCTCTACCAATTGAAGAGCTTGGGCTTCGCCCGGCGGGAGGGGACCAGCGATGCCGAGCTTCGACAGCCTGTTCAACGCCTTCGTCACCATTCTGGTGACGATCGACCCGCCGGGGCTGGCGCCGCTCTTCCTTGCCGTAACGAGGGGCATGAACCGCGAGGAGCGTCAGCAAGTCTCGGTACGCGCTTCTGTGATCGGCTTCCTGGTGATGGCGTTGTTCGCCATCGCCGGCGCATCGATCCTGTCGGTGTTCGGCATCACGTTGCCGGCGTTCCGCGTCGCCGGCGGCTTCCTGCTGTTCTTCATCGCCTTCGAAATGGTGTTCGAGCGCCGCCAGGACCGCAAGGAGAAGATCGGCGACGTCGCCATCACCAAGGACATGATCCACAACATCGCCGCCTTCCCGCTGGCGATCCCGCTGATCGCCGGCCCAGGCGCGATTTCGGCGACGGTGCTTCTGTCCGGCTCGTTCCAGGGCTTTGCCGCCCAGGCGGCCCTGGTCGGCATCATCTTCCTCTGCCTTGCCATCACCTATATGGTCTTCGTGCTGTCGGAACGCATTGACCGCATCCTAGGCCAGACGGGCCGCTCGATCCTGACAAGGCTGTTGGGCGTCATCCTGGCGGCGCTTGCTGTCCAGTTCGTCGCCGACGGCATCAAGGCGCTGATGGCCGCTTAAGACGGGACTCCGCCCTACTCCTACTTCGCCGTCGTGTCGACGACCTCGAAATCATGCGTCACCTTGGCCGTCTTGGCCATCATCGCCGTGGCCGAGCAGTACTTGTCGATCGACAGATCGATCGCCCGCTTGACCTTGTCGTGCGATAGCCCGCGGCCTTTGACGATGAAATGCATATGGATGCGGGTGAACACTTTGGGTTCGGTCTCGGCACGATCAGCATCAAGCTCGACCACGCAGTCCTCGACCGCCTCGCGACCTTTTTCAAGGATGTGGACGACGTCATAGGCCGAGCAGCCACCGGTGCCGATCAGCACCAGCTCCATCGGGCTCGGTCCCGGCGTCCGGCCTTCCGGCCCATGCGCCGTGCCCAGCACCACCTTATGGCCGCTGCCGGATTCGCCGACAAAGGTGCGTTCCTCGACCCATTTGACGCGTGCTTTCACTGTACTCTTCCTTGTGAGGCTCCAGGCCGCCTATTGGCCAAACACCACGGTGTGCATGATACGGCCGGGCAGCAGCGTGAACACGCCGGCGCCGACCAACGCGAAAACATACAGCGAGATCATCACTTTGCGGTGCTTTGCCACCCGGTGGTTGTGCGCGTGCCAGACCGCCAGCGGCACCGTGATCAGCACCAGGATCGACAGGAGGTGGATCGGGCTGAAGGGCCCGATCAGGCGTATCTGCTGAATCCAGAAGCTGCTGATCGCGATGATGAGCATCAGCGCCGCCCAGACATAGCCCAGCACGCGGTGGCGCGGCGTGCCTTTCGGCAGCGCCAGTTGGAAGCCACCGATGGCCAGCGCCGCGAAAGCCGCGAACGCATGCCAGGGAATGGGAGGCGGTGCCGACAAAAGCGGTCCGAGCGACATCGCGCTTCCCCTCAAACAACCATCGACCGATGCTTAGAACGGAATCTCGTCGTCCAGTTCGCGCGACGATCCACCGCCGCCACCGCCCCTGGAACCGCCGCCGCCGCCACGGCTGAAGCCCTCGTTCGGGCCGGACTGGCCGAAGTCCGAGCCGCGGCTGCTGCCGCCGCCGGAATAGTTGCCGACCTGGCCGCCGCCGCCCTCGCCACGCGCGTCGAGCATTTGCAACTCGCCGCGGAATCTCTGCAGCACGACTTCGGTCGTGTACTTGTCGGCACCGGTCTGGTCCTGCCATTTGCGCGTCTGCAATTGGCCCTCGACATAGACCTTCATGCCTTTCTTCAGATATTGCTCGGCCACCTTGGCGATGCCCTCATTGAAAATGACGACATTGTGCCACTCGGTCTTCTCCTTGCGCTCGCCCGAATTCTTGTCGCGCCAGCTTTCCGACGTGGCGATGCGGATGTTGACGACCGGCTCGCCCGAATTCAGGCGGCGGATTTCAGGGTCCGCCCCGAGATTGCCGACCAGAATGACCT
>NZ_JANINM010000412.1 GCF_024509055.1 Mesorhizobium sp. | reverse complement strand
GCAGCAGCGCCTCAAAGAGGCCGAAAAGCTGGGTTTCGGTAGCGCGGTGTTGCCGTTGGGCAGCGAGGAAGTTACCGGTGGGATCGGGGCCGGCGCGTTCCAGCCAACCGAGCTTGCCGACCTCGTGGCGCGCATAGCCGGCTCACGGCGCGGCCGCGCCGACGAGGGGGAAGACGCGGCTCATTGAGTCCTAAAGACAGGAAGTGGGGCGAAAGACATGCCGATTACGCTGCTTGACGGAATTCTCGTCGGCTTCACCCTGGTTTCGGCAATGCTTGCCATGGTGCGCGGCTTCTCGCGCGAGGTGCTGTCGGTGGTTTCCTGGGCGGCAGCGGCGGCAGCGGCATTCCTCTTCTACAAGCCTGTCCTGCCCTACGTTCGGCCGTATATCGACAACGACAAGATCGCTATGGCGGCATCAGCCGGCGTCGTCTTCATCATCGCGCTGATCGTCGTGTCGGTCATCACGATGAAGCTTGCCGACTGGATCATCGATTCTCGCATCGGCGCGCTGGATCGCACGCTCGGCTTCCTCTACGGCGCTGCGCGCGGCATCCTGGTGGTGGCGGTGGCGCTGCTGTTCTTCAACTGGCTCGCCGGCGCCAAGGCGCCTGCTTGGATCGCCAACGCCAAGTCGCGGCCGCTGCTCGAGACCATCGGCGCCAAGCTCGAAAGCGTTCTGCCCGAAAACACCGAAGAGCTGGTCAACAAATACACGCATAAGGGCACGCCGCAGGCAGGCGCGCCGGCGACCACCGATCAGCCCGCGGCAGAGCCGCCGGCGACCGGCGACGACAATGCGCCCGCGCCTGACGACAGCGAAGGCAACGCGCCGGCCGACAACGAGACGGCCCCGGCGCCTGCCCCAACGCCGGCCAACCCGGCCCCCGCCACGCCGGCGCCGGCAAACTGATTGCGGACCGGCGACAGCCGGTCCGACGCATTTTGCGAATGCCGGAAAGGTGCGTTGCGTTCAGCGGACGATCGCCCTATATGGCGGTTTTAGCGGAGCTTGAGCCCCCAATGGCAGACTCAACGGCAGACGCAGGCAAGGTGCTTTCCGCCGAAGCCGACGACCATTTCCACGACGAATGCGGTGTGTTCGGCATTTTCGGCCGGCAGGACGCGGCGGCCATAGTCACGCTCGGCCTGCACGCCCTGCAGCACCGCGGCCAGGAAGCCGCCGGCATCGTCTCCTATGACGGCACCCAGTTCCACGTCGAACGCCATGTCGGCCTGATCGGCGACACCTTCACCAAGCAGAACGTCCTCGACCGCCTACCCGGCAACCGCGCTATCGGCCACACGCGCTACGCCACCACCGGCGGCGCCGGTCTGCGCAACATCCAGCCTTTCTTCGCCGAGCTTGCGGAAGGCGGCCTCGCCGTCGCCCACAACGGCAACCTCACCAATGCGCTGACCGTTCAGCGCGCACTGCAGAAACAGGGCTCGATCTTTTCCTCGACCTCCGACACCGAGACGCTGCTGCATCTGGTCGCGACCAGCAAGGAGCGCGACCTCAATTCGCGCTTCATCGAGGCGGTGCGCCAGGTCGAGGGCGCCTTCTCGCTGGTGGCGATGACGGCCAAGAAGATGATCGGCTGCCGCGATCCGCTGGGCATCCGCCCGCTGGTGCTCGGCGATCTCGACGGCGCCTGGATCCTCGCTTCCGAGACCTGCGCTCTCGACATCATCGGCGCCCGCTTCGTGCGCGACATCAAGCCCGGCGAGATGGTTGTGGTCACTTCGAAGGGCATCGAGAGCCTGTTCCCGTTCGAGCCGCAGAAGACCCGCTTCTGCATCTTCGAATATGTCTATTTCGCGCGACCGGATTCGACGGTCGAGGGCCGCAATGTCTATGACGTGCGCAAGCGCATCGGCGCGGAATTGGCGCAGGAAAATCCGGTCGAGGCCGACCTCGTGGTGCCTGTGCCGGATTCCGGCACGCCGGCCGCGATCGGCTTTTCCCAGGCAGCCGGCATACCCTTCGAGCTCGGCATCATCCGCAACCACTATGTCGGCCGCACCTTCATCCAGCCGGGCGATTCCATCCGCCACATGGGTGTGAAGCTCAAGCACAACGCCAACCGCCGCATCATTGAAGGCAAGCGTGTGGTGCTGGTCGACGATTCCATTGTGCGTGGCACCACCAGCCAGAAGATCGTGCAGATGGTGCGCGACGCCGGCGCCAAGGAAGTGCATATGCGCATCGCCTCACCGCCGACCAGCGCGTCGTGTTTCTACGGCGTCGACACGCCCGAGAAGTCGAAACTTCTGGCATCGCGCATGTCTGTCGAGGAGATGGCTGAGTTCATCCGCGTCGATTCGCTCGGCTTCCTGTCGATCGACGGGCTCTACCGCGCCGTCGGCGAGGTGCGCCGCGACAACGACCAGCCGCAATTCTGCGACGCCTGCTTCACCGGCCAGTACCCAACTCGCCTGCTCGACTTCGAAGGCCACGACAATGTGCGCACGCTGTCGCTGCTCGCGAGCGGCGCGTAAGCCACTCCACCTCACGGAAATCCCTGAATGACCCTCGACCTTTCCGGCCGCGTGGCGGTCGTCACCGGCGCCTCGCGTGGCATCGGCTATTTCATCGCCCGGGAACTGGCGGCGGCCGGCGCGCATGTGATCGCGGTGGCGCGCACCGTCGGCGGGCTGGAGGAGCTCGACGACCAGATCAAGGCCGATGGCCGCGGACAGGCAACGCTGGTGCCGCTCGACCTCGCCGACACGGCGGGCATCGACCGGTTGGGCGGTGCCATCCACGAGCGCTGGGGCAAGCTCGACATATTGGTGGCGAACGCCGGCGTGCTCGGCGTCATCTCGCCGATCGGCCATGTCGAGGCAAAGACCTTCGAGAAAGTGATGACCATCAACGTCACCTCGACCTGGCGGCTGATCCGCTCGGTCGACCCGCTGCTCAGGCTGTCGGATGCCGGCCGCGCGATCATCCTTTCCTCCAACGCCGCGCATTCGGCGCGCGCCTTCTGGGCGCCCTACGCAGCCTCCAAGGCCGCCGTCGAGACGATGATGCGCTCCTGGGCGCATGAGACCGAGAGCCTGCCGTTGCGCGTCAACGCCGCCGATCCGGGCGCCACCCGCACGGCGATGCGCGCCCAGGCCATGCCCGGCGAGGACCCCGAAACGCTGCCGCATCCCTCGGAAATCGCCCGGCGCATCGCGCCGCTGGCAAGTCCGGAGCTCAAGGAGACCGGCCTGATCTTCCAGGCCAAGCACAACCGTTTCGTCGCCTACCGGCAGCCGGAATAAGACCAGCGCCGCAAGGCGCGCCGCGCTGAAACCGATTCAACGGCCGTGCCTAATTCCTTGTTTTTGCGCGCACCTTTCACGGAAGCTTCCATAGGCGACCTCCGTTCACGGGTCTGTGAACGGCACGGGGGAAGCGTGTTCCGCTGCCCTGCTTTCGCCATCGGCGGGGAGTTGCTAGGATCGATCCGACTCCCAACAAACAAAGTGAGGACATTTCCATGGCTGCTCCCAGCGTAGCATTGGTCTGGTATCTTGTGATCGCCGGCCCGCAAGGCGGCATGGTGGTGCTGCCCAGCACCTTCGACACTCGCGAACAGTGCTCCAACGCCGTCACCGAATACCAGAAGCAGCCGACGCCGCAGGGCTGGGCTATACAGTGCGTGCCGAGCGCCTCACCCTTCACCGACGAAGGGGACGCGGAAACGCCATCGGCGCAGTAGCGGCGCTCAGCGTTCGGCGCTAACCGACAGCAGCGGCTTGTTGTTGATGGTCTGCAACACCACGCAGTAGCGTTCGGTGAGCTTCAGGAGCGAATCGATGCGCTCCTGCGGCTCATCCGTGTCGAGGGCGAATTTCAGCCTTATCTCGCGGAAGCCGACAGGCGCGTCCCTGGCGACGCCAAGCGTGCCGCGGAAATCGAGGTCGCCCTCGGCCTCGACGGTCGCGTTGCCGAGCCTGAATTCCAGCGCCGTGGCCACCGCCTTCAACGTGACGCCGGCGCAAGCCACCAGCGCCTCGAGCAGCATGTCACCCGAGCAAAGCTCGAGGCCCGAGCCTCCGGTCGCCGGGTGGAGACCCGCCACGGCGAGCGCCCGGCCCGTCTCCACCTTGCAGGCGATCGACTGGTCGTCGAGAGCGCCGCGCGCCCTGAGCGTGATGAGCGCCCGGCCAGCGTCCTCTCGATAGGCATCCTTCAGCGGCGCCTGCATGGCCTTGAGTGCGGTGGCGTCCATGGTAGAGGTTCCTTTCGATCAGTCTTCGTATCTAGATAGCACTGGACAAGGATGCCTGTGAAATCCTGGTTTCTCAGTCCGCCTGGAGATCGGCGAAAGGCGAGCGATCAGGTGATCTCTCGCCTTGCAGACGAGTTTGGCAGTTTGTCGCTTTGACTTCCACCGCCCCGGCCATACCTTTGCGGAAGTCGTTCCCGGAGGCCGCATGCTGTCCATTTTGAAACTCGCCCCGTTCATCCTCCTGTCACTCGCGACCTTTGCGCAGCCGGTCCTCGCCGAAACACCGGAACGACCCGCGCCAGCGGGCGGCGTGCTGTCGCTGCTGCCCCCGCCGCAGGTGACCACCCATTCGATCACGCTTGCCGGACGCAAGCTCGATTACCAGGCCAAGGCCGGCACGCTGTCGCTGCTTTCGGCCAAGGGCGAGGTGACGGCAGAGATCTTCTACACCGCCTACACGCTGCAGTCGGCGGGCGCCGCGAAGCAGCGGCCGATTACCTTCGTCTTCAACGGCGGCCCGGGGGCGGCCTCGGCCTATCTGCATCTGGGAGCGATCGGTCCGCGCATCGTTGCGACCAGTGCCAACGGCGAATTCCTGCCGCCGCCGCAAAAGCTCATCGACAATCCGGACAGCTGGCTCGACATGAGCGACCTCGTCTTCGTCGATCCGGTCGGCACCGGCTACAGCCGCGAAGCGCCAGGACAGGACACCAAGGCGTTCTGGGGCGTCGAGCAGGACGCCAGCTCGATCGGCGCGTTCATCCGGCTCTACCTGGCGCAGAACGGCCGCACCGGATCGCCGCTCTTCCTTGCCGGCGAAAGCTATGGCGGTTTTCGCGCCGCGCTGCTTGCGCGCACCCTGCAGGAAGACGTCGGCTTGAGTCCGAGCGGCATCGTGCTGATCTCGCCTGCGCTGGAGTTCATGCTGGTGCGGCCGGACCAGTTCGACCAGTTGCACTGGGCGCTCGAACTGCCCTCGCTGGCGGCGGCGCGGCTGAAGGCCGACGGCCTCACCGGCGAGGCGCTCAAGGAGAGGCTCGCCGAGGTCGAGCATTACGCGCTTGGCGACTATCTGACGGCGCTCAACGGCGGGCTGGAGCAGGGCGGCAAGCTGGCGAGCGGCCGCGTATCGGAGATCACCGGACTGCCGCTCGATCTTGTCCAGCGCAATTTTGCCCGAGTCCCGACCAGTCTTTTCGCTCGTGAGTTCCAGCGCGCCAGCGGCAAGGTGCTAAGCCCCTATGACGCGATGGTCGGCACCGCCGACATCGCGCCGGAAAGCCCCCGCATCGCCGGTCCCGATCCAATCCTGGACCGCAGCGTGCCTGTGCTGACATCCGCCTTCGTCGCCTACGCCCACGACGAACTGAACTATCGCACCGATGTCAGCTACCGGCTGCTCAACGGCGAGATCAGCCGCAACTGGGACTATGGCACCTCGGGCCAGGGCTATGCCGGCGTGATGAACGACCTGCAGCGGGCGCGCTCGCTCAACCCGGCGCTCGGGGTCGTGATCGTCAACGGCTTTACCGACCTCGTCACGCCCTATCTCGCCTCGCGCTACCTGGTGAACCAGCTGCCCTCGCTAGCGGACGCCACGCCCATCCGGCTCGACGTAGTCGAGGGCGGACACATGATGTATCTGAGGCCGGACGGCAGGCGCGCGCTGAAGGAGGCCGCCTCGGAGCTTTATCAGGCAACGCAGTGAGCGTCTGATCGTCGCGAGCGCCCCCTGCCCCAATGCAAGCGCTGCGCTGGAGTAGCGCCGCGCAGGTTTTCGCCCGTATAGGTAGCGTAGCGGATTCGACCGGGGCGAAGCCGCATTCAATTCTCTTTTTTTAGTTCCGGACGGAAGCGCTGTCCTGGAATTGCCGTGGAGCAGGCCGAGCCGCATGGCCGATGTCGTCGTCCTCGAAAGCCGTGAAAAGGTGCTGGGCGGCATCCTGATCACTGCTGCCGCCTACTTCCTGTTCTCGACCCAGGACGCCTCGATCAAGCTGCTCGTCGCGGGGATGACGGTCTGGCAGATCATGTTCTTCCGCTCGATCACCGTCCTTGCCGCCTGCGGCCTGATCGGCGGCCGGAAACTGTTCGCCGACACCGTAAGCTCGCCCATAGTCGGGCCAATGCTGGTGCGCAGCGCCTTCACGCTCGCGGCCTGGCTCTGCTATTACAACGCCGCCCGCTCGCTCCAACTCGCCGAGCTCACCACCATCTATTACGCCGCGCCGATCATCGTCACCGTGCTCTCGGTGGTGATGCTGGGCGAGACGGTGCCTATCGTGCGCTGGCTCGCGGTGTTCATCGGCTTCGCGGGCGTATTCGTCGCCTGCGATCCGACGCGTCTCGGTCTCTCGCTGCCGGTGCTGCTGGTGCTCGCCGCGGCCGTTCTATGGGCAGTTGCCGTCGTGCTGCTGCGCAAGACGGCGATGCAGGAGCGGACCATGATCCAGCTGGTGCTCAACAATTTCTACTTCATGCTGTTTTCGGCGATCCCGGCACTGGTCTGGTGGCACATGCCCAATGGCCTGGAACTGATGCTGCTCATCAGTGTCGGCGCACTCGGCGGCGTGGCGCAATACATGCTGTTCGCGGGCATGAAGCGCGCGCCGGTGTCGATCGTGGCGCCCCTCGAATACACGTCGCTGATATGGGCGTTCGCGCTGGGTTACGCTATCTGGGGCGACGTGCCGCGCAGCGAGGTTTTCATCGGCGCCGCGATCATTATCGGCGCCGGTCTCCTGATCGTCGGCAATGAGCATTTCCGCAAAAGGGACTAAGCTCCACTCATGACAGAAGGCTGTCAGCAGAAACGGCGTAGTCTGACACCATGACCGACGCGCTCGACATGACCGAGAAGCCTGCCGCCTTCAAAGCCGACGACACGGCCGAGCGCACGCTGGGCATCATCCTGGTTTCGGCCTCGGCGGTCGCCTTTGCGCTCACCGGCGTGCTGACCAAGTCGATCCATGCCGATCCGCTGACCATCACCTGCTGGCGGGGCTTCTTCGGCTCGATCCTGATCACGCTCTATGTGCTGTGGCGCCGGCGGCGTTCGGGCGGGAAGGAAAGCCTGCGGCTCGGCTGGCGGGGCTGGCTGCTCGCGGTCGAGGGCGCCGCCGCCAGCATCGCCTTCATCTCGGCCTTCAAATTCACCTATGTCGCCAATGTGGCGGTGATCTACGCAACCTCGCCCTTCATCGCGGCGCTGCTCGCCTTCCTGCTGGTGCGCGAAAAATTCCGCACGCAGATCATGGTTGCCGCGGCCGTATCGCTCTGTGGCGTCGCCATCATGGTAGGCGCCGGGCTCGGCACCGGCCATCTCTTCGGCGACGGGCTGGCGCTTTTGATGACCACGGGCAGCGCTCTCTACATGATCATGGTGCGCGCCTTCCGCGACGAGCCGGTGGTGTGGGCCGGAGCGGTGTCGGCCTTCCTGCTCTTCGTGCTTGGCTGGTTCGTCACCGATCCGCTGGCGGTCTCGGCGCGGGACGTGGTGCTGCTGGCAGCCTTCGGCTGTTCCTTCGCGCTGGCCTCGATCCTGTGGACGGAAGGCTCGCGGCTGATCCCGTCCGCCGAGGCCGGGCTGCTCGGCTCTGCCGAGGTGCCCTTCGCCATCCTGTTCGCCCTGCTGTTTCTCGCCGAGGTCCCGCCAATGGCCAGCATCATCGGCGGCGCGATCGTGCTTTGCGCGGTGTTCGCCCATGCCGGACGGGACTGGGTGAAAGCGCAATCGGCGGGTGCATGATTTTTTTCCGGGCCAAGGAACCTTCGTCGGGCTCAGGCATTGTTAAGTCGACGGGTCACCCCCCAAGTCCCCCCAAACCCCTCGACCCGTCCGACTTGAAGCCGACCTTCAAAAAGGTCGGCTTTTTCTTTGCGAGTCCAAGATTGCGCGTTCGGTCAAGAAGGCATTGCCAGGCCGCCGCCGAGCAATTGCGCCAGATCCCGCGCGGGCCGCCCGGCCTCGCGGCCAAGCCGGACTGCAAAGTCGGCAACCGGGACCGGCGGCAGGCGAAACCCGTCCGGTGCCTCCACGATGCCGGAATGGGCAAAGCGCCTTGTGCGAAGCGTCAGCGCAATCCCCGCATCGACCGCCGTGCGCAGGCCGGCGAGGCTGGCGCTGCCGGCGGCGATGCGGTAGCGGCGGCCAGCGGCATCGAGCGCGGCGAGCGCCGCCACCCGGAAGCCGCAATAGGGATCGAGCAGCGCCAGCGGCACTTCCTCTTCCCGCGCCGCCAGCCCTTTTTGCGAGCAGAGCCACAGCATCGGCTCGCTGATCAGCGAGACTTCGTCGGCCGTGGGCGCTTGGCGCATGGTGATCGCGATGTCCAGCTGGCCCGCCTGCAACGCCTGCCCCAGCTCCAGCGAGCGCCCGACGCGCAGTTCTATTCGCACGCGCGGATGGCTGGCGGCAAAGGCCCGCAACAGGTCCGGCAGGCCGTGGTCGGCGAAATCCTGCGTCGTGCCGATGGCGACGCGGCCGCCGGCCCGCGCGCCCTTCAACGCCAGCCAGGCCTCGGCGTGGACGGCAAGGATACGCCTGGCATGGCCGACAAGGTCTTCGCCAGCCGGCGTCAGGCCACGCCCCCTGCCCTGGGGAGCAAGCAGCGGCTCTCCGACAATCTCCTCCAGCCGCTGCATCTGCGCGGTCACCGCGGACGGCGAACGGCCGACGGCGGAGGCGGCCCTGGCCAGCGAGCCGCCATCGACGAAAGCGAGGAAGGTTCTGAGCAGATCGGGATCGAGCGTTTCCATAATTCGATAATATCGAATCATTTATCAAAAACAATTCGATTTTCTTGATGTTCAGATAGGGGCATAGTCCTTCCACCGACGGCACGAGGCCGCCGAACAGAAGGAGAGAAAAAATGCCGATCATCAATGTCAGCGTCACCGGCAAGCCGGACGCCAGGCTTTCCGCCGAGATCGCCAGGGAAGTAACCGAAATCACCGCCACGCAGTTGCGCAAGGACCCGACCGTCACCGCCGTCGCGGTCAACTATGTCGGTCCGCAGCACTGGTTCGCCGGCGGCAAGTCGCTTGCCGAGCATGGGACCAGCACGTTCTGGCTGGACATCAAGGTCGTCGACGGCACGAATACAAAGTTGGAGCTCGAAGCCTATCTCAAGGCGGTCTTCGACGCCTTCGGCCGCCTGCTCGGCGGCGTGCATGAGGAAAGCTACGCCTTCGTGCACGAGGTGCCGGCGGCGGCTTACGGCTATGGCGGCAAGTCGCAGGAATTCCGCTTCATAAGCGGGAGGCTGAAGGCGGCGTGAAGCCGCCGCCTTTATCTCCCCCTCCCATCCATTGACCTTGTGCTCACTTCCGCTACCCTCTTCAGCGAAGCGGCCGCTGAAGAGCCGCGTCCTGGAGGACGTTGGGAGAGAGCGGCATGATCCTGGCGCTGGCGCTGCTTGCAGGCCTTGTCTTTGCCTGGCTGTTGATCGGCGTGATCGAGACGGTGCGGCTCGACCTGCGCTTCACGCAGGCGCTACTCTACGTGCCGTTCAAACTCGCCTATCGAATCGCCGACGAGCGGATACGCATCGCGCGCAGCGCGCAGACGCCGGTCATCTACGTCATCTCGCACCAGTCGCGCCTCGAGCCGGCGCTGATGCTGTCGCTGCTCCCCGACGACACGCTGCACATCCTCGACGAGGAATCGGCCCGCTCCCCCTGGCTGGAGCCCTGGCGTGAGCTTGCCCGCACCATCGCCTTCAACGCCGAGCATGTCTTCGTCAGCCGCCGCCTGGTGCGCGTGCTGAAGGGCAAGGGCCGGCTTGCAGTCTATCTGCCGGATGCGGTCGAGCCCGACCTCAAGTCGTTCCGGCTGTTTCGCGCCATCACCCGCATCGCCATGCAGGCGGATGCGCGCATCGTGCCGATCTTCGTCGCCGGCGCCCGCGACCTGCCGATGTCGCTGACGCCAAAGGACAAGGCGCCGCGCCACTGGTTCCGGCATCTTTCGCTCAGCGTGCTGGAGCCCATGACGATCGCCGAGCTGGTGGCGCGCAACTCCGACATGGCCTCCAACACCAATGCGCTGTTCGACCGCTTCGCCGAAGCGCGGCTCTATGGCGCCAAGCTCGACCGCGGCCTCTTCCTCGCCATGCGCGATGCCGCGGACCGTATCGGCGCCTCGCGGCCCATCATCGAGGACGTCATTTCCGGCTCGCTCTCCTATCGCAGGATGTTCATCGGCGCGCGCGTGCTCGGCCACCGCTTCGAGGCGGTGACGGCGCCGGGTGAAGCGGTGGGCCTGCTGCTGCCCAACGCCAACGGCGTGGTGCTTTCCTTCGTCGGCCTGATCTCGGCCGGGCGCGTCGCGGCCATGATCAACTACACCGCCGGCCCCGCGAGCGTGACCGCTGCGATACGCACCGCCGTTATCAGAACGGTCGTTTCGTCCCGCGCCTTCATCGAGAAGGCAGGGATCGACGACATCGTCGCCGCCGTCGAGGCGGGCGGCGCTAAGATGCTGTGGCTGGAGGATGCCCGTGCCAGCGTGACGACGCTGGACAAGGTCGCGGCCGCATTGCTGTGGCGCTTGCCGCTGCAGCGGCAGGACGCAGCCAAGCCGGCGGTGATCCTGTTCACCTCGGGCTCGGAAGGCACGCCGAAGGCGGTGGTGCTGTCGCACCGCAACCTGCTCGCCAATGTCATGCAGGCGGAGGCGCGCATCTCCGTTTCGCCCGCGGACATCCTGCTCAACGTGCTGCCCGCATTCCACTCCTTCGGGCTGACGGGCGGCACAATCCTGCCGCTGGTGCTGGGGATAAAGCTGTTCCTCTACCCCTCGCCGCTGCACTACAAGATCATCCCGGAGATCGCGCGCAAGGTGAAGCCGACCGTGATGTTCGGCACCGACACTTTCCTTGCCAACTATGCCCGCACCGCCAAGGACGGCGACTTTTCCAGCCTGCGCTTCGTGGTGGCCGGGGCCGAAGCGGTGAAGCCCGAGACGCGGCGCGTCTACCGCGACCGCTTCCAGGCGTCGATCATCGAAGGCTTCGGGCTGACCGAGGCCGCGCCCGTGGTGGCGGTTAACACCGCCATCCATGGCCGCGACGGGACCGTGGGGCGACCGCTGCCGGCGATCCGCATGAAGCTCGAGCCGGTCGAAGGCATCGCCGACGCCGGGCGGCTGTGGCTCGACGGCCCGAACATGATGATGGGCTACATGACCGCCGACCGGCCGGGCGAATTGCAGCCGCTCGAAGGCTGGCACGATACCGGCGACATCGTCTCGGTCGACCGCGACGGCTTCATCACCATCCGTGGGCGGGCAAAACGCTTCGCCAAGATCGCCGGCGAGATGGTGTCGCTCGGCGCGGTCGAGATGCTGGTGCAGTCGCTCTGGCCGGAGGAGCGCCACGCGGCGGTGGCCGTGCCCGACAAGCGTCGCGGCGAGCGCATCGTGCTGGTCACCACCTCCGGGAGCGCCAACCCGGAGGAGTTGCGCCAGTTTGGCAAGAAGGCGGGCGCTGCCGAACTGATGGTGCCCAACGACATCGTCAAGGTGGACGAGATCCCGGTGCTGGGTTCGGGCAAGACCGACTACATCTCGGCGCGCAAGCTGGCGATCGACCGCCTGGGGCTGGGCGTGGCGGCGTAATCTCCTACCCGATATCCGAAGGCGGCACCTTCTCGCCCTCCAGCCGCGCGCGCTTCGAATAGGCGCGCACGGAAAACGGCAGGTAAAGCAGGTATCCGGCGACCGAAGCCGTCAGCGTGTACCACGGATAGGCCATCAGAAGCAGGATGTAGAGCACAACGCCGAGTATGACCGGCAGCACCTTGTCGCCAGGCACCTTGATGCTCTTTCCCGAATAGACCGGCAGCCGGCTGACCAGCAGGAAAGCAATCAGCACGGTGAAGGCGCTCGCGACGAAGGCCGCGGTTCGCGTCGGCTCCAGCCCGAGCCGCAGGAAATAGAGATAGAGCGGCAGCATGACCAGCACCGCGCCGGCAGGCGCCGGCACGCCGACGAAATACTCGGTCTGCCACGCCGGTTGGTCATTGTCTTCCGCCAGCACGTTGAAGCGGGCAAGCCGCATGCCGCAGGCGATGGTGAACAGAAGCGCGGCGATCCAGCCCGGCGAGCCGGCGCGGTCGAGCAGGAAGGCGTAAAGGACAAGCGCGGGGGCGACGCCGAAATTGACGATATCGGCCAGCGAATCCATCTGCGCGCCGAACTTCGAGGTCGCCTTCAGCATGCGTGCAAGGCGCCCGTCTATGCCGTCGAGGAAAGCGGCAAGCAGCACCATGACGACCGCCGGCTCGAAGCGGTTCTCGAAGGCGAAGCGGATGCCGGACAGGCCGGCGCAAATGGCAAGCACGGTGACCAGATTGGGCAGCACCATGCGCATCGGGATCTCGCGGATGCGCGGACCGCCGCTGGCGTGGGCCTCGAACTTCTTGAAGGGCGCGCCCACCGTTCAGGAAATCCTGACCAAAGGCGCCACCGCCGCGCCGCCGAACTCCGCGAGCACCGTTTCGCCACCCACCGCCGTCTGCCCGACGGCGACGCGCGGCACGGCGTTCGACGGCAGGAAAACATCGACGCGCGAGCCGAAGCGGATCAGCCCGAAACGCTCGCCGATGGCGATCGTGCCGCCGGTCTCGGCCCAGCAGACGATGCGCCGCGCGACCAGGCCGGCGATCTGCACGGCGGCGATGGTGCCGTTGGGGCTGTCGATGACCAGTCCGTTGCGCTCGTTCTCCGAACTCGCCTTGTCGAGCTCGGCGTTGAGGAACTTGCCGGGACGATGCTCGATCCGCTTGATCCTGCCGCGCACGGGAGCGCGATTGATGTGGCAGGAAAAGACATTCATGAACACCGAGATGCGGGTCATCTCGGTTGCGCCCAGACCAAGCTCGCTCGGCGGCACGGCCGGGCCGACCGCCGAAATCACCCCGTCCGCCGGGCTCACCACCAGCCTGTCGTCGACTGGGGTGACGCGCTCGGGATCTCGGTAGAAATAGATGCACCAGGCTGTAAGGATGAGCCCGATCCAGAACAGGACCGAGGAGAAATAGCCAAGAACGAGCGTTGCCGCGCCGAAGACAGCGATGAAGGGATAGCCCTCGCGATGGATCGGAACGAACGTATTCTTGACCGAGTCGAGAAGGCTCATCGGGCTGGGGCGGTCCCTGTTTCAGGTCCGGCCTCAATAGCCGAAAGCCCCCCTCCCCGCAACGCAACAATGGGAGATCGAAACAGGCGGCTCCATGGCTCGTCCAGCGGGATAGAGGGCATCGGAGCAGCCAAGGCAAACGAGATGAGATGACGATTGTTGCGCGCTCGCTGTCGGAAAGCGGTTTCCTCGTACGTCCTTGGGCAAAGCCACGCGCAGGGAGCCAAGCCGATGCCATCGCCGAAATCCGCCACGCGGAATGCCAGGATCATCACCGAAGGGCTCGCTTTCGGCGAGTCGCCGCGCTGGCATGACGGTCGGCTCTGGCTATGCAACTGGGGCACAGGAGAGATCGTCGCGATCGACGAGACAGGCCGCCGCAACGTGATGCTCACCGTGCCGGCCGTGCTGCCCTACTCGATCGATTGGCTGCCTGACGGACGGCTGCTGGTGGTTTCCGGCCGTGAAGGCCTTTTGCTAAGGCAGGAAAGCGGCGGGACGCTCGCCACCCATGCCGATCTCAGGCAATTGTCGAAGAGCCCGTGGAACGAGATCGTCGTCGACGGACGCGGCAACATCTACGTCAACGGCGGCGGCCCGGCGCCAGCGCCCGGCGAGCAATTCGGCCCGGGCTCGATCGTGCTGATCACATCGAATGGCGCGGTGCGCCAGGTCGCCGGGAACATCGCTTTCGCCAACGGCATGGCGGTGATGCCGGACAACAAGACGCTGATCGTCGCGGAATCGCATGCCAGGCGGCTGACCGCCTTTGACATCGCGGCCGACGGCTCCCTCGCCAACCGCCGCATCTGGGCCGATCTGGGCGACGACTATCCCGACGGCATCTCCCTCGATGCCGAAGGCTGCGTCTGGTATGCCGACGTGCCCAACCGGCACTGCGTCAGGGTGCGCGAAGGCGGCCCAAAAATCGACAAGGTCGAGGTCGATCGCGGCTGCTTTGCCTGCATGCTGGGCGGCGCCGACGGCAGGACGCTGTTCATCGCCGCCGCGGAATGGCGCGGCTTCGAGCACATGGTGAGCGACGCCCGCACCGGCCAGGTGCTGAGCGTCGCCGTTCCCGCGCCGGGCGCGGGATGGCCGTCCTACAACTCCGGTACACGCTGATAGTTGGCGATATCGGCCTTGACGCCAAGGCGGGCGATCGTTTCCTGGGGGTTGAAGGCGACGTGCTCATGCGCGGCCTTGACGATCGGCACCACCTTGTCGACCGCCGCCTGGCTTTCCCATTCGACGACCGTGACGATGTTGAACTCGCCGGGGCCAGAAAACTGCTCGAGCAGGAAATCCTGCACGAAGCCCTGCTGCTGGCGCAGCAGTTCGTGCGTCATCCTGACCTTGCCGAGGATCTCCTCGCGCGCCTGCGCCGGGACGACGAACTTATCCACCCTGAATACACTGCCATCACGCCGATTTGTGTTGCTCATTTCATTTATCTCCATACTGGATCGATCGCTTCCCAGGGGCTCGGGGACGGTTTGCAATCTCAACCTAAGTTGAGGTCAAGCGAAAAGTCATGCCCCGACGTCAGCTTTTTCCCATCACAGCTCGGCATCAGCGCACTTGCCCCGCAAGTAGCGCCGATGTAATCAGTGGCATGTTTCCATCCGACCAGGTTTTCATTCGGGTCTGTCATGTCAAAAAAGGCTATGAGGACCGCGAAAGGCATATTAGAGAAGAATTTAGTAAGCGGGGCGTCCCGGTAAATTTCTTCCTCGACTGGGATGTCGCTGACGTTACGGAAGAAGCTAAAGCATCTTTCACTGCGTCGAATCGATTGCGGGCATCGGAAATATCACTCGGCCTGAAGCATATCGGCGTCTGGCGCGAATTCCTGAAAACGGACCTTCCATACTGCCTGGTGTTCGAGGATGACGTTTTCCTGGCCAAGAATTTCGTCAGGAAACTCAATGAGTGCCTGGCCGAAATTGGCAACCCCGACCGCCGCGCCGCGGTCTATCTCGGCAATGGCTGCAACTATTATGTGGCGGGCTGGAAGCTGCGTAGGGGCCAGCAGCTTTATCCTGCCTCGCATGCGCGCTGCGCGGATTCCTATCTGATCACCCGCCCCGTCGCCGAGGCGCGGCTTGCGTGGATCGACAAGCACAAGGTGTCGCTGCCGATCGATCACCAGATCGAATTCATCGACGAGCAGCTCGGCATCGAAATGCTCTGGTTCGAGCGACCGATCGTCGAACAGGGAAGCCAGAACGGGGCTTTCCAGAGCTCGGTCGCGGGACGTCGACACCTGCTGCGGTTCAAACAGATCGACTGGTTCCTGGTGAAGCATTGGCGGCGTTTCTTCGGCCACAGCTCGCGGCGCAAGCAGCAGGCGAAGTCCGGTGAGGTCCTGAGGTTGGCCCCGGAGACCGGAAAGATCGGCGGCGCAAAGCTGTCGGGAGAGAAATGATGAGATGTCTCGTCATCAACCTCGACCGGTCGGCGGACCGGCTCGCCCATATGGCGGAGCAGTTTGCCAGGATCGGCGTGGCTTTCGAGAGGGTCCAGGGGATAGAGACGCCCGACGCAACCCCGGTGATGCTGCAGCGGCTTACCCGCGCCGAAATCTGCTGCTTCCTCAGCCATCGCCGCTGCTGGCAGATCATCGCCGACGGTACGGACCGATATGGCGCGATCTTTGAGGACGACATCTTGTTCAGCCACGACGCCGGGCCACTTCTGGCGGATGATGGCTGGGTGCCTCGCGACGCCGATCTGATGAAGCTTGAAACGTATTTCGTGCCAGTGCGACTGGGACGCAGGCAAACGCCGATCGGCAATGGGTATTCGACGGTTCGGCTGGTCGGGCAGCATGTCGGGGCGGCCGGCTATGTCGTCTCGAGGGAGGCGGCCCGGACCCTGCTCAAGCGCACGAAGCGCATCAACGGCGCGGTCGACGACGCATTGTTTTCACCGACCCTGATGACATGCGCCCGCAGCACGATCTACCAGCTGATGCCGGCGCTGTGCGCGCAGGCCAAGTTCCTCGGCGGCGACACCCCCGAGACCCTGATCCAGTTCGATGTTCCGGAACGGCAATGGCAATTTCTGGAAAAGCTTCGCACGGAGGCATCGCGCGGCTATGCGCATCTGCGCAACGGAACATTCTTCGGAACGGACAAGGTCGACGCCGTGGCGTTTCGCGGGGATTCAGCCGTTTCCGCTGGCAGGTAAGAGGCGATGAGAAGCCTGGTCATCAACCTCGACCGGTCGGTCGACCGGCTGGCGCATGTCACCCAGCAATTCGCAAGGGTCGGCGTCGATTTCGAGCGTGTCGTTGGGGTGGACGCGGCGAACGGAAGCCCTGTCTCGGCACCCCCGCTCACCACGACGGAAGTCTGCTGCTTCCTCAGCCATCGCCTGTGCTGGCGGATGATCGCCGACGGCGGCGACAGTCACGGCGCGGTCTTCGAGGACGATATCGTCTTTGCCCCTGACGCCGGGCCGCTGCTGACCGACGCCGGCTGGATCCCGCGCGATGCCGATGTGGTCAAGCTGGAAACATTCTTCGTGCCGGTGCGCTTGGGGCGTCGACGCATGGACGTCGGTAACGGCTACTCGCTCGTCCGGCTGGTCGGGCAACATGTCGGCGCCGCCGGCTATATCCTCTCCAGGCAGGCCGCGCAGACGCTGCTTCGGCGCACGACGCATCTCAAGGCAGCTGTCGACAACGTGCTGTTCAGCCCCACGACGACGACATGCTCGCGCAGCACCATCTACCAGGTGACGCCGGCTCCATGCGTGCAGGCGCATCGGCTTTCCGACGATAATCTCCTGGCGAGCCTTCAACCCGGCCCGTCGGAATCGCGCAAAAGCTTCGTCGACAGGATTGGCGCCGAGGCATCGCGCACCCTCGCCCATTTCCGCAACGGCACCCTGTTCGGCACCGACAAGGTCGATGCGGTGGAGTTCCGCCGAGCCTGAACCGGCTTGCAGCATCTGAGCGGTACAGCGTCTTCGCGCGGCAAGCCAACGCTCTAACCTTCTGTTTTTGCGCAACTCCTTTGCGGAGCCCTCGCACACGTTTCGTTGAGTTGCTCCCGCGGACGCTTGCGAAGCAAATGGCAAAGGGGCAAGTTATCGCCCGGATCCCGGGGGAATGGGGATGAAATGCCTGGTGATCAATCTCGACCGGTCGGTTGACCGGCTGGCGCATGTCACCGGGCAATTCGCCAGGATCGGCATCGGTTTCGAGCGGGTAGCCGCGGTGGATGCGGCGAATGGCAGCCCGGTTTCGGCGCCGCGGATGAGCGCGCCCGAAATATGCTGCTTTCTCAGCCATCGCCTCTGCTGGCAGATCGTCGCGGATGGCAGCGAACGCTACGTCGCCATCTTCGAGGACGACGTCGCCTTCGCCGCCGATGCCGGGCCGCTTCTGTCCGGCGACGGCTGGGTGCCTGCCGATGCCGACCTGGTCAAGCTCGAGACATTCTTCGTCAAGGTCAGGCTGGGGCGCAGGCGCTTGCCGGCAGGTGGTGGATACTCGCTCCTCCCGCTCGCCGGGCGACATGTCGGCTCGGCCGGCTATGTCCTCTCCAGGGCGGCGGCGCAAAAGCTGCTCAAGCGCACCGAGCGCCTCAAAGCGGCAGTCGACGAAACGCTGTTCTGCCCGACCAGGATGACATGCTCGCGCAGCACTGTTTACCAGCTGGTACCGGCGCTTTGCGTCCAGACCCAGTTCCTGCTCGGCGACGGCACGCCAAGCCTTGTCCAGATCGAACCGCCGGAGCGGCAAAAGCGCCTTCTCCACAAGATCGGCGGCGAGGCGTGGCGCGCCTTCGCCCATCTTCGCAACGGGACCTTGTTTCAAACCGACAAGGTCGAGGCGGTGGCGTTCCGGGACGCGGCTACGATACTTCCGAGGTTCGCCTGCGCACGATGACGCCGAGCTCGTCGCTCTCGCGGGCGATGCGCAGCCGCTCCTCGGCCTCGGTCGCCTCGCGCTGACGGTCCCACATCGAGGCGTAGAGGCCTCGCTTGCCCAGCAGCGCGGCATGGGTGCCGCGCTCGGCGATCTGGCCGTCCTTGAGCACGATGATTTCGTCGGCCGAGATCACCGTCGACAGCCGGTGGGCAATGACAAGCGTCGTGCGGCCCTTGCTGACGAGGTCGAGCGCCGCCTGGATCTCCTGCTCGGTCTGCGTGTCCAGCGCCGATGTGGCCTCGTCCAGCATCAGGATGGGAGGCGCCTTGAGGATGGTGCGAGCGATCGCCACGCGCTGTTTCTCGCCGCCCGAAAGCTTCAGGCCGCGCTCGCCGACCATCGACTTGTAGCCGTCGGGCAGCTTCTCGATGAACGGTCCGATCTGCGCGAGTTCGGCGGCCTTGCGCACCTCTTCCTCGCCGGCGCTGACGCGGCCATAGCGGATGTTGTAGGCGATGGTGTCGTTGAACAGCACCGTGTCCTGCGGCACCATGCCGAGCACGGCGCGCAGGCTTTCCTGCGTGACGTCGCGGATGTCCTGGCCGTCGACCAGCACCTGGCCGCGCTGCACGTCGTAGAAGCGGAACAGCAGCCTGGAGATGGTGGATTTGCCGGCGCCCGAGGGGCCGACGATGGCCACCGTCTTGCCAGCCGGCACCTCGAAGGAGACGCCTTTCAAGATCTTGCGGTTCGGGTCGTAGGAGAAATGCACGTCGCGGAACTCGACCTTGCCGGGGCCGACCTTCAAGGGCTTGGCGTCCGGCTTGTCGACGATCTCTTGGGGCACGTCGAGCAGGTCGAACATGTGCTCGATATCGGTCAGGCCCTGGCGGATTTCACGATAGATGAAGCCGATGAAGTTGAGCGGCACCGAAAGCTGCACCAGCATGGCATTGATGAAGACGAAATCGCCGACGCTCTGGGTGCCGGCCTGCACCTCCAGCGCCGACATGCACATGACGATGACGGTGCCGAGGCCGAAGA
>NZ_JANINM010000411.1 GCF_024509055.1 Mesorhizobium sp. | reverse complement strand
GGATCTTGCCGACCGAGAGCGTCACGTCGATGCCGGGGACATAGGTGCCGGGCGCGGCGAAGGCGCCGATCAGGCCGGCGCGGGCGTTTGGCGCGCCGCACACCACCTGCACCGGCGGCTTGCCGTCGCCTGTGTCGACGGTCAGCACGCGCAGACGGTCGGCGTCGGGATGCTGCACCGCCGTCAGCACCTTGGCGATGACGAAGGGCTTCAACCCCGCCTTGTCGTCGACATGTTCGACTTCGAGGCCGATCGCTGTCAGCCGCTCGACGATCTGGTCAAGCGAGGCGTCGGTCTCGAGATGATCCTTGAGCCAGGAGAGAGTGAATTTCATGACTGTGTTCCGTCTGGTCTGGGCACGCTGGTCTTCAACTCGCGCGGCAGCGCGTCGGGCATATGCAGGAAGGGAAGCTGCTCGCGCACATAGGCATGCACGGTCGGCCTGAAATAGGCCGGCATGTCCATGGCGCCGAGCATGAAATAGGTCTGGTCGGCGAGCCGCTTGTCGACATAGGCGATCGGCGAGCCGCAGGTGCCGCAAAAAGAGCGTTCCACCGGACCGTTGCGGTAGCTCTTCAGCGACTTGCCATTGAACGTGACCTGGTCGTTCATGAAGCCGACGAAAGCCGACACCGGCGCGCCGCTGGCACGACGGCAATCACCGCAGTGGCAATAGCTGATGTGGTGCGGCTCGGCCGAAGCCTCGAACCGCACCGCGCCGCAGCGGCAGCCGCCGGTGTGTGGAGCCGTCATGCAGACAGCCCCCCGAACAGGGTCGGCAGGTCGAGCGGCCGGAAGCCGTAATGCGACAGCCAGCGCACATCCGCGTCGAAGAAGGCGCGCAGGTCCGGCATGCCGTATTTCAGCATCGCGATCCGGTCGATGCCCATGCCCCAGGCAAAGCCCTGGTATTCGTCGGGATCGAGCCCGCCGTGGCGCAGCACGTTGGGGTGCACCATGCCGCAGCCGAGGATCTCCATCCAGTCGGTGCCTTCGCCGAAGCGCACTTCGCCGGGCCGCGAGCGATCGCACTGGATGTCGACCTCGAGGCTGGGCTCGGTGAACGGGAAGAAGGATGGCCGGAAGCGCATCTTGACGCTCGGCACCTCGAAGAAGGCCTTGCAGAACTCCTCCAGCACCCACTTCATGTTGGCGATGTTGGCCGTCTTGTCGATCACCAGCCCCTCGACCTGATGGAACATGGGCGAGTGCGTTGCGTCCGAATCCTGCCGGTAGGTCTTGCCGGGGATGACGATGCGGATCGGTGGCTTCTGCCGCTCCATGGTGCGGATCTGCACGGGCGAGGTGTGCGTGCGCAAAAGCTTGCGCTCGCCCTTCTCGTCCGGCTGGAAGAAGAAGGTGTCGTGCATCTCGCGCGCCGGGTGTCCCTCGGGGAAATTCAGCGCGGTGAAGTTGTAGTAATCGGTCTCGATATCCGGACCTTCGGCGATCGAGAAGCCGAGGTCGCCGAAGATCGCGGCGATCTCGTCGATGATCTGGCTGATCGGATGGATGCGGCCGCGCTCGGCCGGCGACTGGCGAACGGGGAGCGTCACGTCGACCGTCTCGGCCGCGAGCCTTGCGGCGATTGCCACGTCCTTCAGCTCTGCCTTGCGCGCGCTCAGCGCCTCGGTGACGCGGTTCTTCAGGCCGTTGATCGCCGGGCCCTTCACCTGACGCTCCTCGGCGCTCATGGCGCCGAGCGTCTTCAGCATCTCGGAGACCGAGCCTTTCTTGCCCAGCGCCGAAACGCGCACCGCCTCGATCGCGGCTTCGTCCGAGGCTGCCGCGATATCGGCAAGCAACGAACCTTCCAGGGCTTCAAGATTTCCAGCGGTGGCGTTCACGGCGAAACTCTCTCGATCAGGCGACCACCGCAGTTCGGTGCGTCACCAATTTGGTTACATCAGGCATAAGAAAAACCCGCGCCAGCCGTGCCAGCGCGGGTTCCCCAAATCAGTATTAAAGATGCTTGGGAAGCGCTGGCTTAGGCGACAGCGCTCTCAAAAGCATTCGGCGTGGTGTTCTTCAGATATTCGAGCGCGACCTTGGCCTTGGCAACCAGGGCGGCGAAAGCCTGCGGCTCGTGGATGGCCATGTCCGAAAGGATCTTGCGGTCGATCTCGATGCCGGCCTTGTTGAGGCCGTCGATGAAGCGGCCATAGGTCAGGCCGTGCTCGTGGGTCGCCGCGTTGATGCGCTGGATCCACAGCGCGCGGAACGAGCGCTTGCGGTTCTTGCGGTCGCGGTAGGCGTACTGCAGCGACTTTTCCACCGCCTGCTTGGCGATGCGGATGGTGTTCTTGCGACGGCCGTAGAAACCCTTGGCGGCTTTCAGGACCTTCTTGTGCTTGGCGTGGGCGGTAACGCCTCTCTTTACGCGTGCCATGTCATGATCTCCTTAAAACGTTGTCCAAGCCGAGGGATTAAAGGCCGTTCGGCAGAAAATTCTTGATGACCTTCTTGCCGTCCGGTTCAGCCAGAACCATCGTGCCGCGGGCATCGCGAATGAACTTGTTGGAACGCTTGATCATGCCATGGCGCTTGCCGGCGGCAGCCGACAGCACCTTGCCGGTGGCGGTAATCTTGAACCGCTTCTTGGCGGCCGATTTGGTCTTCATCTTGGGCATTTTGCTACTCCGTATTGTGGCGCACCATCGCGCTTCTTGTTCGCTCCGGGCCGACCAAAGCCCGAAAAGCAAATGAAACCGCCACGGCATGCCCTGCCGGGCGGTTTTCTTGGAACGGCGGTCCTATAGATCAAACGGCGCACATGCGCAACACCCGAGACGGTGCGGCCCCATGTCCCGGATCAGGGTAGCGTGAACCACACCGGCAGTATGCCCGACAATTGCGCGCCGTCGATCAATTCGAAGGCCGGCAGCGCCACCAGGAACACCAGCCCGTCGAGCAGGGTGGTGAGCAGGAGGCGCGGCTTGAAGCTGCCAGTATCGCCCTCGTCATAGAGCGAAAGGTTCGGGAAGAAGCGCGGTACCCTCGCGAGATAAGCTTCGTAGGGAGCGCCGAGCATTTGCTTGAGGTAGCGCTCTTCGCGCAGGATGACGATGTGGAAAGCGCCGGCGCAGAGGGCGGCGAAAAGGATGATCCCGCTGAACGAGCCGATCTGCGCGCCGACGCCGGCTGCCGCCACCGTCGAGAACAGATAGAGCGGATTGCGCGTGATCGAATAGGGCCCGCCAGTGACCACTTCGGCGGATTTGCGCCCGCCAATATAGAGCGTCGACCACAGCCGCCCGATGATGCCGAGAAAGATCAGGAGCACACCGAACATCTCGATGGTCTCGTGCACCGGCGTGTCGGGTGGAAAGGTCGACTGCCCGAACAGCAGCGCCGCGAACAGCACCACGACCAGCACCGCAAGCACGATCTTGCGCATCTGCTGGTAGTTGGCCATGCCGGCCATCTGCTTGGCCGGGGACTTCGTTTCATCGTCCATGACTAAAATCCGATCGTCGAGATGTGCCGGCGATCGGATAGATAACAGGCGTCCCGCCGATCGTCGGATCGCCCTCTTAGGCATTTCGGGCGGATTTTAGAGCACAACCAGACAAGAGCCGGTCAATTTTGCTTGTGGAGCCTGTGATGGGCGCGGCAACTCGGGAAGGAAACCGGCGCCCGTGCCTAACGGGGCGCCAGCACCATCATCATCTGGCGGCCTTCAAGCTTCGGCTCGGCCTCGACCTTGGCGATCGGCGCCACTTCCTCGCGCACCTTGTTCAGAAGCTGCATGCCGAGCTCCATGTGCGCCATCTCGCGGCCGCGGAAACGCAGCGTCAGCTTGACCTTGTCGCCTTCCTCGAAGAAGCGTCGCACGGCCTTCATCTTGGTTTCGTAGTCGTGGCTGTCGATGTTCGGGCGCATCTTGATCTCCTTGATCTCGATGACCTTCTGGTTCTTGCGCGCTTCGGCCGCCTTCTTCTGGTTGGCGTATTTCAGCTTGCCGAGATCGAGGATCTTGACGACGGGCGGCACGGCATTGGGCGAGATCTCGACGAGATCGAGCCCGGCCTCTTCAGCCAGCAGCAATGCATCGTTGATGGAAACATCGCCGCGGTTCTGGCCTTCGGCGTCGATAAGCTGGACCCGGGGTACCCGGATGTCACGGTTGGAGCGCGGCCCGTCCTTCGTGGGTGCCGCTGCTTTGAAAGGTCTGCGAATGGTCGTGGTCTCCTCGGCCGTTTCGTTCAGGGTTTGCTTGGTTTCAAATAGGTGGACGCGCTATGTGGTGAGCGCGCGGCCGGAGTCAATAGCATAGCCTTGCCAGGAAATCACCTGCTCGCTTGTCATAGCTGTACCAAGCAAAGAAATGCCGCGAGCACTTTTCGTTGAACCACCGGTTGTGCCAAAAGACCGGCGGAAGGACCAAGTCATGACCGCCAGCGCGCCAGTTTTCCTTGATGTGGATGGGTCGAGCATCGCCGTCAGGCAGGCGCCCGGTGCCGCGCCGGGTATCGTCTGGCTGGGCGGTTATAAATCCGACATGCTCGGCACCAAGGCAGAGGCCCTGTCTGCTTGGACAAGCCGCGAAGGCCGCGCCTATCTGCGCCATGACTATTCCGGCCACGGCGAGTCGGGTGGCGATTTTTCCGACGGCACGATTTCCAAATGGCTCGCTCAGAGCCTCGCGGTCTTCCGCCGCTTCAGCGTCGGCAAGCAGATCCTGGTCGGCTCCTCGATGGGCGCCTGGATCGCGCTGCGCATGGTGCAGGAACTGCGCAAGGCAAATGACGACCGCGTGGCCGGAATGGTGCTGCTTGCGCCCGCGCCTGACTTCACCGTCGAGCTGATCGAGCCGACGCTGACCGATGCCCAGCGGCACGATCTGCAGGAGAAAGGCTTCTTCGCCGAGCCTTCCGACTATTCGGACCAGCCTTACATCTACACCCGCGCGCTGATCGAGGACGGCCGCGCGAACCGCGTCATGACCGGGCCGATCGATACCCATTGCCCGGTGCATATCCTGCAGGGTCTGGCCGATCCGGACGTGCCCTCGGGTCACGCCTTGAAGCTTGCGGCATTGCTGCCGGCCGACGACGTGACCCTGTCCCTGATTCCAGACGGCGACCATCGCCTGTCGCGACCGGAGGACCTCGACCTGCTGCTCAGGGCGGTGGGCGACATGGTCGCAAGAGTCGCCTGAGCATGCGCATCTCCATCCCGATATCCGCCTTCGTCGCTGCGATCGTCGGTTTCGGTGGCACGCTGGCTCTGGTCATCGCCGCCGCCAAGGCTGTCGGCGCGACCCAGATCGAGACCGCCAGTGGCGTGACGGCGATCTGCCTGGCGATGGTCGTCGAATGCCTGTGGCTTTCCTGGCGCACGAAAATGCCGGTCATCACCGCCTGGTCGACGCCGGGCCTCGCGCTGATCGCCGCGTCCAGCGGCTTCACCATGCCGCAAGCCGTCGGCGCCTTCATCATCACCGGTATTCTTTTGACCGTCACCGGCCTGTTCAAGCCGCTGACGCGGCTGATCGCAAAGATCCCCGCGTCGGTCGCGTCCGGCATGCTGGCCGGCATCCTGGTCGGCTTCGCCATCAACGCGGTGAAGGCCATTCCCGCTGATCCATGGCTGATCCTGCCGCTGATCGCCGTCTTCTTCGTCATCCGTCTGTTCAATCCGGCGCTGTCGGTGCTGGTGGTGCTTATCGGCGGCGGTCTCGCCGCTTTCCTCACCGGCCGGGTCGGCGGCCTGCCGGCGCCGGAACTGTCGACGCTGACCTGGATCATGCCGCAATTCACCGCTTCGGCGATCATCGGCCTGGCCCTGCCGCTTTACCTGGTCACGATGGCCTCGCAGAACCTCTCCGGCCTCGCGGTGCTGCGCGCCGCCGGCTACCATCCGGAGCCCGGTCCGCTGATCGGCGTCACCGGCCTGTTTTCACTGCTTTCGGCGCCGTTCGGCGCCGCGACCACCAATCTCGCGGCAATCTCGGCGGCGATCTGCACCGGGCCGGATGTCCATCCCGATCCGGCCGAGCGCTGGAAGACCGGGCCGTTCTATTCGCTTGCCTATCTGATCTTCGCTATCTTCGGCGCCTCGCTGGTGGCGATCTTCGCCGTCCTGCCGCAAAGCCTGATCGTGCTGGTCGCCGGCCTGGCGCTGACGGCGCCACTCGCCAACGCGCTGTCGATCGCGCTGAAGGACGAGGCCGAGCGCATGCCGGCCACCGTCACCTTTGCCGTCACCGCCTCGGGGCTGACGCTGTTCGGCGTTGGCGCTGCGTTTTGGGGTCTTGTCGCGGGAATGGCAATGCTTTTCCTCGATCAACTCAAAAAGCGATAATCATTTCAGGCGCTTCTCCGGTTTTGGCCGGACTTGCCTTGAATAGCCGATTTCGCCTTCCCATCTCGATTCCACGCAGCCGGTATGGCTGTCTCCAACGGAAGGATTGGGAGAAATGAATACGACTGCATTGATCCGTCCGGCCTGGACGCCGGCGACCATCGCGTTGATGGTGATCGGCTTCATGGTGTTCTGGCCGCTCGGCTTCGCCATGCTCGCCTACATCATCTGGGGCGACCGGCTCGACGGCTTCAAGCGCGACGTCAACCGCGCCACGGACGGGATCTTCGCCGGCTGCCGCCGCGGCTCCGACAGGGCCGCGCGCTGGGGCCATGGCTCCGCCCGCACCGGCAACGTCGCTTTCGACGACTGGCGCGAGAAGGAGCTCGAGCGCCTCGCCGAGGAGCGTCGCAAGCTTGACGAAATGCTCAGCGAGTTCGACGACTATGCCCGCGAACTGCGCCGCGCCAAGGACCAGGAAGAGTTCGACCGCTTCATGGCCAACCGCAACAAGTCGACCGCGCCCACCACCAAGGGCTCGACCGGCACCATCGACAACTGAGGCCAGGCGACAGGCCCCGGTAAAACATGCGGCGTCGCGCAAGCGGCGCCGTTTCTTTTTGTTCTCCATGTGACCTGCCTCCACTGGCCGTTTCCCTCGAATCGCGTATCGTCCAGCCATGTCCCTCGGCTTCTTTCGCAACCTGACCAAGCCCAAGGCCGCGCCAGTCGTGGAGCGCGAGCATTGCGTCGCCGGCCGTACGCTGCCGCTCAAGATCGTCGAGAGCGCCAGGGCGCGGCGGCTCACGCTGCGCATCGATTCCGGGGGCCAGGGGCTGCGTGTCACTGTGCCGCCGGGCCTGCGTAGGGGCGAGGTGGAGAAATTCCTCGACCGTCATCAGGACTGGCTCGAGCAGCGGCTGGCCAAGGTGCCGACAAGGCCGCAGGTGCGCCCGGGCATCAAGATCCCGATACGCGGCGTGCCGCATCGCATCGTCCATGAGCCGGCAAAACGCGGCACCGTCACCGTCTCGCGCGACGAGCGCGGCCCGCTGCTCGTCGTCCATGGCGAGCGCATCCACCTGCCGCGCCGCATCGCCGATTACCTCAAGCGCGAGGCCAAGAAGGACATCGAGAAGCTGGTGGTGAAACACACCGAGGCGATCGGCAAGCGCGCCAAGGCGATCCGCTACAAGGACACCTCCAGCCGCTGGGGGTCATGCACCTCGGAAGGCAATCTCTCCTTCTCCTGGCGCATCATGATGGCGCCGCCGGCGGTGATAAACTACCTGGTGGCGCATGAGGTGGCGCATCTCAAGGAGATGAACCACGGCCCGAAGTTCTGGAAATTGTGCGAGAAGCTCTGCCCCGACACCGACCGCTGCAAGGATTGGCTGAAGCGCAATGGCGGCGCGCTGCAAGCGATTGTTTTCGAGTAGGATCTAGCGGGCAGGGCGCCGCCGCCAGCCGGGCAACGCTGGAGATTATCCGAGCCCTCTCTCAGCGCGGTTGCGTCGCCTATGCAAACCCCTCAATCATCATTCGCCGCGTTCAACTCCTCCGGCCTCAGCCCTTCCTCAATATGCGGCCACGGCAGGAAATTCCGGTCGAACGTATCGCTGCCGAAATAGGTTAGCGCCCGGTGCGCTTCGGCGCCGTTGAAGGCGGCTTTATCCATCAGGTGGGCGATCACCTCGCGCGCCTGCGCGATCTTCTGCCTGAGCTCGGTAACGGTCTGGTCGGACATGACTGTCTGCTCCCGCCTGCATTTCTTCTTACAAGTTAGTGCTTTCCGCCCGCCCTGCAACAGCATGCTTTTTCTCGACTCTTCAGTCGTTTCGTGCCAATCCCGCGCAATGACGCTCGACATCAAGATATGCGGATTGAAGACCGACGCCGCGATGGCCGCTGCCCTTGCCGGCGGCGCCAGCCATGTCGGCTTCATTTTTTTCGCGAAGAGCCCGCGCTATGTCGAGCCGGCCCAGGCCGGCCGCCTCCGCGAAGCGGCGCGCGGTAAGGCCAAGGCCGTCGCGGTCACCGTCGATGCCGACGACGCCTTCCTCGACGGGATCGTCGCCAAAATGCAGCCGGATATGCTTCAACTGCATGGTTCGGAAACGCCTGAGCGGGTGGCGGAGCTCAAGGCCCGCTATGGCCTGCCGGTCATGAAGGCCCTGTCCGTCAGCGAGGCTGCCGATCTCGAGCGGGTAAAGCCATACATCGGCATCGCCGACAGCTTCCTCTTCGACGCCAAGCCCCCCAAGGGGTCGCAATTGCCGGGCGGCAATGGCGTCTCCTTCGACTGGCGCATCCTTGCCGGCCTTGACGCCGGCGTCGATTACATGCTTTCCGGAGGGCTCAACGCCGCCAATATCGGCGATGCCCTGAGACAGGCCAACCCGCCCGGAATAGACATTTCGTCCGGCGTGGAAAGCGCTCCGGGCGTCAAGGAGCCGGCGCTGATCGAGCAGTTTTTCCGGGCCGTCAGGGCCGCGCGCGACGACCGCGCCGCCTGAACAATCCAACCAGGAGATCGGCGATGAACAAGCCGGCTATGCCCAATTCCTTCCGCACCGGTCCCGACGAGCAGGGCATGTTCGGCATTTTCGGCGGCCGTTTCGTCGCCGAGACGCTGATGCCGCTGATCCTCGATCTCGAACAGCAGTGGAATAAGGCCAAGCACGATCCTGAGTTCAAGGCCGAGTTGCAGAACCTCTCGACCCACTATGCCGGGCGGCCATCGAAGCTTTATTTCGCCGAAGGCCTGACGAAACATCTCGGCGGCGCCAAGGTCTATTTCAAGCGCGAGGACCTGAACCACACTGGCTCGCACAAGATCAACAACTGCCTCGGCCAGATCCTGCTCGCCAAGCGCATGGGTAAGAAGCGCATCATCGCCGAGACCGGCGCCGGCCAGCACGGCGTGGCCTCGGCAACCGTCGCGGCCCGTTTCGGCTATCCCTGCGTGGTCTATATGGGCGCCACCGACGTCGCCCGTCAGAGCCCCAATGTCTTCCGCATGAAGCTGCTCGGCGCCGAGGTGCGGCCGGTCACCGCCGGCCACGGCACGCTGAAGGACGCCATGAACGAGGCGCTCCGCGACTGGGTCACCAATGTCGAGGACACCTATTATTTGATCGGCACCGCCGCCGGCCCGCATCCCTATCCGGAACTGGTCCGCGACTTCCAGTCGGTGATCGGCTCGGAGGCCCGCGCCCAGATGCTGGAGCAGGAAGGCAGGCTGCCCGACGTCATCATCGCCGCCGTCGGCGGCGGCTCCAACGCCATCGGCCTGTTCCATCCCTTCCTCGACGACAAGGATGTTCGCATCATCGGCATCGAGGCGGGCGGGCGCGGCCTCGACGGCATCGAGCATTGCGCCTCGATGAGCGCCGGCAAGCCGGGCGTGCTGCATGGCAACCGCACCTATCTGCTGCAGAATTCCGACGGGCAGATCCTCGACGGCCATTCGATCTCGGCCGGCCTCGACTATCCGGGCGTCGGGCCGGAGCATTCCTGGCTGAAGGACTCTGGCCGCGTCCAGTATGAACCGATCCTCGACAACGAAGCGCTGGAGGCCTTCCAGCTGACCACCCGCGTCGAAGGCATCATCCCGGCGCTGGAGTCGGCGCACGCCATCGCCCACGCGATGAAGATCGTGCCTGCCATGGACAAGGACCAGATCGTCATCGTCAACCTGTCCGGCCGCGGCGACAAGGACGTGCATACGGTGGCCAACATGCTGGGCATGGAGATCTGACAATGACCACCCGCATCGACCGCCGCATGGCGAAGCTGAAGTCCGAGGGCCGTCCGGCCCTGGTCACCTATTTCATGGCCGGCGACCCGGACTACGATACCTCCTTGGCCATCATGAAGGCGTTGCCGCGCTCCGGCGCCGATGTCATCGAGCTAGGCATGCCCTTCTCCGACCCGATGGCCGACGGCCCGGCCATCCAGGCGGCGGGCCTCAGGGCGCTCAAAGGCGGCCAGACGCTGGCCAGGACGCTGAAGATAGCCTCCGAGTTCCGCGCGGCGGGCGACAACGAGACCCCCATCGTGCTGATGGGCTATTACAACCCGATCTACATTTACGGCGTCGACCGCTTCCTGGCGGACGCCAAGGCAAGCGGCGTCGACGGGCTGATCGTCGTCGACCTGCCGCCGGAAATGGACGAGGAGCTCTGCATTCCGGCGCTGAAGGCCGGCATCAACTTCATCCGCCTGGCGACGCCGACCACCGACGACAAGCGCCTGCCCAAGGTGTTGGAGAACACCTCCGGCTTCGTCTACTACGTGTCGATGACCGGCATCACCGGCTCCGCGCTCGCCGACACCGCCAAGGTCGCGACAGCGGTGAAGCGCATCAAGGGTCACACCGCATTGCCTGTCTGCGTCGGCTTCGGCGTCAAGACCGCTGAGCAGGCCCGCACCATCGGCGCCTCCGCCGATGGCGTCGTGGTCGGTACCGCGATCGTCAATGCGATCGCCAATGTGCTTGGACCGAAAGGCGAGAAGACCGCCGATCCGGCCGAAGCCGTCGCCACGCTCGTCAGCGGTCTTGCCCAGGGCGTGCGCTCGGCCCGCCTTGCTGCCGCCGAATAGTTTTCCTACCTCTTCCTCGTCAGGACAGGAGCCGAAGCGATGAACTGGATCACCAATTACGTTCGTCCCAAGATCAATTCGATGCTCGGCCGGCGCACCGACATGCCGGAGAACCTCTGGATCAAGGATCCCGAGACCGGCGAGATGGTGTTCCACAAGGACCTCGAATCCAATCAGTTCGTCATCCCCTCTTCCGGCCATCACATGAAGATCTCGGCCAGGGAGCGGCTGAGATACTTCTTCGACAACGGCAAATACGAGACGCTGGATAACCCCAAGGTCGTCCAGGACCCGCTCAAGTTCCGCGACGAGAAGCGCTATACCGATCGCCTGAAGGAAGCGAAGGCCAAGACCGGCATGGAGGATGCGATCCTCAACGCGACAGGCACCATCGAGGGCCTGCCTGTCGTGGTCACCGTGCAGGACTTCGCCTTCATGGGCGGCTCGCTCGGCATGGCCGCCGGCGATGCCATCGTGCATGCCTTCGAGGTCGCGCTGCAGCGCAAGCGGCCTTTGATCCTGTTCGCGGCCTCCGGTGGTGCCCGCATGCAGGAAGGCATCCTTTCGCTGATGCAGCTGCCGCGCACCACGGTCGGCGTCGACCGGCTGAAGGAAGCCGGCCTGCCCTATATCGTAGTGCTGACCAACCCGACCACCGGCGGCGTCACCGCGTCCTATGCCATGCTCGGCGACGTGCAGATCGCCGAGCCAGGTGCGCTGATCGGCTTTGCCGGCCCGCGCGTCATCGAGCAGACCATCCGCGAAAAACTGCCCGACGGCTTCCAGCGCTCCGAATATCTGATGGAGCATGGCATGGTCGACATGGTGGTGTCGCGGCTGGAGCTGCGCTCGACCATCGCGCGGCTGCTGAAGATGCTGCTCAAGGTGCCGCATGAGGAAGCGCCGCTCGAGCCGGAGATCCTGCCGCCGGCCGTGGTGAACGCCGAGGGGCGGCCGCAGGCCTGACGCGACACGGTTCGCCGCGAACCACGATTGCGCGCGCCCTGCGGTGCGCCTAGGATTCTGCCATGACAACGCTCGCCGCCGATCGCGAAATTGAACATCTTATGACGCTTCATCCGAAAGGCTTCGACCTTTCGCTGGATCGCGTCACCCGGCTGCTCGAACGTCTCGGCAATCCGCAGGACCATTTGCCGCCGGTCATCCATATCGCTGGCACCAACGGCAAGGGCTCCTGCGCCGCTTTTTCGCGCACGCTGCTCGAAGCGGCGGGCCATCTCGTCCATGTCCACACCTCGCCGCATCTGGTGAATTGGGCCGAGCGCTACCGGTTGGCGGCCGAAGGCGGCGGCAAGCTGGTCGACGACGATGTGTTCGCCGAGGCGATAGCCCGCGTTGCCAAGGCCAATGCGGGACAGAAGATCACCGTCTTCGAAATCCTGACCGCCGTAACCTTCATACTGTTCTCGGAGCATCCGGCGGAGGCCGCAATCATCGAGGTCGGCCTGGGCGGCCGCTTCGACGCCACCAATGTCATCGCCAGGCCTGCTGTCTCGGTGATCATGCCGGTGTCGATGGATCACGAAGCTTATCTCGGCGATCGCGTCGAGCTGATCGCGGCCGAGAAGGCGGGCATCATGAAGCGCGGCTGCCCGGTAGTTATCGGTGCGCAGGAGAGCGAGACGGCGCTACAGGTATTGATCGAAACCGCCGAACGGCTGGATTGCCCGACCCTCATCTACGGCCAGGATTTCCTGGCCTTCGAGGAGAATGGCCGCATGGTCTATCAGGACGAGGACGGACTGATGGATCTGCCGACGCCACGCCTGCCCGGGCGGCATCAATTCGCCAATGCCGCGGCGGCGATCGCCGCTGTCAAGGCCGCCGGTTTCGAGATCAGCCATCGTGCCGCCGAGAAAGCGATGACCCATGTCGCCTGGCCGGCAAGGATGCAGAAGCTGACGCAGGGCAAGCTGGTGGACCTGGCGCCGAAGGGCGCCGAGATCTGGCTGGACGGCGGCCACAATCCGGGCGCTGGCATCGTGGTCGCCGAGGCGCTCGCCGAGCAGGAAGAGAAGCATCCGCGGCCTCTGGTCCTGATCTCGGGCATGATCAACACCAAGGACCAGACCGGCTATTTCAGCGCCTTCAAAGGCCTTGCCAGGCATGTCTACACCGTGCCGGTTAATAACAGCGATGCCGGCGTGCCCAATGATGAACTGGCGCTGCGCGCCGAAGAGGCCGGCCTGTCGGCCGAGCCGGTCAGCTCCGTAGCCAGCGCGCTGATGCTGTTGCGCGACAGCTGGGACGGTCCGGCGCCGCGCATCCTGATCGGCGGCTCGCTTTACTTCGCGGGAGCGGTGTTGGCCGAGAACGGCACGCCGCCGACCTGAGCGGCCAGGTGCATCGCGCCGGGCAATGCCAGCGAGAAGCCGGACAGGAAAAGCAGCAAAAAGACGATTTTGCGCATCATTCGTTGTGACAGCGGTGGCGGCCAGCGGCGTGCTGCATAAGTGGTCAGCATCACCGCCGGTATCGCGAGGATGAGCGCGACGGGCGACATGGAAGGCAGGTTGCCGCTCGTCACGACCGCGACAAGCCGGACCACCTGCGCGGCGCCAAAGGCGGTGACCAGCGTCTCGCGGATGCGTTCGTGTGGCAGCGGCTGGCGAAAGAGGTGATAGACCAGCGGTGGACCACCGGTCGAAAACAGCCCGCTCATCAGACCCGAAATGATGCCGAAGCCGATAAAACTCGCGTCCGATGACGGCTTTGCCAGACCGGCGGGCCTGATTGCCAGCTGCAGGCTGGACAGCATTATGGCCAGGCCAAGTCCGATCTTCAACAAGTCGGCCTGCGTGCCGGCCAGCCATTCCAGCAGAACATAGCCCACCAGCAAGGAAGGCAGGCTTGCGACAAGGATCAGCCGCAACTCGCGGCGCGCAACGTCGCGCCAGCCGCCCTGGATCAGCATTTGCGTGGCGTTGACCAGGGTAAGCATGCCGACCATCGCTGCGGCATCTGGCAGCGGCAGCAGGCCGGCAAGAGCGATCGCGCCCATCATCACCAGACCGAAGGCAAAGCCCGTTAGTGTCTGGATGTAGGCGGCGACCGCCGCAAATCCGCCGAAGGCGACGAGAGACCCTAGACCCATGTCGTCGCATTCTTCGCCGGGGTAGACCGGCGCAAGCCGACCGTAGGGGTCACGGCGCGCCTATTTCAGTTCGATCTCGATAAAAGCGTATTCGCCGTCATTGGCGTTGATCACGTCGTGCTCGACGCCTTCCCGGCGGAAATACGGCGCGCCCTTCTTCATCTCGGCAAAGGATTCGCCGTCCTTGGTCACCAGCTTCACCTTGCCGTCCATCAGCGGCACCACGACATAGTCGTGGCCGTGGCGATGCCAGCCGGTGTTGGCGCCTGGCGCGAAACGGTATTCGGTGACGATGACGCGCTCGTTGTCGACGTGAACTGTGGCCTTGGCTGTTCCGGTCATGGGTTCCTCCTTTTGCCTCAGCAAAGGAGATGGCGCGCTCCCGCGTCAGGGCCACCGTGGGTCGAGCGATGGCGCCAAAGAAAAAGCCCGGCGCGATGGCCGGGCTTTTTCGTCAAATCTCTGGTCCTGATCAGCCGATGGCGCCGTTGATCCAGTGGGAAAGCGCTGTCTTCGGCGCGGCGCCAACCTTCACGTCGGCACGTTCACCGCCCTTGAAGATCATCAGCGTGGGTATCGAGCGCACGCCGTACTCGGCGGCAAGCTCGGGATTCTCGTCGATGTTGAGCTTGGCGATCTTGACCTTCGAGCCGAGCTCCTTGGCGATGTCTTCCAGTGCCGGCGCGATCATCTTGCACGGACCGCACCACTCGGCCCAGAAATCCACCACGACCGGCTCCTTGGCGTTGAGCACATCGGCCTGGAAATTACCCTTGTCGACCTTGACGGTGGCCATGCGGAAATCCTTTCGAAAACTCGGGTTGCACCAAATGTGGTGGTTGTGACGGCAATCTTCAAGCAGTTCTTGTGTCACGCTCCTGTGAGTCGAGCAAGGGCATCGTCCATGGCGCTGGCCGGCAGCTCGATCAGCCGCGGCGCCTCGGTGAACAGCAGCGCAGCCGTCACCTCGCGGCCCGGATAGAGCGGCTGGAGCAGCGCTCGGTAGAGCGCGAGCTGCAGGATATAGGCCGGTGGCACTTCCGCCAGCGAGCCGGGCGCGGGCCGGTTGGTCTTGTAGTCGACGATCGAAACCTTCTCCGGCGCCACCGCCAGCCGGTCGATCTTGCCGGAAATCGAGCGCAGCTTGCCCTTCACCTCGAGGCTGCCCATCACCGCGACCTCCGCCCGTGAGGACGGCGAGAACAACGCGCCGAAACGGCCGTCGGACAGGATCGAAAGCACGGCTTCCAACGCCTTGTCGCGCTCGCCCATGGGCCATTCGGCGCCGGCGCGCGCCAGATAGCGTTCCGCGGCATCCCGCCTTTCGCCCTCGGCTATCCTTGGCAGCATCTGCAGCAGTTTGTGCAGGGCCAGCCCGCGGATCACCGCGAAACCCGGCTCGGCCTCGGCGTCAAGCACGGGCGAACGCATATCGGACAGCGCCTCGGTTGCTTCGTCGATAAGGGCCGATGCGCCGGAGGGCGACAGTGGCCGTGGCAATTCCTCATAGGGCGGCAGCGGGCGGAACAGCGTCTCGGGCAATGGCGCGAGATGCTCGATCGGCCTCTCGGCCGCGCCCGCAGCGAGCGCCACCGGCGGCAATCTAGTCATGTGGAAGCGGTGCACTGTCACTTCGGCCGTCGCCGGATGCCGGCGCTCGGAACTCTCCGGCGCACCGGTCAGCGCCCGGCTGGCGATCGAATGCCAGGTGCCGGTGCTCGGCGCCCGCTTGCCATGATAGCCGCAGACGATCAGCCGGTCCTCGGCGCGCGTCATGCCGACATAGAGCAGCCGCCGGTACTCGTCATCCGCCAGCTCGCGCGCCCGCGCCGAGGCCGCTCGCGAGACGCCGTTGGCGACGTCATTGGCCGAGCGCCAGAGATAGCCCTTGCCGTTCCACTGCGTGCCTGAACTCTCGAAGGCCATCAGCCGCGGCAGATGCTGGTCGCTGAACGGTGCCGAGCCGCCATCGACTAGGAAAACCACCGGCGCCTCGAGACCCTTGGCGGCATGCACGGTCATAACGCGCACCTCGTCACGCGTCTGGTCCATCTCGCGCTTGATCTCGGGACCGCTGTTTTCCAGTGTCGAGAGGAAGGCCTCCAGCCCCGGCAGGCCGGTGCGTTCCTCGGCCAGGCAGAAGCTCAGGAATTCGTCCAGTATATCGCCGGCCTCCGGTCCGAGCCGCGCCATCATCTTGCGGCGCAAGCCGTCGCGCGCCAGTGCGGCTGCGTAGAATTCGAAGACAGGCTTGAAGGCGACCTCGTTTTCCCAAGTGATAAGTCGACTAACGATGGCGGCCAAAGCCTCGTCGGCTGCCGCATGCTGCCGAAGCGAGGTGATCAGCGACTGCCCCTTGGCCCTCTCGCCGGCCAGCACCAGCAATGTCTCCTCGGAAACCTCGAAGATCGGGCTGCGCAGCACGGCTGCCAAGGAGAGATCGTCCTCCGGCTGGATAAGGAAATGGCCGAGCGCGATCAGGTCCTGGACCGCGATGTGGCCCGGCAGGCTCAGCCTGTCGGCGCCGGCAACCGGTATCTGGCGGTTCTTGAGGCTGCGCGAGAGCGCGTGGACGAAGCGGTCGCGCTTGCGCACCAGCACGAGGATGTCGCCTGCCGTAACTTTCCGGCCCTTGCCTTCGATGACCTCGCCGTTGCGCAGCCAGTTCTGGATCGTTGCCGCCACATGCTCGGCCACGCGCACGGCCGGCGCGCTGGCATGGTTGACCGGCAGGGTCCAGTCGTCCGGCTCCTCGACCATCTCGGCGCCGATCGAGGGCCACACCTCCACATAGCCCGGCGCGTCGTTGCGGATCGCCTTGTGGCTCAGCGGATCGGGGTCGTGGCTGATGCCGCGCCGTGCGCCAGGCTCGGCAAAAACACGATCGACGGCGGCCAGCACGTCGTCGCTCGAACGAAACGACCAGGTGAGTTTCAGGTCGGCGAACGAGGATTCCGCATCGCGCACGCGTCGGGCAAACAACAGTCGGCTTTCGGCAAAGGAATCCGGCGCCGCGCCCTGGAAGGAATAGATCGACTGCTTTTCGTCGCCGACCGCAAAGACCGTGCGCCGCACCGCCTCGCGCTGGCCAAGCCCGGCGAAGAACTCCTCGGTCAGCTTCTTGACCACTTCCCACTGGTCGGGGCTGGTGTCCTGCGCCTCGTCGAGCAGGATGTGGTCTATCCCCTGGTCGAGCTTGAATTGCACCCATGGTCCGGCATCGGGCCGAGACAGCAGGCCGACCGTGCGGGTGATGAGATCGTTGAAGTCGAGGAAGCCTAGTCCGCGCTTCAGCTGCTCATAGCGGGCAATCAGCCAGCCGGCGACCGTGAGCGCCGCCGCTGTGCCTTCCAGCATTCGAAACAGGGCCAGCCGGTCGGTGACGTCGAGGATCGCCTTGGCGGCCGCGAGATAGCGGTCCGGCAGGTCGGGCAGCCGGTCGACAAGCGCCTTCTTGAACACCTTCGGCGGATCGTAGGGGTCGCCGTCGGCCTTGAGGAAGGCCTTGGCCAGCAGCCGCAAGCGCCGGATCGGGTCGACTTCGGCAAAGGCGCTTTGCGCATAAGGCAGCACGTTGTTCAGAACCGTGCGCGCGTCGGCAGCGTCGGCCGCGCGGGCAAACTCCGCGTACTGGCTGGCCGAAAAACCCGGCAGCGGCCATATCGATCCGGCAATGTGGTCGGCCGTCTGGCCTGGGCCGAAGCCGAATTCGGCGAAGAGCGGCTGGAAATCCCCGGTCTTGCCAAGCTTGGCCATAAAGGCTCGCAGCTCGTCACGCTTGCCGACGATCTCGGAAAGCAGCGTATCGAGCCCGAATTCGCCGCCACGCTCCAGCACCGTGGCAAAGGCCTCCGCAAGCCCTTCGACACCGGCGCCCGCCCCCGAGATCATGTCGCGGCGGGCATCGCCAAACAGCGAGGCTTCCATCTGCGGGTCGAGCATCTGGAAATGCGCGGGGATGTTGGCTTCCAGCGGGAACTGGTGCAGCACGGATTCACAGAAAGCGTGGATGGTCTGGATCTTCAGTCCGCCCGGCGTTTCCAGTGCTTCGGCGAACAGCCGGCGCGCGCGCCGCATGGTGTCGCGATCGGCGCCGCGTCCGTCGAGTGCCGTGATCCTCACCGCGAGCTCGGCGTCTGGAAGTTCCGTCCATTCCGAGAGAGTGGAGAATACGCGGTTCGACATGTTGGCGGCTGCCGCGCGCGTATAGGTCAGGCACAGGATCTTCGACGGATCGGTGCCGTTGAGCAGAAGTCGGATGACGCGCTGCGCCAGCACATGCGTCTTGCCCGAGCCGGCATTGGCCGACACCCAGGCGGAATTGGCGGGATCGGAAGCGCGCGCCTGGCTGGCCGCGGTATCGGAGGGGATCGGATATTTCATCCTTCCGCCTCGTCCTCGCTGGCGCCGCCTGCCGACCATTCCAGCACTCGCGCCAGATGGTCGTAATCGCCATCGGCCTCGCCTTCGCGGAACGGCAGCGCGCGTGACAGATAACCCGTCGTCGGGTCGGCATAGTGGAACAGCAGCCGCTCCAGCCGTGCCCAGGCTTCTTCGGAAAGGTCGTTGGCGGTACGCGGCTTGCGATTGTATTCGAGGATCGATTCCTCGAAGACCTCGCCATTCGGCTTCAGCCGAACGAAAGCAAGCTGCGAGGGCTCGCAAATGCCGAGTTCCTTGAAGGCGCCGCGCCTCAGCAGCGCGCCTTCCAGCGCCAGCTGTGGCGACAGCAGCGTATGCGCCTGCGCCTTAGACGGGGACGAGCCTGTCTTGTAGTCGAGGATATCGGCCATGCCGCCGGCCAGCAGGTCGACGCGGTCGGCATAGCCTGAGAGCGTCACCCCGGTGCGACCGACCGCCGTCTTTGAGGCGCGCTCCTCCGAGTGGCGCCGGGCGACAGCGCCGGCGCGGGTAAGCTCCCATTCGATGATGTTTTCGGCGAGCTTTTCGAAGCGCGGCCACCATACCGCCTCGATGTCGGGTGGAAGCGCTGCGTCGGCAAAGCAGACGCGGCCGGCCTCTATCAGGCTCGCCAGCGCGCCCGGCGCTCGTGGATCCTCGACCCGTCGCGTGAACAGATGCAGGATTTCGTGGAACAGCGTGCCGCGCTCGGCGGCACCCGGATCGCGGATCAACGGTTCCAACGGCATCAGGCCGAGGATGCGGCGGGCATATATCGCGTAAGGATCGCGACGCAGCGTCTCGATCTCTGTGACCGAGAAATGCTGGGGACGCAGATCAAGCGGAGGCTTCGGCTGCGGCCGCGGCGCGAACTCCTTTTTCTCGCCGGCATCCAACGCTCGCGCCCAGGCAAGCAAAGCATCGCCCCGGCGCCGGATCGCGGTCGTCTGGTCCTTGCCGATGAAGGTCAGCATGCGTTGCAGCCACCGCGATGGCACTGCCGGCGCGTCGCCGGACCGCGCCGCGCGCGTCAGCACCACTTCTTGGGTTCCCATCGCCATCTGGAAATCATGCGCGGCCAGGCCTATGCGCCGCTCGGGCGGCTCGAGGTCGATGCCGGTCTTCATCAGCCGCGACATGAAGCGGTCGCTCTCCGGCT
>NZ_JANINM010000410.1 GCF_024509055.1 Mesorhizobium sp. | reverse complement strand
CGCCGCGCCAGCCATTGATCTGCGCCCAGCCGGTGACGCCGGGCTTGACCTTGTGACGGGCGAAATAGCCGTCGACCACCTCGTTGTAGAGCAGGTTGTGCGACTGCGCGGCGATCGCATGCGGACGCGGCCCGACCAGCGACAGCGAGCCCAGCAGCGCGTTGAAGAACTGCGGCAGCTCGTCGATCGAGGTCTTGCGAATGAAGCGGCCGACGCGCGTCACGCGTGGATCGTTCTTGGTCACCGTCTGCTTTGCGGTCGGGTCCGACCTGTCGGTGTACATCGAGCGGAACTTATAGACCTCGATGATTTCGTTGTTGAAGCCGTGCCGCTTCTGCTTGAACAGCACCGGGCCCTTGCTGTCGAGCTTGATGGCGATCGCGGTGGCAAGCATCACCGGCGAAAAGACGACGATGCCGATCAGCGAGAAGACGATGTCGAAGGCGCGCTTGGCGACCGAATCCCAGTCGTTGATCGGCTTGTCGAAAATGTCGAGCATCGGCACCGAGCCGATGTAGGAATAGGCGCGCGGGCGAAACTGGAGCGCGTTCGAATGCGCCGACAGTCGGATGTCGACCGGCAGCACCCAGAGTTTTTTCAGGAGTTGCAGGACGCGCGATTCGGCGGTGAGCGGCAGCGACACGATCAGCATGTCGATGCGTGCGATTCGGGCGAACTCGATCAGCTCCGAGATGGTGCCGAGCTTCGGATAGCCGGCGACGATGGGCGGCGAGCGCTTGTCGCTGCGGTCGTCGAAGATGCCGCAGATGCGGATGTCGTTGTAGGGTTGCTTCTCGACCGACCGGATCAGCACCTCGGCCGACTTGCCGCCGCCGACGATGAGGGCGCGGCGTTCCATGCGCCCATCGCGCGCCCAGCGCCGTATCAGCCTCGACATCACCAGCCTCAGGCCGAAGATCAGCACGAAGCCGACGACGAACCAGGTACCGAACAATAGGCGCGAATAGTCTTCCGAGGCCTTCATCGCGAAGGCGGTGAGCGCCATCAGCGCGAAGGTGCTGGCCCACACCAGCAGCACGCGCCCAAAATTGGCGAGCGGGCGCATCAGCGCCGAAATCTGATAGCAGTCCGTGACGTCGAGCAGCACCACCGCCAGGAAGGAAGCCGCGGCGATCGTCAGTGGATATTGCCAAGCGAGATAGTTGAAGAAGCCGACATAGTAGAAGTAGAGGCAGAGCCCCGACAGGAACAGCAGCGCGAACTCGACCATGCGCAGCACGCCGCTGACCATGATCGGCGACATCGTATCGCGCCGGTACTGCGAGGCGACCTGACGCGCGACATCGTTGATGGCGCCGGGCTTCTCATCCTCGGCAGGGCTGTCGAATTTACGCACCGCATCGATGGAAAAGCGGTGTGCAGGATCGATCTCGTTCATGGAATTGTCCGCGAGCTACGCCGCAGTACATAGCAAAAGAGAGCTAAGAAAGGCTTGAAAACAACCGGTGGTTTTGAAGCTGTATGGCGCGCTTCGGCCTACTTGCTGAGCGCCGCGAAGTAGGCGGTCTCGATCTCGCTGGCCATGACGTCCGCCCCGAATCGAGCCTTCAACTCGATGGTCTGCGGCATCAGCGTGCGATAGGCGCCGGGATTGGCGAGCGCCATGCCCATCTTGTCGGCGAGCTGGCCGGCATCCGGCCGGATCAGGGCAGGGGACGTTTCACCGAAGATTTCCGGGATGCCGCCGACGGCGGTCGCAATCATCGGCATGCCCGCGGCTAAAGCCTCGAGCACGATATAAGGCATTGCCTCCGCGCGCGAGGGCACCACGATCAGCCCGGCCAGCGCGAAGGCGTCCCTGGCCGGCATCGGCGGCAGGAAGCGGACCTGGCCGGCCAGCCCGAGCCGCTCGACCTGCGCATGGTAACGGGGGAGATCGTCGCCGTCGCCGACCATCACCGCGCTGAGGCGACGGCCGAGCCCGGTGCCCGCCAGCGCCAGCGCGTCGATGAAGATGTCAGGGCCCTTCAGGTCGCGCATCATGCCGATGTAGAGGAGATCGGCGGCATCGGCCGCGGTCGCCACCGGTTCGAATTCGATGGCGCGCAGGCCGTTATACACCAGCCTGTTGGGGATAGGCGGCTCGCCAACCTTCCGGCGGTAGGTTCTTCGCTCGTAGTCCGAGACGAACAGCAAACAGTCGGTGAAGCGCGCCATGAAGCGCTCGAGAGCGAAGAACAGTTTTCCCGTGGCCGTCATTTCGTCATAGTGGAGCGAGCCGCCATGCGGCGAATAAAGGCGGGCAACGCGAGACCTAGACACCCGCAACAGTGAGCCGAACAGACGGGCATAGGCGCCACCCTTGGCGCCATGCCCGTGCAGCACGTCCGGCCGCAATTCCTTGATGATTTGGTAAGTCCGCCAGGCGGCGGCAGCATCGCCTGGTCCGATGTGACGCTGCATCGGCGTGCGGTGGATGCCGAGCGCCAGGCTGTCGCGCATCGCCTCGAACAGCCGTTCCTCGTAGTCGCCGCCGGTGGTCGAGTCGCAGACGATGCCGACCGAATGGCCGGCCGCGACCTGCGCTTCGGTCAGGTCGCGCACATGCCGGAAGATTCCTCCGACAGGTGAGCGAAAGCAGTGGACGATCCGAAGGTTCGCCGCCACGTTGGTCTTTTCAGAACAGACGTTCGCGGACGTAGACGGTGTCGCCGGGAAGCAACGGATCGGATGTCTGCACCCGCCCGGTCATCACCTTGCCGTTGATGTCGCGGGTGATGTCGACGCTCTCCTGGTTGGCGCGCGGCGTGAAGCCGCCGGCAATCGCCACCGCCTTCTGCACGGTAAGGCCCGGCACATAGGAATACTGGCCGGCGGCGCCGACTTCGCCCATGACGAAGATCGGCCGGTAGCGATCGATCTCGACCGAGACGTCAGGATCGCGCAGGTAACCCTGGCGCAGCTTGTCGGCGATTTCCTTCTCCAACTGCTGGGCCGTGTGGCCGCGCGCCGGCACGGCGCCGACCAGCGGGAAGGAGATATAGCCGGACTGGTCGACGCTGTAAGTGTTGGTCAGCCCATCCTGCTCGAACACGGTGACACGGATGCGGTCGCCGGCGCCGAGCCTGTAGGGCTGGTCGAGCACCTCATGGAAGGCCGCGGGGGCGGGGCGATAGCTGGAGCAGCCGGTGAGCAGCGACAGGGCAAGCAAAGCGCGAAAGAGGGAAGTGCTTTTCATGACCGGTGAGGAACCTTCATCGCTCTTGCCGCAAGCTGCCGCGGCCAACCCCAGGACGTGAGCTCGTTATCATCCCGTTAGGGTTAATGGTCGGTAAAGGAAGGTGACATGAAGGATCGGCGATCGGCAAAAAGCAGAGTCTTTATATGGCTTTCGCCCAATGTTCTGCGCTGCGCGCCAATAGCGGTCCGCTTTAATCTTAACGGCTGAGTTACCATAGTTGTTTACGGTCCATCCTCGACTCACAGTTCGGAGCAGGATGCATGTCCGTTCAATCCGCGGCCGCAGATGTCGATGTCGATCTGAGGCAGCTCTTCGCCAGCCTGGCGAGGAACTGGCTGCGCATTGTCGTGGTCGCCCTTGCGGTTACCGGCCTTGCTTTCGCGTTGGCCTGGCTGGCGACGCCGCATTACAAGGCTGTCGCCCAGGTGAAGATCGGGTCGGACGAGTCGGCCTTCACCCGCCTGGACGGCACGCAGAACGACGAAAAGCCGATCCTTGACGAACAGGGCGTCGCCACCGAGGTCCAGGTCATGTCGTCCGCCGACGTGCTCAAGCAGGTCGCGTCGGACCTCAAGCTGGCGGCCAGGCATGAGTTCAACGACGCGGTGAACATGTCGGCGATCAGCCGGCTTCTGGTCAACTTAGGTCTCAAGAGCGATCCGAGCGAGATTCCTGAAGAGGAACGCGTGCTGAAGAAGATGCGCGAGAAGCTCAACGTCTACAGCGTCGAGAAGACGCGTGTCATCGCTATCGAGTTCTCTTCCGAGGATCCTGACCTCGCCGCCAAGATTCCGAATGCCATAGCCAAGGCCTACATCGCCGGTCAGGGCAACGCGAAGCTGAAGTCGAATTCCGCCGCCACCGACTTTCTTGGGCCCGAGATCGTCGATCTGCAGAGCCGGGTGAAGGAGGCCGATGCCAAGGTAGCGGCCTACCGGGCGCAGTCCGATCTCCTGATGGGCGGCAACAATTCGGTGCTTGCCACGCAACAGCTTTCCGAGCTGTCGACCGAGCTTTCCAGGGTGCGCGCCAACCGCGCCGCCGCCGAGGCCAGCGCCGAGAGCGTGCGCCGGGCGCTGCAGAATGGCGGCTCGCTTGACACTGTTCCGGAAGTGCTGTCCTCGGAGCTGATCCAGCGCCTGCGCGAGCGCCAGGTCGAGCTCCGGACGAACATCGCCGACCTGTCGACGACCCTGCTCGACAACCACCCGCGCATCCGGGCGTTGAAGTCGCAGCTTGCCGATCTCGACGGGCAGATCCGCAACGAGGCGGAAAAGGTCATCAGGGGACTGACGGCGCAGGCCGACACGGCCAAGGCGCGCGAAGCCCAGCTCGTCGGCGACGTCAACACCCTCAAGGCAGCCTCGGCGAAGGCTGGTGAGCAGCAGGTCGAGCTCGATGCGTTGCAACGCGACGCCAACGCCCAGCGGCAACTGCTAGAGTCCTACATGACCCGCTACCGCGAGGCTTCTTCGCGCAACGACCGCAAATATGTGCCGGTCGATGCAAAGGTTATTTCAGATGCCCAGGTGCCGACGGAACCCTATTTCCCGAAGATCCTGCCGATCACGGGCGCGGCAGCCGTTGCTTCGCTGCTGTTGATGGCGATTGGCACGCTTCTGCGGGAACTTTTCTCCGGCCGCGCCATGCGCCCGGCCGCCGGCGCCGAGTTCGGCCGGATCGAGCAGGTTCCGATGCCGTCGGCGCAGGTCGAGCCGGTGACGGTGGAACGCCATGATGACGACGTCGATTCGCCTATCGATCGAGCCGAGCCGGATATTGCCACTGAGCCCGTTTCAGAGGTGGCGGCTGAAGCGCCGCGGCCACGGCAGTCCAGGCTGGGCGAGATCGATGTCGAGAAGGCGGCGGAGAAACTGATCGCATCGGGCGCCGGCCGCGCGATCTTTGTGTCGCCGGAAGGCGACGAGGCCGCCGCCACGGCCGTGCTGGTGGCGCGCGAAGTCTCGGATGCCGGCCTGCGTGTTCTGCTGCTCGATCTGACCGCCTCGGGCGCGGCCTCCCGGCCGATGCTGGACAGCGGGCTGTTCCCGGGCATTACCAATCTGCTCGCGTCCGAGGCGCAGTTCAGCGACGTCATCCATCCCGATCTTTATTCGGACGCGCATGTGGTTCCCGTCGGCACATCCGATCCCGTCAAGGCCATGCGCGCCGCCGACAGGCTGCCGATCATCATGCAATCGCTGACCACCGCCTACGACCTAGTCGTGGTGGAATGCGGCCCCGCGGATGCGCAAGGCATCGGCCGGCTCGTCAGCGAGGGCACCGAAGTGTTCCTGTCGATGCTCGAGGCCGACGACGAGGTGACGCAGGCTGCGGTCAAGCTGATCGAGAACGGCTATCCGGATGTCACGCTGGTCACGCCGGTCGGGCATGAGACGCCGGGAACGCCGCTCCCGGGGCGTCGCTCGGCGGCTTGAGGCCAGATGGCTACCGAACGCTCGTGGGCCGCCACAGCGCTCTGTGGTGGTGCAACCTCCTGCAAAACAGCGCTTTCCAACCGCGCCCGATAAGCTGCGTTTCGGTTAGCTATCGTCCTCGGCCGCGGCAGGCACGGCCTGGCCGGCGGCCTTGCGGCGCAGCATCTTGGTCAGCTTCCATATTGTCGGGTTGTTCTTGATGAACGTCTTTGCCCACGCAGCTTGCCTTGTCGCCGTCGCTAGCGCTCGTCCCTTAAGCGTCAGCGGCGCCGCCACCTCGAAATGCTGGACTTCGAGATCGCACCAGAGCCGTTTGTAGGGCTCGTCGCCGACCGAGAAGTCGTAGACGTCGAAACCCTGTTGGCAGGCTTCCTGGATGTTGTCGAAGAACAGGAAGTCGCCCGGGCTGGAGAAGGCGAGATCGTCCTCGGCGATGGCGCCGAATTCGCAGATCAGACGTTTGCCCGAACGGCTGGAGCCGGTCACGGCGCGCAGCTTGCCGGCCACCTCCAGCCCATGCAGCAGGAAGGACGGCTTGTCCTCTGCGAGCGCGTCGGCAAACAGCGACCGGAAGAAGGCGCGCACTGCCTCCTCGCCGAAGACATTGGCGATGCCCATCTTGGCGAAACGCACCTCCTTCATATCGAAGAAGGCGTCGAGCATCCTGTCCACGTCCTCGCGCGTACGCGCCTCGATGCGGCCGAAACTGCCGACGGCCTCGAACTTGCGTGTCTGCGAGCGGTGCTTCTTGCGCTTGCGCTTGCCGCTGGCGCGGGAAAGCAGCGCGTCGAAGCCGCCGTCCAGGTCGACGGCGAGCGACAGGTTCGGGCTGGCAAAATTGGGCAGCGCGGCGAGTGGATTGGCGATGCCGTCGAGATCTGGCAACAGCCGCTCCAGCGCAATGAGATCGATGTCCGGCCGCGCCCTGGCGATCGCCGAAAACAACGTTCGGACCGCCTGAACGTCGACCCTTGGCAGCAGTCTCGGATCGACAGCGGCGAAATTGCCGTTGGCGTGACGTCCGCCTGCGAAGCGCGCCACCTTGAACGGGCCGCGCCTGACGACCTCGAGGGCGAGCACAAGAACAGGGCGGCTTTCGGCGCTCAACGTGGCAATCACCATGTCGGCGCCGGTTTCGGTCGCCCAGTTGCGCACCCAGGACGCGCTCTGCGCTGGTGCGAACAACGCCGAGGCACAGAATTCCGCGTAACCGCCGAGGCCGGCGCCATCGCGCACCGCCACGGTCAGGTCGCCCGGGTTCGAGTCAACCGCGCGCGCCCCGGCTTGATTGGCAGCGACCCGATTGCCGTCAAATGACGCAATGGCGTCAACCATACCTCAATCCTTAAGACGTATTGGTTCCGACTTGGGGGTTCGCGTAGGCGCAATTCGTGCTTGGATGAGCCTAGGCGTAAAAGGTGAAGGAATGATCGACGGGGGCGAGGCAATCCGGAAACTGGCGTTGAACCTTGCCCGCTACACCGGCCTGGCACCGCTGGCCAAGCCGTTTGTCGGCGGCATCGGCGCCATCCTGATGCTGCATCGCGTGACCGCGACGCCGGAGAAGCCGAACGGCGTCAACCGCCACCTGAACATTGCGCCCCGTTTCCTCGACATGCTCATCGCCGACATGAAGGCGCAGGGTTATGCCTTCGTCAGCCTCGACGAAGCGATCGAACGCATCAAGGCCGGCGGCAAGGGCGGCCAGTTCGCCACAATCACGGCCGATGACGCCTATCGCGACAACATGACGGAAGCGCTGCCGGTCCTGGAAAAGCACGGCGCGCCGATCACCATCTATGTCGCGCCGGGTTTGATAGACGGCGATGCCGATCTGTGGTGGAACCTGATCGAGGATATCGTCGACCAAAGCCCTCGGCTGACGCTGCCCTCGGCGGGCGGCCCCACCGTCATCGAGTGCTCGACGCGCGGCCACAAGATCGAGGCCAATGCCCGTCTGCATGCCTGGCTGACGCTCGATGTGCGCGAGCAAGACCAGGGCGCGGCACTGCGCGAACTGGCGCGCTCCAACGGCATCGACCTTGATGCGGGGCGCCCGGGCACGCTGATGAACTGGGACGAGATCCGGGCGATGGCCTCGCACCCGCTTGTGACGATCGGCGCGCACACGGTCAACCACCGCAACCTCAAGCGGCTTGCGGAGCCGGAGGCGCGTCACGAGATCGGCGATGTCCGGCGCATCCTCAAGGAAAGGCTCGGCGAGGAGCCGCGCCATTTCGCCTATCCTTACGGCTATGCCAGCGCCGTCGGCTGCCGCGAGGTGGGCTTCGCCCGTGACGCCGGCTACGCCTCGGCGGTGACGACCCGGCACGGCGTCCTGCGGGCCGAACATGCCGGCTTCCCGCATGCGCTGCCGCGCATCTCGGTCAACGGCCGCTATCAGAGCGTCGCCCATATCCGAACCATGCTGTCGGGCGTGACGACGCCGCTCGCCAACGCCGGCAAGATGGTCGTTACGATTTAGCTGACGCCGATCTATTCGGGTTGTTCAGCCTTTCGGGCGCGGCTCGATGATCAGCCATTTTATGATGACCATCGCCGGCAGCACCCACAGCAATCCGCTGAACAGGAAGAACAGGAAATGCGCCATCGAACCGTATTCGGCCAGGCGGGTGACCGCGACCGCCGAGGCGATCAGCGCGTAGATGATGACCAGCGCCACCAGAAGAATGGTTCCGATCAGCTTTTTCAGGCGAATGGGCATGTCGCGGTTCCCTTGAGGCGCCTCGCTTAGGCCGATTGGAGAGCGCGCGCAACCGTCGCGGCCCGGCGCGACGGCGTGCCGCGCTGCCCGGTCTTGCCAGCCGGGCGGCCTTGGTCCACCAATCCGGCGATTTCAACTATCGGGAAACGCCCATGGCTGCCATCACCGCCACGGCCCCATACGCCGCCCGCGACCGCGACCTCCAGAACCGCGCTTTGGTCCGCGGCTGGCTGTATTTCGTGCTGATCGTGCTCTTCGCGCTGGTGGTGGTCGGCGGCTCCACCCGTCTCACCGGCTCAGGCCTGTCGATCACCCAGTGGCAGCCGATCCACGGCGTCATCCCGCCGCTCAACGACGCCGAATGGCAGGAAGAGTTTCAGCGCTACCAGCAGATCCCGCAATACACCGAGATCAACAAGGGCATGAGCGTCGAGGACTTCAAGTCGATCTTCTGGTGGGAATGGGCGCACCGCATCCTGGCGCGCAGCGTCGGCGTGGTCTTCGCCCTGCCGCTGCTGTTCTTCTGGGCGACGCGCCGCATCGAGCAGGGCCTCCGACTGAAGCTCGTCGGTATCCTGGCGCTCGGCGGACTGCAAGGCGCGATCGGCTGGTGGATGGTGGCTTCGGGCTTAGTCGACCGAGTCTCGGTCAGTCAGTATCGGCTTGCCACGCACCTGACGATCGCCGCGCTGATCTTCACAGCGACCATGGTGGTCGCGCGAGGGCTGGCGCCGCATTCGGAGCCGGCCGCGGATCGCTCGACGCAGCGTCTGGCCGGCTTCATCGTGCTGCTGGCATTGATTCAGATCTATCTGGGCGGACTGGTCGCCGGTCTACACGCGGGGCTTAGCTACAACACGTGGCCGCTGATGGATGGGCAGGTTATCCCATCCGATCTGCTTCTCCTGAAGCCCGCCTGGCTGAATTTCTTCGAAAACCCCAAGACGGTGCAGTTCGTGCATCGGATCGGCGCCTATACGGTCTTCGCCGTCGCGCTCTGGCACATGATCGCCACCTGGCAGCGCCAGCCCGGCACTACGCATGCGCGCCGCGCCACGCTTCTGTTCTTGCTGGTGGTCGTCCAGGCTTCGATCGGCATCGGCACTCTGCTGATGCAGGTGCCGCTGCACATGGCGCTGACACACCAGGCGATCGCGCTGGTGCTGCTTGGCTTCGCCGCAGCGCACTGGCGCGGCACCAAGGGTGCCTATCCGCTGCCGGACGAAGGCGCCGTCAAGGCAGTTTGACTGGCGCTCAGCCGATCACATCCAGAACACGGTCGATTGCGTCGAGGACGAGCCGTCGAATTCCGCTTGGCGCGCCGCGGCGGCAGATGTCGTCGTCGACTGGCCCTGGCCGCTCTGCGCTGCCTTGTCGGCGGCCTTGAGCGAGTCGAGCTTCGCCTTCGCCGCGGCGATCTCCTGCTGCAATTTGGCTGCCTCGACCTGGTCCTTTGCTGCCTTGGCCTGATCTTCTAACGCCTGGATCTGCTTTTGGAGGGCGGCTTCCTGGGCCGCGTTGTCCGAGGATGACGTCGACGAGGAATACTGCACCGACTGAAGCGAGCTCGAAATCGCGCTGACCATGGAAAATCCCTTTGTTGGAAGCCGCGCTTAGCTCTAGCCCATTATGGTGAATTGAAGATTACTGAGATCCATCAGATCTTGCGCAAGTATCTTCTGCTCACAATATTTCCTGTGCTACCACGTGGTGAGGGGGCGGGGCCAATGGGACGCATGATACCGCTAGTGCCATTCCATCCAGTTTGGGACGGCGTATCTATTCCTTCAGAGCAGTGGCATTTCTATCGCCGGCTATATGAACGCTACGGCATTGTCCTGAGACCTGGAGAGTATTCAAGGCTTTACAAAAAGGCCGTTGTTGAAAAGAAGGACTTGTTTGTCCACGCGAGGCGAGGCCGTATCCATCGCATCTTTCTGCACGGAGCGCAGGAACACGTATTCGTTGTGGTCGGCAAGCGTGTATTGATCACAGCTCTCGAACCTGGCGCCGCACACAAAAAGAAGAAGCAATACGCATCCGGGTCGACACTTGATTCAGAGGTGAGCCTGCACTTTCCGGATCGCCTCGGCGACGCGTAGCTCACGCTTCTCGTCGGTCACGTTGCCATCCTCGCGGTGCCAGGCCGCCGACAGGCAACCATAGGCGATCGCATGGTCGAGGATGACGCTCGGCGATTGACCAAGCACTGCCGAAAACACATTAGACATACGCGCGATCCGCCGCGGATCGAGGCAGAGGTCATCGCGGTCGAGCGGATTGTAGAACAGGTTCACCGCGTCGAAGCCGGGATCGCCGAACACGCCCTTGGGGTCGATCGCCAGCCAGCCGCGCCGGCCGTGAAGAATGTTGTCGTGATGCAGGTCGCCATGCAGCGGCCTGACGTCGCGCGGATTGGCAAGCAGCCGCTCGGCGATTGCGGCGGCTTCGATGTAGGGACTGTCGGCGCCTGCGTCCCGATCGGCCTTGGCGGCTCGAAACAGGCTGAAGTATCTTTCGCGCAGCGGCTGCAGGTCCGCCGGAGGAACGTGGTCGGAAGCCGACAACAGCTTCGCCATCACTTCAGCGGCGATCATGGTGGCAGCATCATCGCCATGCTCGGCCAGATGCTGTGACAGCAACCTGTCGCCGGCATATTCGAGCAACATGCGATTGCCGTCTCGGCCGAGCAGGCGCACCGCGCCTTCGCCGCGCCGCCAGGCAAGATAATGCTCGCCGCGCAGCTCGTCCGCGACATCGTCGAAGGGTTTCAAATCCTTGACGATTGCCGGCGAGCCGTCCTCTCGCGTCACCTTCCAGATGCGACTGGAGAAAGTCTCGGCAATAAGTTCTGGAGCGCTGACCTTCCAGCGCTCGGGCAATGCAAGCATTGCCGCTCAGTGCTTGATGCCGAGCATCAGGTCGAGGTTCTGCACCGCCGCCCCGGACGCACCCTTGCCGAGATTGTCGTAGACGGCCATCAGCAGCGCCTGCGCCCGTTCGTCATTGGCGAAGACGTAGACCTTCATGCGGTTGGTGCCGTTATAGACCTCTGGGTCGATCTCCGGCACGCGCTCCATATGCGTGTAGGGCGCGACTTCCACCACGCCGCCGTCGATGCCGGCGAAATGGTCGGCGATCGCCGCGTGGAGCTCCGCGCCGGTAGGCACGCGCTTGAGCCCGCCGAGCTGCAGCGGCACAACGGTGATCATGCCTTGCGCGAAATTGCCGACCGCCGGCTGCATGATCGGGTCGTGCGAGAGCTTCGCATAGGTCCGCAACTCGGGCACATGCTTGTGCTGCAAGGTCAGCCCGTAGGGCAGGAACTCAGGCGCATCCTCGCCCTTGTCGACATAGTCCTCGATCATCGGCCGACCGCCGCCGGAATAGCCGGAAATGCCGTTGACGGTGACCGGGAAGTCCGCCGGCAGTAGGCCGGCCGCGACCAGCGGCCGGAGTGTCGCGATCGGCCCCTGTGGCCAGCAGCCAGGGTTGGCGATGCGCTTGGCGGAGGCAATCTTCTTCGCCTGATCCTTGTCCATTTCGGCGAAGCCATACTCCCAGCCATCGGCCACGCGATGCGCGGTCGAGGCGTCGATCACCTTCGTCGTGTCGTTCTCGATCAGCGAGACGCTTTCCTTGGCCGCCGCATCCGGCAGGCATAGGATCGCGACATCGGCGGCGTTGAGGAATTCGGCTCTGGCGGCGGCTTCCTTGCGGCGCTCGGCGGGAATGGAGATGATCTCCAGGTCGCCACGGTCGGCCAGCAGCGCCCTGATCTGCAGGCCGGTCGTGCCATGTTCGCCGTCAATGAAGATTTTCGGTTTCATCTTTGCCAAATTCCCTGCGATTCCAAAACTATATGCCGTGAGCATTATGCAGAACGGCATGATTGCCGTTGTTCAAATCCTCGAGCCTTGCCTTTCGCTCCGCCAGCAGGCCGAGATAGTGCATGGCGATGATCGATCCGGCGATGGCCGTTATATCGGCATGATCATAGGCCGGCGCAACCTCGACCACGTCGGCGCCGACGATGTCGACCTGGCCGAGCTGGCGCAGCGTCGACAGGATCTTGGCGGAGGAGGGGCCGCCCGCCACCGGCGTGCCCGTGCCGGGCGCAAACGCCGGGTCAAGGCAGTCGATATCGAAGGTGAGATAGGTCTTCTTGCCACCGGTGCGGTCGACGATCGCATAGGCGATGTCGGAGGCGCGCATTTCCTCGACCTCGTGTCCATAGAGGATCTTGATGCCGCACGTATCGGGCGCGTGCGTCCGGATGCCGATCTGGATGGAGCGGTCGGGATCGATGACGCCTTCTTTCACCGCTCGGGCGACGAACGAGCCGTGGTCGATGCGCTTGCCGTCATCGGGCCAGGTGTCCTGGTGGGCATCGAACTGCACCAGCGCCAGCGGGCCGTGGATCGCAGCATGCGCCTTGAGCAGCGGCCAGGTGACAAAATGGTCGCCGCCGAGCGACAGCAGGAAAGCGCCTGATTTCAGGATCTTGGCCGCCTCGCGCTCGATCGTGCCAGGTGTCTTCTGGTGGTTGCCGCTGTCCAGCAGGCAGTCGCCGTAGTCGACGACCGACAGGTGTTCGAACAGGTCGCGCGAGAACGGATATTGCGGGTCGTTGTCGAGGATCGCCGAGGCGCGGCGAATCGCCTGCGGCCCGAAGCGCGCGCCCGGCCGGTTGGTGACGGCAGCGTCGAAAGGGATGCCCCAGACCACCGCATCGGCGCCCTTCACGTCCTTGCTGTACTTGCGGCGCATGAACGAGAGCGCTCCGGCGTAGGTCGGCTCATACGACGCGCCCGTCTTGGAGCGGGCGGTGAAGGCGTGGTCGATCTCATTATTCGCCATTACGGGTCCTCGTTTTCATCGGGCAGCCACAACTACAGAACCGGCACGCAACATGCCAGTCACAGCTTGCGGAAAGGGAACGGCGCCCGGCGAGTGCCGCGCCAACACAGGATTTGTATCATCATGACGCAGGCCGCCTTGCTCAACCTTGCGCCCGCTCCGGCGGCGACCCGGACCGGCACGATCGCCGCCGAGCGCTTCCTGGTACTGGATTCCTGGCGCGGCATCTGCGCGCTGCTGGTGGCGTTGTTCCATTTTCCGACCACGTCGATGATTTCGCAGAGCGCCTTTGTCGGCGGCTCCTATCTGTTCGTCGACTTCTTCTTCGTGCTCTCCGGCTTCGTGATCGCCAGTTCCTACAGCAGCAGGCTGAGCGCGCAGGATGACCTTGCCCGGTTTGCGCTGGTGCGCTTCGGACGCATCTATCCGCTGCATCTCCTGATGCTTGCCGCCTTCGTCGCGTTCGAGGCGCTGCGGCTGGTCCTGCCGGCGCTGCACGGGACGGGAGCCGCCCCCTTCAGCGGCGGATTCGATGTGAAGAGCCTCTTTGCCAACCTCCTGCTGCTGCAAGGCATGGGCGTGGAAAATCACCTGACCTGGAACGCCCCGAGCTGGAGCATTTCGGCTGAATTCTTCACCTATCTGCTCTTTGCCGGCGTCGTCTTCGCCACCGGCCAGCGCGCCTGGATATGGTTCGTCGCCGCGGCCGTGACCGCGCCCCTGTTCCTGCTTGCCTTCTCGAACCGTCATATGGACGTGTCCTTCGATTTCGGCTTCATCCGCTGCCTTTACGGCTTTTCGCTCGGCGCGCTGCTTGCCTGGTTTCAACACGATTCCATTGCAGAGGCGCGACAGGCGCTCGGCGGCGGGGCAGGGCGCATCGCCTGGACGATTGCCGAGCTTGCGATGATTGCGCTGATCGGGCTGTTCGTTTCGATCGCCGGAGCCAACGATGCAGGGATCGCCGCGCCCTTTGTCTTCGCGCTGGCGCTATACCTTTTCGCCCATGAAGGCGGCTGGATCAGCGTGCTGTTGCGCAGCCGTCCGATGCTGCTGCTCGGCTCGCTTTCCTATTCGATCTACATGGTCCACATCTTCGTGCAGGCACGCATGATCAATGTCGGCGGCCTCATCGAACGCAAGCTCGGCCACGGCATCGTTGGCGACGTGGTGCTGCGCGGCGATACGGTGACGGGTTTCGGTGTCGGTTCGCCATGGATCGGCTTCGCGGCCATGGTGGCGATGCTGATCGCCGTCGTGGTCGCATCCTGGTTCACCTGGCGCTTCGTCGAAATGCCCGCGCTCGCCTGGTTCCGGCGGCTGGCCAAGCGTATCTGAAGCACTCGCCGAGAAGATAGCTGGCTTCCTTCATGGTCCTGTCATAGGCATCGCCTAAGCGGGTTCCGACCCGGAACGGAGCGATTCCCCGATGCGAATACTCTGGCTGAGCCTGCTCCTGCCCGTTTCGTTCGGGCTATCCGTTTCGCTTGGCGCCGTATCAAGCCAGAGCCTGGCCGGAGAGACGAGCGCCGACCAGATCCTCGACCACTTCGAGCACACTGACCAATGGCGCGGCCATAGGATGATCTCCGCGCGTCGGGCTGGCAGTCTGCAAGCCGGCAACAGGCTTTATGCCGAGAATTCGCTGGCGGCGGCGGGGGCCTCGATCGCCACGGGCGCCCTGGTCGCCCAGGCCGACGAGTTGATGGTCGCTGCCGATTTGATGACGGCGACGGGCTATCGGGTGCGGCATGCCAAGACAGGCGTACACAGTTAGCATCGATTAACTGCTTCGCCCGTCACCCGACCCGGCTCTTCGCGCCGGGCTCCCCATGATGGGGAGGTCGTGCCAGAGGCGCGGGTGGGTGACGGCGCCAGCGTCACGCCGCCTTCGCCACGCCGTCCAACTCGCTGAGCGCCGCTGCCGACAACTCCAACTCCGCCGCCGCGAGATTTTCCCGCAGGTGCGTAACCGCCGAGGTGCCGGGGATGAGCAGGATATTGGGTGAGCGCTGCAGCAGCCACGCGAGTGCGACTTGCATCGGCGTGGCGCCAAGCCGCTCAGCCACAGCCGACAGGGTCGAGGACTGCAACGGGCTGAAGCCGCCGAGCGGGAAGAACGGCACATAGGCGATGCCGTCGCGGGCAAGCTCGTCAATCAACGCGTCGTCATCCCTGTGCGCGAGATTATACTGGTTCTGCACGCAGACGATGTCGCAGATGCGCCGGCCCTCCTCGATCTGCGTGCTAGTGACGTTGCTCAGGCCGATATGGCGCACAAGGCCTTTGCGCTGCAATTCCGCCAGCACGGTCAGCGGCGCCTCGATGGAACCTTCAGCAGGGCCATGCACCCCGAACATGATGCGCAGATTGACCACTTCGATCGCGTCGAGCCCGAGATTGCTCAAATTGTCGTTCACGGCCTGCGCGAGTTCCTCGGCCGAGTAGGCCGGCAGCCAGGAGGCATCGCTGCCGCGGCGGGCGCCAATCTTCGTGACGATGACGAGGTCTTTGGAATAGGGCGCCAGCGCCTCGCGAATCAGCCGGTTGGTTACATAGGGGCCATAATAGTCGCTGGTGTCGATGTGATTGACCCCATTTGCCGCCGCTTCGCGCAGGACGGCGATCGCCGCGTCATGGTCCTTCGGCGGACCGAACACGCCCTTGCCCGCAAGCTGCATGGCGCCGTAGCCGATGCGATGGACGGAGCGGTCGCCGAGTTTATAGGTGCCGGATTTGTCTACGCTGGACATCGTGGTTCTCCTTCGCTGTCACCGAGGGAGATAGGGCATGGCCGCTGTCCCGATAACTTGGTATAATCGGTACAGCTTGTGCGGAATTAAGAACAGTGGCTGACCTCAACGATTTACAGGCGTTCATGGCCGTGGCGCGCGCCGGCGGCTTTCGCGAGGGTGCCCGCGCCACGGCGGGCAGCGCGTCAGCGCTCAGTGAAGCCATCCGCCGACTGGAAACCCAGCTTGGTGTGCGGCTCTTCAACCGCACGACGCGCAGCGTTGCCTTGACCGAGGCAGGCGCCAGCCTGCTGGCGCGGCTTGGCCCCGCATTGGGCGAAGTGGAAGCCGCGCTCGATGTGGTGAACGGCTTTCGCGACCGGCCCGCCGGAACCTTGCGGCTCAACGTGCCAATAAGCGCCTCGCGGCTGCTGCTGCCAAGGATCGTTCCGGGATTTCTCGAGGCCTATCCCGCCATTCGCCTGGAGGTGATTGCCGAGGAGAACTTTATCGATCTGCTGGTGGCCGGCTGCGATGCCGGCATCCGCTATGACGAGCGGCTGGAGCAGGACATGATCGCCGTGCCGATCGGACCGCGCACGCAGCGCTTCACCACCTCCGCTGCGCCGGCCTACCTTGCTCGGCACGGTCGGCCGCAGCATCCCCGTGATCTGCTTGGTCATGCCTGCGTGCGCGGTCGCTTCCCGAGCGGGGTCATGACACCCTGGGAGTTCGAGCGCGATGGCGAGGTGGTGCGGGTCGATACCACCGGACCATTGGTCGTCAGCATCGGTGGAGGCGTCGATCTCGCCATCGATGCGGCGATCGCCGGCGTCGGCATTCTCTGGCTGTTCGAGGACTGGGTGCGCCCGCATTTCGAGAGCGGCGTGCTGGAACCTGTGCTGGAGCCGTGGTGGCAGGATTTTTCCGGGCCGTTTCTCTACTATCCCGGGCGCCGCTTGGTGCCCGCGCCCCTGCGCGCATTCATCGACTACATCAAGACGCCGGCCGGGCACTGGTAACAAAAAGGCCGCCCGGAGGCGGCCTCTTCGAAATGATTGGACTTCGCAGCGCTTAGCGCTTCGAGAACTGGAAGCTGCGGCGGGCCTTCGCCTTGCCGTACTTCTTACGCTCGACGACGCGGCTGTCGCGGGTCAGGAAGCCGCCCTTCTTGAGCACGGAACGCAGGCCCGGCTCGTAGTAGGTCAGCGCCTTGGAGATGCCGTGACGCACGGCGCCCGCCTGGCCGGAGAGGCCGCCGCCGATGACGGTGGCGACGATGTCGTACTGGCCGGCGCGGTTCGCGGCGACGATCGGCTGGTTGAGGATCATCTGCAGCACGGGACGCGCGAAATAGGCCGCGAATTCCTTGTCGTTGACGATGATCTTGCCGGAACCCGGCTTCACCCAGACGCGCGCGATGGCGTTCTTGCGCTTGCCGGTGGCATAGGCGCGGCCCGACTTGTCGAGCTTCTGGACATGCACGGGCGCGGCCGGCTGCGCGGCGACGGTGCCGAGTTCTGCGAGCGAGGAAAGCTCAGCCATTACGAAGCCCTCTTGTTCTTGGAGTTCAGCTTGGCCACGTCGAGCGCGACGGGCTGCTGGGCGGTGTGCGGATGCTCGGCGCCTGCATAGACGCGGAGATTCTTCATCTGGCGACGGCCAAGCGGGCCGCGCGGGATCATGCGCTCGACAGCCTTCTCGACGACGCGCTCAGGGAAACGGCCCTCGAGCAGCTGACGAGCGGTGCGCTCCTTGATGCCGCCGGGATGGCCGGTGTGCCAGTAATAGACCTTGTCGGTGTACTTCTTGCCGGTGAACACCACCTTGTCGGCATTGATGACGATGACGTTGTCGCCATCATCGACATGCGGGGTGAAGGTGGGCTTGTGCTTGCCGCGCAGATGGTTGGCGATGACAGTGGCGAGGCGGCCGACGACGAGACCTTCGGCGTCGATCAGCACCCACTTCTTCACCACATCCGCAGGCTTCTGCGAAAAGGTAGCCATGGTTTTACTCTCGGTTGGACCTTTCCAATCCGTGAGGGGTAGGAAAGGCGTTTCTTGTTGCTTGGATTGGCGGTAAGCGCGAGGGCCGGCCGCCAATAACAAAACGGCGGCCTTTGCGGGCCGCTGTTCGAGGACGGCTTATAGGCGAGGGCGCAATGCGCGTCAAGGCGATCAAAAACTCTCCTGGCGCGTAAAGTCAAATAAAAACAATTGCTTGGCATTGCGGTATTATTTTACCGCACCGCCTGAGCGCTTGGGCGGTATCGAATAGGTGCCCGTGGCATGCGCCACGGTGTGGCCTTCCGGGCCGGCGACGATATCGATGTCGAACACCATCAGGCTTTTGCCGAGCTTCAGGATCCGGCAATGGCCGTCGATCGGCCCGGCCTCGGCCTTGCGCACGAAGTTGATGTCCAGGTTGACCGTCACCGACAGCGCATCCGGCCCCGCATGGCTAAGCACGCAGACATAGCCGCCAATGTCGGCCAGCGTGAAGAGCGACGGGCCGGACACGGTGCCGCCGGGCCGCAAATGCCGTGCGTCGGCATTGAGCCGCACCGTGCAGCCGCCCGGAAACACCTCCAGCGCTTCATAGAAGCTGAACTGGTCGTTGAGCTGCGGGTACACGCTGGCCATCAGCGCATTGACTTCCGCAGCGTTGAGCACCGGCTTCAGATTGCTTTGGGCAGGCATGGGCAGCGTCCTATATGAAGCGGAAGGCTCCAGGCGCCGCCTGGACCAAACGGTGCGATGGAGAAAACACGTCTCGCGGCTTTTCTTCAACCGGCAGCATGCTAGTTCTGTTGCTCCATGGTCCGCGAGCTGATTGCGAGGTTTCAAAGTGGCTGAAGTCGTTGCCATCAAGCCGGCCGTCGCCGACGGCCCCGTTCTGGTCAGCCAGGACAAGGGCGTGCTGCGTCTGACGCTTGCCAGCCCGCCGGCCAACGCGCTCTCGCTGGCGACGATGGCGGCGCTGCAGGCCGAATTCGATCGCGTGAAGGAAGACAAATCCGTTCGCGTCATCATCCTGGCGGCATCAGGAAAAGTTTTCTGCGCCGGCCACGACCTCAAGGAAATGACCGCGCATCGCGCCGAACCGGATCGAGGCAGGGCGTTCTTCGAAAAGACGTTCGCAGCCTGCGCGACGCTGATGCAAACGATCGTGCGCCACCCGAAGCCGGTGATCGCCGAGGTCGACGGCCTTGCCACCGCCGCCGGTCTGCAACTCGTCGCAAGCTGCGACCTCGCCATTGCGTCGCATGAAGCGACTTTCTGCACGCCCGGCGTCAATATCGGTCTGTTCTGCTCGACGCCGATGGTGGCGCTGTCGCGCAACGTGTCGCGCAAGCAGGCGATGGAAATGCTCTTGACCGGCGAGACGATCGACGCGGCGACCGCCAAGGAATTCGGCCTCATCAACCGCATCGTGCCACGCGAATATCTGAATCAGGTTGTCAACAAATACGCGCAAACCGTTGCTTCAAAATCATCTTTGGTGCTCAAGACCGGCAAGGAAGCCTTCTACGCCCAGGCCGAAATGGGGCTTGCGGACGCCTACGCTCATACTGGCCGTGTGATGGTGGAAAACATGCTGGCGCGCGACGCCGAGGAAGGCATCGGCGCCTTCATCGGCAAGC
>NZ_JANINM010000409.1 GCF_024509055.1 Mesorhizobium sp. | reverse complement strand
CGCATCTCGGTGCCGCGCGGATACCACGGCTCGCGTCCGCCGGACCGCCTCGTGGCGCCCGCGTGAAAGTCGCCCGCGATGCCGTCGAAGCTCAACCGCAATTCGTCCACCGACCTTGTCTGGAAATGATCGAACGGCGCGACATAAAGCGCCGCGACCTTGGCGGTTAGCTTGCGGCCCGGCACGATCTCGATCGTGGGCTCAATCGTGGACAACAGATCCTGCATCGGCATCATCCTTTGGGGCTTTTTGCACTTCGATCTCCCATGCGGCAAGGGCAGTTTCGGCCAGGGCTCGCAAATCGTCCACCGAAGCGCCGTCGCGTGCATGGATCGACATTCCGTTCATGACCCCGGCCAGGTACTTGGCAAATCGCTCGACGGATAGACCCACCGGCACTTCGCCAGCCTCACGTCCCTCGGCCAGCCGGGCAGCGATCGCCGCTTCGGCTGCCTTGCGATATGTCTTGAGCTCGTCCGCAATACCTTGCGCCTGCGGCGACGTCGCCAGCGCACCGCTGACAAACAGGCAGCCGCCAGGCTTTTCCGGCCTTGTGTAGGCCTGTGCCGCCCCCATCAGAAGCAACCGGATCGCCTCCCCGGTCGGCACCGGGGCGCCGAGCGCGTCCTGCGCAAACCCGATCTCCTTGTCGTGGTAGCGCGACAACGCCCGGCGAAACAGCGTCTCCTTGTCCGTGAAGGCGTTGTAGATCTGTGGAGGCGTCAGGCCCATGGCCTCGCGCAGCATCGCAAGCGATGTCGCTTCATAGCCGTGTTCCCAAAACAGATGCATCGCCGCATCGAGCGCGGCGTCGGGGTCGAATGCGCGCGGCCTGCCGCCGCGGGGTTTCTCCGAATTTTCCATAGTGATCGATACGAAACCTATTGACTCTCTGTTTTGAGGTAACGTAACAATCAATACGTAACCTGGCAAGCGCAAAGCAATCGCGCCGTCGGGGTCATTCGCAACCTAGAAGGAAGAACCAATATGCCGATCACCGTAACCGCGCCTGAAGGCGTGCTGACCGCGGCGGGAGAGCGCGAGATCCTGCCCCGCCTGAGCGCCGCCCTCATCGAAGCCTCCGGCGCCACCGGGAATTCATTCTTCACCGCAATTGTCGGCGGGACAGTCCATATCCTGCCGCTTCAACGCATCTACGGAGGCGGAGCCAATCGGCCTCTCGTCATGGTGGAATTGAAATTGCCCAACATCGGCCTCGCGTCGATCGAAGCGCGGGAGGCTTTCATAACGGCCGCCACCAGGATCGTCGCCGAACTCTGCGTGCCGGGCCATAAGGCCGAAAACACATGGATCAATATCCTCAATGCGCCCGATGGCGGTTGGGGCATCGGCGGCCGGCAGTATTCCGGCGAGGCGCTTGTCGCCGCTGCGATGGCTGCGTAAAGGTCGAGCCGGAAGAACAGCTTCTTGCCGGTCTCCCTCCCGGCGATCACGACGTTCTTACCGGCTTCGACTATCTTTTGCCGCGCCTCATCCCTTAGATGGCGCGCCCCAGACGGCGAGCATCGAAAGAGGTTGGATCGTGCACCCCGGACCCGCAATCGCTGCCTTGTGGCTGGCTTGGATCGTGTCCTGGGCCATCGCCGCTTTCTGGTCGGATCCGGCGCAGAAGCGCGCCGGCGTTCAAACGGAACTCAGCTATCGCGTGCTGTGGCTGGTCGGCACCGTGCTGCTGGTCGTCCCGGCGCACGGCTATGTCGGCCGCCTTCGGCTGTGGATGCCGAACCTGACCGAGGCATGGATCTGCGTTGCCCTGGTCGCTATCGGCATCGCCTTCGCCTGGTGGGCTCGCCTGCATCTCGGCAGGCTTTGGTCCGGCACCATTACCGCCAAGGCGGATCATCATGTGGTCGACACTGGTCCCTACGGGCTGGTGCGCCACCCGATCTATACCGGGCTGCTGCTGTCGATCCTTGCCACCATGGCGGCGAAGGGGACCGTCTGGGGTGTCGCCGGCGCAGCCGTGCTGCTCGTCGGCATCGTCATCAAGGCGCGGCTGGAGGAGAGTTTCCTGCGCGGAGAACTGGGCCCAGCCTATGATGATTATGCCAAGCGCGTACCCATGCTGGTGCCGTTCGCGCCGGCATGATGCGGCCGCGCGGCCGTAAGCATCATAACATCTTCAGCAGCGCGCCGCCGATAGAATAGCCAGCGCCGAAGGCGCAAAGCAGGCCGAAATCGCCTGCCGTCATGTCGGCATGATTCTCCGCCAGCGCCACTATGGCGCCCGCGCCTGCCGTGTTGCCGAGCCGCTCCAGCACCATCGGCGCGCGGTCGTGGTCGACATCATGGCCGAAGGACAGCTTCAGGATCATTGCATTCATGCGTGCATTGGCCTGGTGCAGCCAGAAGCGGCGGATGCCTCCCGGCGCCAGCCCGTGTTCGGCCAGGAATTCGACGATGAACTTGTGCCCGGCGACGGTGACTTCCTTGAACACCTTGTTGCCGACCTGCTTGATCAAATTGCCTTCCAGGTCGATCATGTAGGGATCGGCCTGGGCGGTGCGGGTGTGATAGCCGAGATTGGTGCGGATGTTGTTCGACATCTGCGTCCAGGTGCGCGTGTCGAGCACCTCGAAGCGGCCGGGCCGCTTCTCGCCCTGCGCCAGCCCTTCGACGACCATGGCGACCGAAGCGTCGCCGAAGATGAAATGCGTCTGGCGGTCGCGGAAATTGAGATGGCCGGTGATGATCTCTGGCGTCGACACCAGGATGCGCTTGTGCGCCCCTGCCCTGACCAGATTGACCGCGATGTGCAGCGCGGCCGCGGCTGAGGAGCAACCGAGCCCCATGTCGAAGCCGGCGCCCTTGGTGCCAAGCGCCTGCTGCATTTCGATGGCGATCGCCGGATAGGGCCGCTGGTGATGCGAGGCCGAGCAGATCACCAGATCGACCTCGGACGCATCTACTCCGGCGTGGGCAAGCGCCTTCCTGGCCGACGCGATGCCGAACTCGGCCTCCAGCGACAGCGCGTCGTCCGGCCGCGCCGGGATGCGCGGCGTCATGCGGGTCGGGTCGAGGATGCCTTCGCGCTCGACGACATGGCGGGTCTTCACGCCCGACGCGTGCTCAATGAAGGCGCTGTCCGATTTCTGCAGCAGCGTGTCCCCTGTCAGGGCACGGCGCGCATTCTCGGTGTCGACCCAGCTGTTGAAGCTCTCGACCAGTTCTTCATTGGTAATGACGGGTTCAGGGATTTCGGCGCCGATGCCGCTGATGATGACGCGATGCATATCCAATCCGTCTGAGGCACGGGCACCGGAGCGAGCCCGGCGCTACCCTTGTCGCATTTGGCAGGTTTATGCCAGCTTAAATCGACAACCGCCGATGGCACCGCCGAGCGGCGGGTATTCAGGCCCGTTTAGCGATGATGAAGATACGAGGAAAGCGCAACAGCACCTTGCCGTTGGCCGTCTTCGGGTAGGCCTTTGCGATCTTTGCCGTGTAGCTGTCGACGAAGAGCTTTTTCTCATCCGCGTCGAGCGGATCGAGGAACGGCTTCAGTCCGGTCGCCTTCACCCATTCGACGATCGCTTCGGCATCGGCCAGCGGATGGTTGTAGATCGTGTGCCAGATATCCAGCCGGTCCGCGAGCGGCGACAGGAGATCGTAGTAGAACGACACCGGCGGCAGCGGTCCGCGCGCCGCGCTCTTCAGCTTCGCGGAGAACGGCATCTCGGCAGCCGTATCGCGCATCAGCTGATGCGAAGCTTCGCCAAGATTGTCGGGCATCTGGATAGCCAGGGCGCCTCCGGGTGCAAGCAGCCCCATCAGCCGCTGGAAAACGGCCGGGTGTTCCGGCAGCCACTGGAAGACTGCGTTGGCAAAGATGACGTCGATCGGGTTTTCGGGCTGCCAATTAGCGGCATCGGCGAGCGCGAAATTGACGTTCGGCAGCCGCGCCCTCGCCTTCTCGATCATGTCGGGCGAGGTGTCGAACCCGCTGACCTCGGCATCCGGCCAGCGCTCGACCAGAAGCTCGGTCGAGTTGCCCGGCCCGCAGCCGATATCGACGACGCGACGCGGAAAATCGACCGGTACCTGCTGGATGAGATCGCGCGCAGGCCGCGTGCGCTCATCCTCGAACTTCAGATATTGGGCGGCGGACCAGTCAGCCATTTGAGAAACCTCGTCTCCGTCTCGCCGCCCCGCTAGATCTTACCGCGTCAGCCGCTTGTGCGTCATGCGGTGAGGCGCCGCCGCTTCGGCGCCGAGGCGCCGCAGCTTGTCCTTCTCATATTCCTCGAAATTGCCCTCGAACCATTCGACATGCGCGTCGCCCTCGAACGCAAGCATATGGGTGGCCATGCGGTCGAGGAACATGCGGTCGTGGCTGATGATGACGGCACAGCCGGCATAGGCTTCCAGCGCGTCTTCCAGCGCACCCAGCGTTTCGGTGTCGAGGTCGTTGGTCGGTTCGTCGAGCAACAGCACGTTGCCGCCGTTCTTCAACATCTTGGCCAGATGCACGCGGTTGCGCTGGCCGCCCGAGAGGTTACCGACCTTCTGCTGCTGGTCGCCCCCCCGGAAGTTGAAGGACGAGCAGTAGGCACGGCTGTTGATCTCGTGCTTGCCGAGCTTGATGACCTCGGCGCCGCCGGAGATCTCTTCCCACACGGTCTTGTTCCCATCGAGCGCGTCGCGGCTCTGGTCGACATAGCCGAGCTTGACCGTCTCGCCGATGCGGATCGAGCCCGCATCCGGCTTCTCCTGGCCGGTGAAGGTCTTGAACAGCGTCGTCTTGCCGGCGCCGTTCGGGCCGATGACGCCGACGATGCCGCCCGGCGGCAGCCTGAACGACAGGTTCTCGATCAGGAGCTCGTCGCCAAAGCCCTTGTTCAGGCCCTCGACCTCGATCACGACATTGCCGAGCCGCTCGCTCGACGGAATGACGATCTGCGTGTCGGTCGGCTTGCGGTTCTGCGACTGCTCGACCAGTTCCTCATAGGCCTTGATACGCGCCTTGGACTTGGTCTGGCGCGCCTTGGGCGAGGACTGGATCCACTCGCGCTCGCGCCAGATCGACTTCTGGCGGGCGTCGTCCTCGCGGCCTTCCTGGATCAGGCGCTTGGCCTTGGCGTCGAGATACTTGGTGTAGTTGCCCTCGTACGGAATGCCGCGACCACGATCGAGCTCGAGGATCCAGCCGGTGACATTGTCAAGGAAGTAGCGGTCGTGGGTGATGATCAGCACCGAGCCCGGATAGTCGCGCAGGTGCTTTTCCAGCCACGCCGTGGTCTCGGCGTCGAGATGGTTGGTCGGTTCGTCGAGCAGCAAGAGGTCGGGCTGGCGCAACAGAAGCTGGCAAAGCGCGACGCGGCGGCGCTCGCCACCCGAGAGGTTCGTCACTTCCGAGTCGCCTGGCGGGCACTGAAGCGCATCCATCGCCATCTCGACCTGCTGCTCGAGATCCCAAAGGTTGAGCCGGTCCATCTCGTCCTGGAGCTTGGCGGACTCATCCGCCGTCTCGTCGGAATAATTCATCATCAGTTCGTTATAGCGCTCGATGATGGCCGTCTTCCTGGCGACGCCTTCCATGACGTTTTCCATCACGGTCTTGCTGGGGTCGAGCTGCGGTTCCTGGGGGAGATAGCCGACAGTCGCGCCCTCGGCCAGCCACGCCTCGCCCTGGAATTCCTTGTCTAGCCCGGCCATGATGCGCAGGATCGTCGACTTACCCGAGCCGTTCGGGCCGAGGATGCCAATCTTGGCGTCCGGATAGAAGGACAGGTGAACGTTATCGAGCACCTTCTTGGTGCCATAGGCCTTCGACAGGCCGGACATGTGATAGATGAACTGGCGAGCCACGCGCGCTTTCCCTGGAAACTGAAGTGTCGAGTTGGATGGAGGATTGCGCGCTATGTAGGCGATGAAGCGCCGAACGGCAATCGCTTTCGGCGTGCGACGACGGATCCGGAAGCTTTCGCCCGGCCGAAACAGCCGCATCTTTTCGGCCGGACGGTGGTCCGATGAAAGCAGCGGTTAACCATTCGCCGTCAAAACACTGAGAGGTTGGGAAATTGCGGCCAGGCCGCGATTTCGGGGAAAGGTCGGATCGACGACGTGCTGAACGGTGTCCTGCTCCTTGCCGAGGCGGTTCTGTACTTCGGCGCCATGGTCACGCTCTTCCGCTTCAGGGCCCGCATCGGACTAGGCGTGTTCGTCTGCGCGCTCGGCGTCATGCATTTCCTCGAAACCTATCTGGCCAGCGTCTTTTATGTCCAACTGCCCTTCGGCATGGTCTCGCCAGGCTCGGCCGTGATGTTCTCCGGCAAGCTGGTGATGCTGCTCCTGCTCTACATGAAGGAGGACGCGGCCACCGTCCGACAGCCGATCTACGGCCTGCTGCTCGGCAATGCGCTGATGATCGGTCTGGTGCTGGTCCTGCGCCTGCATACGATTTCACCGCTTCCTGACGGCAAGGTTCCCGATATCGGCTTCATCGACGAGATGGGCTGGCTGATGGTCTGGGGCACCACGCTGCTCTTCATCGATGCCATCCTGATCATCCTGCTCTACGAGAAGCTCGGCGCCTATCTGCGCCATCTGCCTTTCGCGCGGATATTTGCCTCGGTCGCCTGCGTGCTGACTTTCGACCAAATCGGCTTCTTCACCGCGCTGCACTTCGTTGCCGGCGCGCCGATCGCGGTCTTCTTCGGCGGCTGGTTCGCCAAGATGGGTGCGGCGCTTGCCTATAGCGGCATGCTGGTAGCCTATCTCAAATGGGTGGAGGATCACGACGTCGCCGTGCCGCGTGGTCTCTCCGACATTTTCGACACCCTGACCTACCGCGAACGCTATGAAGCCCTCATCAAGTATGTCGGTCGCGACGGCCTGACCGGCCTGCTGCATCGCGGCAGTTTCGATGCCGACGGCGAGTCCGCTGTCGCGGCCGCCATCAATATCGGCAAGCCGCTCAGCCTGCTCATCGTCGACGTCGATCATTTCAAGTCGATCAACGACCGTTTCGGCCATGCCGAGGGCGACAAGGTGCTGAAGTCGACGGCCGCGATGCTGGCCGAGACGGTTGGTGGCAGCGATCAGGTGTTCCGGATCGGCGGCGAGGAGTTCGCAATACTGACACAACAGCCACACGCATCGGCCAGGTTGCTCGGTGAAAGCATCAGAAACGCGGCCAAGACCTCGGCGCACACCGGCCGATACGACATCACCGTCAGCGCCGGTGTCTCCACCGTCAGCGAAACGACGCGCTGCCTTGCCGACATTTTCGCGCTCGCCGACCAGCGCCTCTACAAGGCCAAGTCGAGCGGCCGCGACCGTGTCGTCGGCGAGCCGGGCGGTGAAGCGATCACGCGCGGGGTCTCCCCGAAGACTGCCTAGGGCAATTGCAGGAAAAGTGTGAAGCGGTTTTCCGTACGGAATTGCATAGATCTGGTTTTTCCTACTGGAACCCGATCGGATCGACCGCGCCCTTCGGGCAGCCGGCCTTGCTCGTCGGCGCCGAGGCCATGAGCAGGTCGCCGAGCTTTGAGTCCGGACCGATGGTGCCGGACAGACCGAGCGTCAGCTCGCCGATCATGCGCCTGCCGCTCGACGGATCGACCAGGCAGGAAACCCGCACACGCTCGCCGGCGCCTTTGCCGAAGGCATCGTCGAAGGCGCTACGGATCTGATCCGATGTTATTTGCTTGCCGATGTTGCGAGTGAAAAGGTCGCGCACCGACGAAGCGTTCACCGCCCGCATCAGGTTGAGCGCATCGGAGAAATACTCCTGTTGGCTCTTGCCGTAGCAAGTGCCGTGCTTGATCCACTCATGGCGTTCCAGTTTGGAAACGGTGCCGGGCATCACCTGATCAAGCTCGGCGCGGGTGTTGGCATCGAGATTGACCGGCGGCAGGTCGCCCCAATGCGCCGGGTTGTCGTTCGCCTTGTCTCCAGCCGAAACCTGGCAATAGAAATTGCCGTTCGGTTGCGGCCACAGCCCGTGCAAGGTGAAGTGGGTGGCGTCGAACTCGTTGGGGTTTTGCGCCCGGCATTCGGGTTTGGTGGCCTTGGTCTCGCAGAAAGCCGGCTGCCAACTCAGCGCGAAGACATATTCCGGCTTACCTGAGGCACTCTGCTTGCTCTGACCTGCGGGAGCCGGCGTGGCCGATGCGTTCGCTCCGGCGACATGGCCGCAGCTGATCTTGACCCAGCGCCGCTCCGGATCAGCACCTGGCACGAGGATCAGATAGTGAGTGGGCTCGTCCTTGTTGCCTGCTAGCAGCTGGTAGCTCTGCCCGGTCTGGGTCGACACATTGCCAGGGTTCTTGTCGCCCCTGATGGCCTGCGTCGCCGGACAGGCGCTGTCGGCCACGAAGGAGCCAGACATCTTCACATCGGCGCGCGCCGCGCCGGCGCCGACGAGAGCCGCGACGGCCGAAGCCCAAAGTACCCAGAACCGCATTTCCGCTCTCCCCCGCAATTGATTCGCCACACTAGGTTCGGCGACATGTCAGAATTACGATTTTTTTGCCGGATGGAAAGCAACCACTAGGACGCCTCACATTTAGACGGCGATCAAGTCCTCCCTTGACGCGCATCGAACCCTCCCTCAACAGTCACGGAGGGAGCGAGACATGCCATTCGACAAGCAAACCAGGCTGGCCTCACCGACTGGGGCCGACCTCAACCTTTATGCGAAGCACGCCACGGGAAAACTGCGCGCCGTGGTGCAGATCAATCATGGCCTTGCCGAGCACGCAGCCCGCTACGAACGCTTTGCCGACTTCCTTGCGCCACGCGGCTTTCATGTCTACGCCCATGACCATCGGGGCCACGGCGCGACAAAAGCGCCCGACGCGCCTCTCGGCCGATTTGCCGATGTCGACGGCATCGCCAAGGTGATCGCCGATGTCGGCGCGGTCCACGATCTGATCGCCGCCGGACATCCAGGCTTGCCGGTCATCGCTTTTGGACATTCGCTCGGCGCCTCGATCGCCCTCAACTTCGTGCTGCGCCACTCCAAGCGCGTCCATGCCGCCGCGATCTGGAACGGCAATTTCTCGCAGGGCATGCTCGGCAAGCTGGCGCTGGGCATCCTCGGCTGGGAGCGGATGCGGCTGGGCTCGGACGTCCCGTCACGCCTCTTGCCCAGGCTCACCTTCCAGGCTTGGGGCAAGGCCGTTCCCAACCACCGGACCTTGTTCGACTGGCTGTCGCGCGATCCGGTCGAGGTCGACAAATACATCGCCGACCCGCTCTGCGGCTGGGATGCTTCGGTGTCGATGTGGCGCGATGTGGTCAGCATGGCGCTCAATGGCGGCAAGGATTCGAGCTTTGCCGGCGTGCGCCGGGATCTCTTCGTCAATCTCGTCGGCGGCGAGAAGGACCCGGCCTCGGATTACGGCAAGGCCGTCCATCACCTCGCCCGGCGGATGCAGGCAATGGGCTTTTCGAATCTCGTTTCAAAGGTTTATGCGGACACCCGCCACGAAAGCCTGAACGAGATCAATCGCGATAGCGTCATGAATGAATTCGCCGTATGGGCGGACAGCGTGCTGAAGTCGTGAGCGGCGTGGCCTACAGCATCGGTCGTGACACGGCCGCCCGCGGTTGATAGTGCATGTCGCCCAAAAGTGCGCAGTGGTTTGGGATGACGGCATGGACAAGCCGCATTCCAGGCTGCGCGTCGTCAAACCACGGTGATCCATGGCAGAACCTCCGCTGAAAGGCATCCGCGTTATCGAACTTGCCCGCATTCTCGCGGGGCCCTGGGCGGGACAATCGCTCGCCGATCTTGGCGCCGATGTCATCAAGGTCGAAAGCCCGGACGGCGGCGACGACACCCGCAAATGGGGCCCGCCCTTTGTCATGGGCCATGATGGCGAGAACCTCTCGGCCGCCTACTATCATTCCTGCAATCGCGGCAAGCGCTCGATCGCCATCGATTTTTCGACACCGGAAGGCGCCGACACCGTTCGCCGCCTGGTCGCGACCGCGGACGTGCTGATCGAGAATTTCAAGCTCGGTGGCCTCAAGAAATACGGCCTCGACTACGAGAGCCTGAAGAAGATCAACCCGCGCCTCGTCTATTGCTCGATCACCGGCTTCGGCCAGGATGGCCCCTACGCGCCTCGCGCGGGCTATGACTTCATCATCCAGGGCATGGCCGGCATGATGTCGATCACCGGCGAACCCGGGCGCGAGCCGCAGAAGGCCGGTGTCGCCATCTCCGACATCTTCACCGGGCTGTATTCGGTGATCGCCATCCAGGCGGCACTACGCCACGCGGAGAAGACTGGCGAGGGCCAGCACATCGACATGGCGCTTTTCGACAGCCAGATCGCTGCGCTCGGCAACCAGAACCTCAACTATCTTATCTCCGGCAAATCCCCCGTGCAGATGGGCAATGCGCACATGAACATCGCGCCCTACGAGGTGCTGCCGGTGAAGGACGGCCACATCATCCTGGCGGTCGGCAATGACGGCCAGTTCGGCAAGTTTTGCGCCGTCGTCGGCCTCACAGACCTGCCCGCCAACCCGGATTTCGCCACCAATCCCGCCCGCGTTGCCAACCGCACGAAGTTGCGCGGAACGATCGTCGAAGCGCTGAAGACGCTCGATCGCGATCAGCTGCTGGCCAAGCTCGATACGGCTGGTGTGCCGGCAAGCCCGATCAACACCATCGGCCAGATGTTCGACGATCCGCAGACGGTTGCGCGCGGCATGCGGCTCGATCTCGACGACGGCCACGGCAATCGCCTGCCCTCGGTCCGCGCGCCTATGGTGATGTCCGGCACGCCGCTGGTCTATGAACGCCCGTCGCCGCGTCTCGGCGAACACACGCAAGAAATCCTGGCCGAACTGGAGAAGTCAGCAAAATGAAGACCGGCGGACAACTGATCGTCGAAGCGCTCGAGGCGAACGGCACCGACCGCATTTTCTGCGTGCCAGGCGAATCCTATCTCGCGGTGCTCGATGCGCTGCACGACTCCTCCATCCGCACCATCGTCTGCCGCCAGGAAGGCGGCGCGGCCATGATGGCCGACTGCCAGGGACGCCTGACCGGCAAGCCGGGCATCTGCTTCGTCACCCGCGGCCCCGGCGCCACCAACGCCTCGGCTGGCATCCACATCGCCATGCAGGATTCGGTGCCGCTCATCCTGTTCATCGGCCAGGTCGCAAGCCACGCCAAGGAACGAGAGGCTTTCCAGGAAGTCGACTACAAGCGCTTCTTCGGTGACATCGCCAAATGGGTGGTCGAGATTGACGATGCCTCGCGCATCCCCGAATTCGTCACCCGCGCCTTCGCGGTGGCGACATCGGGCCGTCCCGGCCCGGTCGTAATCTCGCTGCCCGAAGACATGCTGACCAGCGAGGTCGAGGCACCGGAAGCGCTTCCGCACACACCGGTCGAAACCCACCCAGGCGCGACTGAACTCGACGCGCTGGAAATGCTGCTCAACAACGCCAAGCGCCCCTTCGTCATCCTTGGTGGCACACGCTGGAACGCGGAAGCGGTGGCGCGGATGCGCACGATCGCCGAGACTTGGTCGCTTCCCGTCGGCTGCTCGTTCCGTCGCCAGATGCTGTTCGATCATCTTCACCCGAATTATGCCGGCGACGTTGGCATCGGCATCAACCCGAAGCTTGCCGCGCAGATCAAGGCAGCCGATGTGGTGCTGCTGATCGGCGGCCGCATGGGCGAAATGCCCTCGTCCGACTACACGCTGCTGAAGAGCCCTTATCCCGACCAGGCACTGGTGCATGTCCATGCGGACGCCGGTGAACTGGGCCGTGTCTATCGGCCGACACTCGCGATCAACGCCTCGCCGTCGGCTTTCGTCGAAGCCTTTGGCAAGCGCAAGCCGGCCGGCACGCCATCATGGGCGGCTGAAACCGAAAAGGCGCATGCCGCCTATCTCGAATGGTCGACCCCGCCGCAGACCGGCCCCGGCGCTGTGCAGATGGGGCCGATCATGGACTATCTGGAAAAGGCGCTGCCGGAGGATGCCATCCTCGCCAACGGCGCCGGCAACTACGCCACCTGGGTGCATCGCTTCCATCGCTTCCGCCGCTTCGCCACGCAGGCGGCACCGACCTCCGGCTCGATGGGTTACGGCACGCCGGCCGCGGTCGCCGCCAAGGCCTTGCATCCCGACCGCGAGGTCATCGCCTTTGCCGGCGACGGCTGCTTCCTGATGAACGGGCAGGAATTCGCGACTGCCGTCCAGTACGACCTGCCGATCATCGTGGTCGTGGTCAACAACGGCATCTACGGCACAATCCGCATGCATCAGGAGCGGGAATATCCGAGCCGCGTCGTCGCCACCGACCTCAAGAACCCGGACTTCGCGGCACTCGCGCGCTCCTATGGCGGTCATGGCGAGACAGTGGAAAAGACCGCCGATTTCGCGCCGGCCTTCGAACGCGCGCGCGCCAGCGGCAAGCCGGCGATCGTCGAGATAAGGCTCGACCCCGAGGCGATCACGCCGACCCGCACGCTGACGCAAATCCGCGACAAGAACTGACGGCAAGACAGAGGGGCGGCTCGCCGCCCCTTGTCATCGGCATAACTGGTCTACATAGCCTTTTCGATCTGCCCGCGGATCTCGCCGTCCTTGTTGGCGGCGGTGTGAACGTTGACGTAATACTTGCCGGCTTCGAGATCGGCTGCCTGGGCATCGGTCAGCGTCGCGGATCCTTTGATCGGGCTCTTGAGATTCTTGAACGGGATCACCGGTGGCGCATTTTCACCCATTCCGGCGGGGCCGTGGATGTGGGCGGCTACCGCCGGCCCGCTGAGGCCTGAATATTTAACGTTCCAGCTCAGCTTCTTCTTGGTCGTGTCGAAGGTGAACGTGGCAGTCCCCTTGCCCTTGGTGGTGACGGGCGGACTCTGCTGTGTGCCATCGAGCGTGGCTTTGAACTTCATCGTCTCGGCCATGGCCGGCGGTGCAAGCAAGAAGGCAGTCGAGACGGCGAGCGCCGCAACCATTGGCGACAGGGACTGGATGCGCATGGAGTACCTCCGTTGGCTGATACACCCGACACGGCTCCCCAGCGCACGGATGCACCCTCACAACGGTTTCACCGCCCGATGTATCCCAGCACACGCTTATTTTATGGAAGACAATGGAAGAGAGGCAGCAGCCCGCCCCTCCAAGAATGTCTTCAACAGCCCTCTGCGCCCGAGGCACCACTGCATCGACATTCGCTCAAGCCGCCGCCAGCGCCTGCGTCAGGTCGGCGATCAGATCGTCCGGATGCTCGACGCCGATCGACAACCTGACTGTGGTTTCCAGCACACCGATGCGCTGACGCACCTCGAAGGGAATGCCAGAATGGGTCATAGCGGCCGGATGGCTGGCGAGCGATTCCGTTCCGCCAAGGCTGACCGCCAGCTTGAAGATCTGCAGCGCGTTGAGGAAGGCGAAAGCCGCCTTCTGGCCGCCCAGGATATCGAAGGAGAAGGTCGAGCCGGCCCCGCTGCATTGCGCCCGATAGACACGGGCCGCCGCAGTATCTTCGCCCAGGAACGGCAGGTAATGGACCTTGTCGACCTTGGGATGATCGCGCAGGAATTCGGCGACCAGCCGTGCATTGTCGTTCGCCCTTTCCATGCGGATCGACAGCGTCTCCAGCGAGCGGCCGAGCATCCAGCAGGAATGCGGATCGAGTTGCGTGCCGATCGCGCCACGCAGCGCCTTGATTGGCTTGGTGACCGCCTTGCTGCCCATGACCGCGCCTGCGATCAGGTCGGAGTGGCCGCCGACATATTTGGTCAGCGAATAGACCGAGACATCGGCGCCATGTTCGATGGGCCTCTGGAAGACGGGGCCGAGCAGCGTGTTGTCACAGGCAATGATCGGCGCGCCCCCTTGCCTGGCGCCGATCTCGTCGGCGATCTTCCGCATCAGCGCGATATCGACAAGGCTGTTGGTCGGGTTCGACGGCGTCTCGATCAGGATGACCGACACTCGACCCTTCGCCGTCGCGGCATCGGCGGCCGCGCGCACCGCAGTCTCGTCCACACCATCGGCGAAGCCGACGGCGCCTATGCCGAAGGCGCCGAGCGTGCGCGTCAAAAGCGTCTCCGTGCCGCCATAGAGCGGCTGTGAGTGCAGGATGACGTCGCCCGGCCGCGCATAGGCGAGCAGCGTCGTGGCAATCGCCGACATGCCGGACGAAAACAGGATGCAGGCGTCCGTTCCCTCGTAGACAGCCAGCCGATCCTCGACGATCTCGCTGTTGGGGTGGTTGAAGCGCGAATAGACCAGGCCGGACGCGGTGCCGCTCGGCGGTTCCTTGCGGCCGGACGTGTAGTCGAAGAAGTCGCGTCCCTCCTCCGCCGATTTGAACACGAAGGTCGAGGTCAGGAACACCGGCGGTTTGACGGCACCTTCTGAAAGCTGCGGATCGAAGCCATAGCTCAGCATCAGTGTTTCCGGATGGAGCTTGTGGTTGCCGATATGGGTTTTCGAAGGACGCGGCGCGGTCATGGCAGTTCCTGCTTTTCTGAGGAGTGTTCTTCGCAATTTATGCGATCTCCACCGAGCAGTCCTTGCTATTTTCGGACCGTCGTGCCTGCTGGCCGGCAATGATTTGCCTCCGGGAGCAAAATGTGCAGCAGAAGATAGCTGACGATTTCGACCGCAAGATCCTGCATGAGCTGCGGGCAGACGCACGCATCACCAACAACGAACTCGCCGAGCGGATCGGCCTGTCGCCGTCACCTTGCCTGCGGCGCGTGCGGCGGTTGGAGGAGGCCGGCGTCATTCGCGACTACACCGCGCTGGTCGACCCGGCGGCTTTCGGCTGGAACATGGTCGCCATCGCCACCATACGGCTCGGCCGCCAGAACGAGGACGAGATCGTCATGTTCGAGGAAGCGATCCGTGGCTGGGACGAAGTGCTGGAATGCCACCTCGTCACGGGCTCGCGCGACTACGTGCTGAAGGTGGTGACGGAGAGCCTCGAACGCTATGAGCGCTTCATCAAGGAGAAGATCGCCCGGCTGAAATGCGTCGCCTCGATCGAGACCAGCTTCGTCATGAACACCATAAAGGAACGGCGCCTTTGACACATGGCCAAAGGCGCCGCCTTCAGAACGAGATTTTGAGGCTCAGGCTTACTTGATCGCCTTGTCGGTGATGGCGGTCGTGTAGGCGCCGCTCGGCTCCTTGGTGATGATCTTCTGGTCGAGCAAGGCCTTGGCCGTCCGCTCATAAGCCGCCGGGATCAGCTTGCCGTCGGCATTGTCGATCAGCTTGGCCACTTCCTTCATCATGAACTTCTGGTGGTTTTCGTCCTGACCGCCACCGTCCACGACGATGCCGGCCGCTTCGTCAGTGTTCTCGGTGGCGTATTTCCAGCCCTTCATCGAGGCTCGCACGAAACGCACCATCTTGTCCGCGAAAGCCGGATCCTTGAGCTTGTCCTCGAGTGTGTAGAGCCCGTCTTCCAGAAGGTCGTTGCCCATGGCCGAATAGTTGAAGACGATCAGGTCCTCAGGCTTGTAGCCGGCATCGAGCACCTGGCCATATTCGTTGTAGGTCATCACCGAGATGCAGTCCGCCTGCTTCTGGATCAGCGGCTGCACGTCGAAGCTCTGCTTCAGCACGGTGACGCCGTCGGGCCCGCCATCGGTCTTGAGGCCGATCTTGCTCATCCAGGCGTAGAACGGATATTCGTTGCCGAAGAACCAGACGCCCAGCGTGTGCCCTTTGAAGTCGGCCTCGGTCTTGATCGGGCCGTTCTTCGGGCAGACCAGTTCCATGCCTGCCTTCTTGAAGGGCTGTGCGATGTTGACCAGCTTCACGCCCTTGTCGCGGGCAGCGAGCGCGCCGCCCATCCAGTCGACGATAACATCGGCGCCGCCGCCGGCGATCACCTGTTCGGGCGCGATGTCGGGACCGCCCGGCTTGATGTCGACGTCGAGGCCTTCGGCATCATAGAAACCCTTGGCCTTGGCGACATAGTAGCCGGCAAACTGGGCCTGCGTGACCCACTTCAGCTGCAGCGTCACCTTGTCGGCCGCCATCGCCTGGAAAGCGGCCAGCGACATCGCGCCGGCCAGAATTGGAATAATCAGTCTTTTCATGTTTTTACCCTCTGAAGTTAGCACCCTTGAACCCACCGCCCCTATCCACCACGGACAGAGGGATGCCAAAACGTGACGGCTCTTTCGACGAGAGCAACCACGCCATAAAAGACCGAACCCGCCAGTGCTGCAACTGCGATTTCGGCCCACACCATGTCGATGTTCATCCGCCCGACTTCCGTCGAAATACGGAATCCCATGCCGACCACGGGCGTCCCGAAGAACTCCGCGACGATGGCGCCGATCAGTGCCAGCGTCGAATTGATCTTCAGGGCATTGAAGATGAAAGGCATTGCCGCGGGCAGCCTGAGCTTCAGGAGCGTCGGCCAGTAGCCGGAAGCGTAGGTGCGCATCAGGTCGCGCTCCATATGGCCGGACGCGGCAAGCCCTGCGACCGTGTTCACCAGCATCGGGAAGAAGGTCATGATGATGACCACTGCGGCCTTGGACGGCCAGTCGAAGCCGAACCACATTACCATGATCGGCGCCACGCCGATGATCGGCAGCGCCGACACCATGTTGCCGATTGGCAGCAGCCCGCGCCGCAGGAACGGCACCCGATCGGCGAGAATGGCGACGGCGAAGCCGGCGAGATTGCCGACGATGTAGCCTATGAGCACCGCCTTCAGGATCGTCTGCCGCACATCCGCGCCCAGCACCGGCAAGGAGTTCGCGATGCGCGCGCCGATGGCGCTCGGCGGCGGCAGCAGGATGAATGGGATGCCCGCGCCTCGCACCAGCGCTTCCCAGATGATCAGTATCCAGGCGCCGAAGATCGCCGGGATGATCAGGCGCAACGCCATCCGCGCCCAGTTTGCGGCGGGACGCAGCGAGGAGAGCAGCGCCACGCAGCGCCATGCAAGCAACCATGCCGCTGCAAGCAACAGGAAATAAGGGGCCAGCGCCGTGCCCTCGAAGCCGCCAATGCCCTTGATCAGCAGCCAGGCGGCGGCATGGGCGCCGACGAAGAGGACGATCGCTTCGACAATAGGGGTCAGCTTGACCATCGAAGCCGCTGCCGCGATCAGCAACAGCCCGAGAATCAGTCCCTTGGCGCCCATATAGGGATAGGCCATCGCAGCCGTCGGCTGCGCTAGCGCGGCCGCTTCCGGCTTCGTCATGGCGCCGAGCGCCAAAGCCATGAGGCACAGCAGGATCGCCAACACCGCTTGCCAGGAGGGTTTCAACCAACTCATGCCGGCCTCCCACCCATGGCGCGGTCGACGAGGCGTCCGGCGATGCCGACCACCATGACCAGAAGTGCGGCCACGATCGAACCGGCGACGAGCGCCGACCAGATGTCGATGGACTGGCTGTAATAGGCGCCGGCGAGCAGCTTGGCGCCGATGCCGGCGACAGCGCCAGTCGGCAATTCGCCGACGATGGCGCCGACGAGGCTTGCCGCCACCGCGACCTTCATCGAGGTGAACAGGAACGGCACCGAAGCCGGTACGCGCAGTTTCCAGAACGTTTGCGCGCGGCTGGCGTTGTACGTGTGCATCAGATCGAGATGCATGATCTCGGGCGAGCGCAGGCCTTTCACCATGCCGACCGTGACCGGGAAGAACGACAGGTAGGTCGATATCAGTGCCTTGGGGATCAGCCCCGTGATGCCGACAGCCGCCAGCACCACGATGATCATCGGCGCCACCGCTAGGATCGGGATGGTTTGCGAGGCGATGATCCATGGCATCAGACTGCGGTCGAGCGTCGCCACATGCACGATGCCAACCGCAATGACGATGCCGAGCGCAGTGCCGAACGCAAAGCCGAGCAGCGTCGACGACAGCGTCACCCAGGCGTTGTAGACGAGGCTGCGGTTGGATGTGATGGGTCGCAGGAAAGTGTTCTCGAAGAAGTTCACCGCCACCTGATGCGGCGCCGGCAGCGTCGGCTTCGGCTGCGACAGCGTCTTGCCGATGAATTCCACCGTTCCGGATGTCGTGTTGGAGCGCTGGTCGATATCGCGCTGGAACGGAGCATTGAGGACGACGGCAAAGACATACCAGAGCACGACCACGCCGGCGAGGATGGTGGTAACGGGGATGATTTTCGAGCGGAAGCTATCCATGGAGCGATCCTCCACGCTTCGGCGGCAGAACGCGACGCAGCGGGTCTATCGTCATCCTAGGGCGGAGCAAGGAGCGAAGCGACGCGGCGCAGACTCTAGGATCCATGCCGTTACCTCGACGCTCCGCAGCGGCGCGAAACAGGGCTTCTGGCGCCGGGCTCTGCTTGTCAGCTATTCTGAATCGCTTACGTCCTTCGACCGATGTCGCGGCATGGATCCCAGGGTCTGCGCTCCGCTTCGCGTCGCTCCGCCCTAGGATGACGAAATCGTGGGGCGCCCACCCCTCACCAGACCTCCGCTTCGCTCCGGCCACCCTCTCCCCGATGGGGAGAGCAGGAACCTCCTCTTCCCGCCCCTCAATCATCATAGCTGTGCCCAGCCCTCAAGCCGTCGCGCACGCGCGCCGCGATCGCCAGGAACTCCGGCGTCTCGCGAATGTCGAGCGGACGTTCCTTCGGCAGCGTGGACTCGATGATGTCGCTGACGCGGCCCGGTCGCGGCGACATGACGACGATGCGCGTCGACAGATAGACCGCTTCAGGGATGGAGTGAGTGACGAAGCAGATCGTCTTGTTGGTGCGCCCCCACAGATCGAGGAGTTGCTCGTTCAGATGGTCGCGCACGATTTCGTCGAGCGCGCCGAACGGTTCATCCATCAGCAACAGGTCGGCATCGAAGGCGAGCGCGCGCGCGATCGAGGCGCGTTGCTGCATGCCGCCCGAAAGCTGCCACGGATACTTCTTCTCGAAGCCGGAGAGATTGACGAGTTCCAGCGTGCGCTTGATGCGCTCCGCCTGCTCGGCCTGGCTCAGCCCGATGATCTCCAGCGGCAACCCGACATTGCGCTCGATCGTGCGCCACGGGAACAGCGCCGCCGCCTGGAAGACATAGCCGTAGGCGCGTTTCTCGCGCGCCTGCTCCGGCGTCATGCCGTTGACGGAGATGGCCCCCGATGTCGGCTTCTCCAGGTCGGCGATGACCCGTAGCAAGGTCGTCTTGCCGCAGCCGGACGGGCCGATGAAAGAGACGAACTCGCCTTTGCCGATGGTCAGATCGACATTGGACAGCGCCTGCACCGGGCCATCATTGGTCTGAAAGGTAAGGCCAAGCTTGCTTGCCGCGACGACGGCTGGCGAAGTCGATGTCATCGGCTGGAACCTGCCTCTTTGGGCAATGGCATCAGCCGGAATCCGATTGCTTTTATGGCGATGTTGTTTTCCACTCGACCCGTCCCATTGGCCTTGTCTTGTCAGATCGACGCCCGGAGTTTCCCCGATGTCGCCCAAGCCGACTTGTCATCTTATCCGTCCCGAAAGCACTTATGAAGGCAAGCAGGGACTGAGCTATTTCGCCGGTATTGCCGCCGAAACCGTCGGCTCCTCCGGCATCTGCATGCATCTGCTGACCATCCCGCCCGGCGCCCGCGCCAAGGCGCATAAGCATGAAAGCCATGAGACGGCGATCTACGTGCTCTCCGGCGAGGTCCACA
>NZ_JANINM010000408.1 GCF_024509055.1 Mesorhizobium sp. | reverse complement strand
TCTCCCAGTTCAGTTCGACATTGACGTAGTTGGCGATGAAATTGCTGATGAGCTGGTCGCTGGCGCCGCCGATCAGTGCCGGCGTGATGTAATAGCCGAGGCACAGGATGAAGGTGAGCAGGCATCCGGCCATGACGCCCGGGAAAACTTGCGGGATGTAGACGCGGCGGAAGGCTGTGAACGGCCTGGCGCCAAGCGAATAGGCGGCTTTCATCTGCGAGGGCGGGATGGTGCGCATGACGCTGTAGATCGGCAGCAGCGTGAACGGCAGCTGGATATGCGTCATGGCGATGATCAGCCCGATGCGGCTGTACATCAGGTCGAGCCGGTCGCTGGCGATGCCGAGCCAAAGCAGGAAATCGTTGACCAGCCCGAATTTCTGCAGGAGCACCGTCCAGGCGGCCGTGCGCACCAAGATTGATGTCCAGAACGGCAGGAGCACGGCGACGATCAGCACCGCAGCCAGGCCCTTCGGCACATTGGCGATGAGATAGGCGAGCGGAAAGCCGAGGATCAATGTCGCCAGTGTCACCGAGGCGGCGACGAAGAAGGTGCGCAGGAAAACCTGCACGAAGATCGCCTGTTCCGGCGGCACACGCTCGATGCCGCCATCGGCGTTCCAGCGCAGGTCGAGCGCGCTGAGCAGATAGAAGGAGGTCAAGCTCCTCGTGCCGCTCTGGATTGCCGGCCAAGTCGATGGCGTCGTCCAGAACGGTACAGATTTCACTGCGTCGAGCGCGGCCTGGCCATCGGCGTTCTCGAGCTTGCGCACCGTCTTCAGCACCTGGCTGCGCGCGCCGGGCATGCGCGCGTTGAGGCTCTTGGCCAGTTCGTATGCCGTGCCCTTGGCCTGGTTGTTCTTGAGGTCCGAAGCCAGGGCAGCGAACGCGTCGTCCCCGGGCAGACCCTGGCCGTTCCAGCCGCTCAACGCCACGGCTGTCTTTGGCAGGGCATCAGCGATTGTCGGATCGTACACGGCACGCGACAGCAACAGCACGATGGGGATGCCGAAGCTCAGCGCCAGGAGGATGAGCAGGGGCGCCGCCAGCAGCAGCGTGCGCAGCCGGTCGCCGAATTCGGCGCGGCGGAGCGCCGCCGACACGGATTTGAGATCCGCATCGGCGGCCGACCGGTCGCGGGCCAGCGTCGGCCGGTCGAGTTCGCTGGGCTGGAGCGCCGACATGCCGGCTCCTACTGTGCCAGCCAGGCGTTGAAGCGCTTGACGAGATCCTCGCCGTAGTCGCCCCAGAACTCGGTGTTGGCGACGAGATAGGCACCCTTCAGGTGATCCGGAGCGTTGGGCAGCTTCGGCAGGGCGTCCGCCGCCACGAAGGACGCGGCATCGGTGCGCACCGGGCCGTAGGTGATGAAGCTGGCAAGCTTGGCGTTGTTCTCCGGCTTGCTGATATAGGCAAGGTACTTGTAGGCAAGCTCAGGATTGCGCGCGCCCTTCGGGATACTGATCATGTCGTATTCGAGGATCTGGTTGTTCCAGACGATCTTGAACGGCTTCTTATCGGTGTCGATGGCGTTCTGGATGCGGCCGTTCCAGGCGGTGGTCATCACCACTTCCTTGGAGGCGAGAAGCTGCGCCGGCTGCGCGCCGGCATCCCACCACACGATGTCCTTCTTGATGGTGTCGAGCTTCTTGAAGGCTCGGTCGACGCCCTCCGGCGTGGCGAGCACCTTGTAGACGTCGGCCGGAGCGACACCGTCCGCCATCAGTGCCCATTCGAGGTTCTGTGCCGGGAATTTGCGCATGGCGCGCTTGCCGGGGAACTTCGTCGTGTCGAAAAGGTCGAGCACCGAGGTCGGCGCCTCCTTCAGCACGGTCGGGTCATAGGCGAGGATGTCGCCGTAGGCATCGAGGCCGACGCCGCAATCCAGAGCCGAGCCCTCGATGAACTTGTCGCGCGGACCGATCTTGGAATAGTCGAGCCGTTCGAGGATGCCCGCGTCGCAGCCCTGCAACACGGTAGCCGTCTCCACTGTCACCAGGTCGATCGGCACGTTGCCGGTCTCGACCATGGCTTTGACCTTGCCGAGATCGCCGAGATATTCCTGCTCAAGGATCTTGGCGCCAGTCTCCTTGCTGAACGGCTCGAACCAGGCCTTGCGCTGCGCGTCCTGCCAGGCGCCGCCGCTCGCCATGATCGACAGTTCGTCCGCGAAGGCAGCGCCGGCGATGGTCATGCAGGCCGTGGCGGCCGCGAGCGCGAGTAGGCGTGTTCTGATCTGTGTCATTTCGACTTCCCCTGTTTTGAAGTTGCGCCGCCCGTTCCGGCATCGGCCGGAAAGGCGCGGCAATCGTTGGGCGCGCAGGAGACCGTCACGGCCTCGCCGTTCGCCATCGTCGCCTCGGGGCCGACCTTCACGGTCAGCACCTGGTCGTTGGCGAGCCTGGCCAGGAGGCGCAGGTGGTCGCCGAGATAGATACGCCCGCCGACTGTCGCCGCGAGCGCATTGCCGCCGGCCGCGGCCGGTGCGAGAGCCAGCCGCTCGGGTCGGACGGCGACATGGCAGGCGCTGCCTTGCGCGACGCCGATGGCCAGCGCGGTGATTTCGCCGCCGCCATTCAGCCGCACGCGGCACTCCTTGCCCGAGATACGGTCGACCACGCCTTCCAGCGTGTTGTTCTCGCCGATGAAGCTCGCCACGAACGAGCTTTGCGGGGTGTTGTAGAGATCGTCGGGCGAGCCGAGCTGGGAGATGTCGCCATTGTTGAAGACGGCGACCCGGTCGGACATCGTCAGTGCCTCGCTCTGGTCGTGCGTGACATAGACGATGGTGACGCCGAGCATCGTGTGGATCTGCTTGATCTCGAGCTGCATATGCTCGCGCAGCTTCTTGTCGAGCGCGCCGAGCGGCTCGTCCATCAGCACCAGGCTCGGCTGGAACACCAGGGCACGGGCCAACGCCACGCGCTGCTGTTGGCCGCCGGAAAGCTGCGTCGGCCGCCGGTCGCCGAACTGACGCAGGCGCACCATGTCGAGCGCTTTCGCGACGCGGGCCGCGATGTCGGCTTTGCCCGTCTGGCGGACCGAGAGCGGGAAACCGACATTCTCCTCGACCGTCATGTGCGGGAAGAGCGCATAGTTCTGGAACACCATGCCGATATTGCGCTCGTAGGGCGGCAGCCGGTCGACGGGCTGGCCTTCCAGCGTGATCGTGCCGTGCGTCGGCCGCTCGAAGCCGGCAAGCATGTTGAGGGTTGTCGTCTTGCCGGAACCGGAAGGGCCAAGCAGCGTCAGGAATTCGCCCCGTGCGACCGTGAGGTTCATCCGCGTCACCGCGAAGGTGCGCCCGTCATAGGATTTCTCGACGTCGGCGAATTGGACGAAACCCTGACCGGATGCAGCCGCTGGCGAGGCCAGCGCGGCGACGGCCGGCGATACGACTTGGCTGGCGCTCATTGTCCGCAGTCCCGGGTGCGGCCGGTCGATTCGACTTGGGGCTTGCGATCCATGCCTCGTCCTCCCGGAAACAGGCTCGCGATCTGACGGGCCGTCCGACTTGTATGGTCACACAATTAACCTGAAATCGACCATAGATGCGGACAACTTTGCCCGTCAAGGTGGTTTTTACGATCTTGTGTGATTATTTTGGCTCGAGTGTATGTCAGACAAGCTCTATTGTACGGGGCGATGTCTTATGCTAGATGCCCGACAAGTGAGACGTCAGCCGTAGATCGAATCCCGTATGCTCCAAGATCTTCGCCTCGCGGAGGATGAAAGTCCGGTCTACCGCCGTCTTGCCGACGCGATCGCGGAACGCATCGCGGCCGGCACGCTGGCGGTCGGCGAGCGCCTGCCGCCGCAGCGTGAAATCGCGCGCGCCCTCGGCATCAATGTCACGACTGTCACCCGCGCCCTGTCGACCTTGCAGGAGCAGGGCCTGCTCGAGGCGCGGCCCGGGCGCGGCACGACCGTTGCCGCTCGTGACGCCGTCGAGCGGCCGGGCTTCGTGTCGGCGCCGAGCGACCAGAGCGGCATCATCGACCTTTCCGTCAATCGGCCTGCCACCACCGCTTATCTCGACGCGGTCGCCGCGCTTCTGCCGCGCCTGCCGAAGGACAGGCACTATGCCTCCTTGCAGGACTATCATCCTCCGGAAGGACCGCTTTGGGGGCGCGTGGCGGTCGCCGACTGGTTCAAGACCGTCGCCGGCGAGGGCGATCCGGGGCGCGTTGTGCTTGCCGCCGGCGCCCAGCACGGACTGGATTGCGTCCTTGGCGCCGTCACCCGGCAGGGCGAGGTGGTGCTGGCCGACGAGGTGACCTATCAGGGCATCAATGCGCTCTGCCGCGTGCACGGGCTGGATTTGCGAGGCGTCGCCATGGACCGCGGCGGCATGCGGCCGGACGCTTTCGAGGCCGCCTGCGCGCAACTGTGCCCGCGCGCGGTGTTCCTCGTGCCGACGCTGCACAATCCGACGACGATCACGCTGAGCGAGGAGCGCCGCCACGAACTGGCCGCCGTCGCCCGGCGCCACAACGTGCTGATCCTCGAGGACGACGTCTACCGGCCGCTGGCCGACGACCCGCCGCCATCCTTCGCCAGCCTCGAGCCGGAGTTGACGATCCACCTCGGCGCCTTGTCGAAATGCCTGGCGCCGGGCTTGCGCCTCGGTTTCGTCATCGCCCCGCGCCCTATCGCCGGCCAGGTCGCGGCGGCGCTGCGCATCAACTGCTGGAGCATCAGCCCGCTGACGGCGCTGATCGGCGCGCGGCTTATCGAAGAAGGGACGGTCGGTCGCATCATCGATATCCAGAAGCAGGAGCTGAGGCAGCGCCAGGCCATTTTGAGCGAGATTCTCGGCCGCTTCGATATCCAGAGCCATCCGGCTTCGACGCATGCCTGGCTGCGCTTGCCTGAACCCTGGCGCGGCGCCGGCTTCGCCCGCACCTGCCTGGAGCGCGGCGTTGCGGTGCTGCCGGGCGACGCCTTCGCGGTCGGGCGCGAGCCGGTGCAGCACGGGGTGCGCATCAATGTCGGTGCCGCGCGCTCGCAGGACGATCTGCGCTCGGCGCTGACGACCATGGCCGAGCTGCTTGCCGCCGGTCACCTGCAACTGCCTGGATTCGTCTGATCATGCCTTCCGCAATTGCGCCGTCGGCGGCGCCGAAGTCGGTCGAAATAGCCATCGTCGGCGCGGGCGTCGTCGGTCTGGCGACTGCATTGCGGCTCGCGGGCGAGGGCCGGGAGGTGTTGCTGATCGATCCCAACGAACCGGGGTCTGGCGCCTCGTTCGGCAATGCCGGGACGATCGCCGAATATGCCTGCATGCCGGTCGGCAATCCGGGCGTGCTGCGCGCGTTGCCGAAGCTGCTCTTCGACCGTGACAGCCCCTTCGCGTTGCGCTGGGCTTCGCTCTTTCAACTGTCGCCATGGCTTACGCGCTTCGTCCGCCAGTCGCTTCCGGCAGCCACCCGCGCCAATGCGCTGGCGCTGGCCGACCTGCTTTCAGAGGCCCTGCCTGCCTGGGGAGAAATGGTCCAGGAGGCCGGCCTTCAGGACCTGATGCGCCGCAATGGCTGTCTCTACATCTATCGCCGCGAAGGCGACTTCGCCGCTTCGGCGGACGGACGAACCCTGCGCGCCGAGCTTGGCGTCCACCAGCAGGTTCTAAGCGCGGCGGAGGTGGCCGCGCTGGAACCGCGACTGGCGGGCTTTCGAGCCCAGGGGCTCCTGTTTCCGGACTCGATCAATGTCAGTGACCCGAGGACGGTGATGGCGCGGCTGGCCGCCGCCGCGACCGCGCGGGGTGTCCAGTTCGTGCGTGCGAATGTGACTGGTCTAGCGGCGGACACCGGTGGTGTTCGTTTATGCGGCCCGGGTATCGCCACCACAGCGCGGAAGGTGGTGATCGCGGCCGGCGCCCGCTCGCGCGCGCTCGCCGCCCAGGCCGGCGACCGCATTCCGCTGGACACCGAGCGCGGCTATCACCTGGAGTTTCCGACCGCCGCGCCTTTGCTGAACAGGCCGGTCTGCCCCGTCGATCTCGGCTTCTACATGACGCCGATGGAGGGCAGGCTGCGTGTCGCCGGCACGGTCGAGCTCGGCGGGTTGACTGCGCCGCCCAATCCGCGTCGGATGGCGCTGCTCGATCGCGGTGTGCGGCAGTTCTTTCCCGATCTCGGTCGGCCGTCCTCCGAATGGCTTGGCTTCAGGCCGTCGCTGCCCGATTCGCGCCCCGTCATCGGGCCGTCGCGACGCACCCCCGGCGTTATCCACGCCTTCGGCCATGGCCACCTTGGATTGACGCTGGCCCCGATCACCGCCCGCCTTGTTGCCGACTTGATCGCCGGGCGTGCTGCGCCGCTTGCGGCGCCATTTGCCGCGGACCGTTTCTGACTGCCTATCACTGTCGCGCTCAGTGCGCGAACACTTGCTCCAGCGAGCGGAAACCCTTGAACTCCAGCGCGTTGCCGGAAGGGTCGCGGATGAACAGCGTCGCCTGTTCCCCGGGCTCGCCCTTGAAGCGGACCATCGGTCGCTCCAGCCAGTCGATGTCCGAGCGCGCCTCCAGCCGCGCCGCAAGCCGCTCCCATTCGTCCATCAGCAGCACCGCGCCGAAATGCGGGATCGGCACGACGATGCCGTCCACCTTGCCGTCGCGCGCCGCCGCCGTCGCCTGCGGCCGCAAATGCGCCGACATCTGGTGGCCATAGAGGTCGAAATCGACCCATGTGGCCGACGAACGGCCGATAGCGCAACCCAGAACCTCGCCATAGAAAGCGCGGGTTTCGTCGAGATCACGGACCGGGAAGGCGAGATGGAAGGGCGTCATGCACGAACTCCGAACAGGCAAAGGTGTGGCAGGCGGCCGTCACGGCCGCGTTGGGGCGATTTGGTCGCGGCATCCTGATTGGCCTTCGCCCATTGCACAAGCGGTGTTGGAACAATAGATGGTGCGGCAGCACCCAGATGGTGCGCCAGCCTCTTTCCTCCCGGATGGCTTGAACGAACAGGACAAATCGCATGACCGACACGCTCGACGCAGCGAAACTGACCGACCGCGTCGCAGCACTCGTCGAGGCTGCGAAGCGCGCCGGCGCTGACGCCGCCGATGCGGTCGCGGTGCGTGGCCGTTCGGCCGGAGTGTCGGTGCGGTTGGGCAAGGTGGAAGGCACCGAATCGTCCGAGAGCGAGGATGTCTCGCTGCGCGTCTTCATCGGCCAGCGTGTGGCGAGCGTTTCGGCCACCGCCGCTTCCGATCCGAAGGCGCTTGCCGAGCGCGCCGTCGCCATGGCGAAAGTCTCGCCGGAGGACCCGTACCAGGGGCTCGCCGATCCGTCGCTGCTTGCCCGCAACCTGCGCGATCTCGACCTCTTCGACCCCACCGAGGTGTCCGCCGACCAGTTGAAGGAAGCGGCGCTCGCCGCCGAGGCCGCTGCCCTTGCCGTCAAGGGCGTCACCAATTCGGCAGGCGCCGGCGCCAGCGCCGGCATGGGCGGCCTCGTGCTTGCCACCTCGCACGGCTTTGTCGGCCAGTATATCGCATCGCGCTTCTCGCGCTCGGCCAGCGTTATTGCCGGCGAAGGCACGGCGATGGAGCGCGACTATGAATTCTCCTCGCGCCAGCATTTTGTCGATCTCGATCCGGCGGAAGAGATCGGCCGCAAGGCCGGTGAGCGCGCCGTACGCCGCCTGGGTGCGCGCAAGGCCGCGACCGGGCCGGTCGACGTCGTGTTCGATCCGCGCGTCGCGCGCGGCATCGCCGGCCATCTTGCAGGCGCCATCAACGGTGCGGCGGTGGCGCGCAAGACCAGCTTCCTGCGCGACATGATGGGCAAAAAGGTCGCTTCGGCCGGGATCACCGTCACCGACGAACCGCTTCGCCGCCGTGGCCAGGCTTCGCGTCCCTTCGACGGCGAAGGCGTCGAGGGCGAGAAGCTGCTCATGGTCGAGAAGGGCGTGCTCAACCACTGGTTCCTGTCGACTTCGGCCGCGCGCGAGCTCGGGCTTGTCACCAACGGACGCGGCTCGCGCAGCGGCTCCTCCGTTTCGCCGTCCTCGACCAACCTCGCCATCGAGCCGGGCGAGCGGGCGCCGGAAGACATGATCGCTTCGCTGAAGAGCGGCTTCTATGTCACCGAGGTCTTCGGCCAGGGCGTCGACATGATAACCGGCGAATACAGCCGCGGCGCGTCCGGCTTCTGGATCGAGAACGGCGCGCTTGCCTATCCGGTCGCCGAGGTGACGATCGCCTCGAACCTGAAGACCATGTTCCTCAACATGGTGCCGGCCAGCGATCTCGACCGCAATTTCGGCACCGCCGCGCCCACGCTCCTGATCGAAGGGATGACACTTGCCGGCGCTTGACCAGCTTGCCCTGAGCGAGGCGCGCGAAGACCTCGCGCTGTTGCGTGACGCCGCCCGCGAGGCCGGTGCCATCGCCATGCGCTACTTCGGCAACAACCCGCAGGTGTGGATGAAGGGCGGCACCTCGCCGGTGAGCGAGGCCGACCATGCCGCCGACGCCTATCTGCGTGAAACCCTGCTCGAGGCGCGTCCGGATTATGGCTGGCTGTCGGAAGAGACGGCCGACGATCATGCCCGGCTGTCCGCTCGCCGCACCTTCGTCGTCGATCCGATCGACGGCACGCGCGGTTTTCTCGACGGACTGCATTCCTGGTGCGTCAGCGTCGCCGTGGTCGAGGACGGCCGCTCGCTGGCCGGCGTGCTCGAATGCCCGGCAAAGCAGGAGACCTATTGGGCGCTGCCTGGCGAGGGCGCCTGGCTGAACGGCAGGCGCATCCATGTGCGGGCGCCCGGCGAGACCGTGGATATCGGCGGGCCGAAGCCGCTGGTCGACCTGTTGCCGGAACCCTTGCAGGGGCGGCTGCGGCGCGCTGCCTACATTCCTTCGCTGGCCTACCGGCTGGCGATGATCGCCAACGGCAAGCTAGACGCGACCTTCGTCAAGCCGAACGCGCATGACTGGGACATCGCCGCCGCCGATCTGATTCTCGCCGAGGCCGGCGGCGCCTTGCTCGACCGCAGCGGCAAGCCGCCGCGCTATGCCGGCGAGGTGATCAACCATGGTGCGCTCGCCGCGGGCAGCGGCCAATTGCTCGGCGTGCTTGCCGGCGTCATTGCCGGACTTGACGAAGCGTGAGCCCATCGATGGTTCCAAAGTCTTCTACTTTGGTCTAGACCATTCACAAATTCATGAATACGCGAAGGATCGGCATGCCCGTGGAAGACGGAAAAAAACAGCTTTTGCACCTGGTGTTCGGCGGCGAGCTGAAAAAGCTGGGTGGAACCGAATTCCGTGACCTCGACGCACTCGACATTGTCGGCATCTACCCCGACTATCAATCCGCGCTTTCCGCGTGGAAATCCAAGGCGCAGGCCAGCGTCGACAATGCCCATATGCGTTACTTCGTCGTTCATCTGCACCGGCTTCTCGACCCGGACGCCAAGGCCGCCGGTTGACCGATGGAGCATGAAGCGGTGAAAGGGGCCTCTAGCCCCGCCATCAGGCGCAGCGGTACACGCACTCTGTGGCGGCGCATCCGCGAGCCATTGGCGCAGTCGCGATTCGTCAAGAATTTCATCGCCAGCCTGTTCGCCTGGTTCGTGCGCCTGGTGCGCATCACCAGTCCGCTGGTCAAGGGATCGACTCAGGTCGCCGGCGGCACCTACGCGGATATCGAACCCGGCATCATCGCGCTCTGGCACGGCCAGCATCTGTTGACCCCGGCCTATTATCCGAAGGGCCGGCCGCTGGTCGCCATGGTCTCGCGCAGCGCCGACGCCGAGCTCAACGCGCTGATGATCGAGAAATTTGGCATCGAGGCGGTGCGAGGCTCCGGTGGCCGCGAAAATGCCAGGCATCTCGACAAGGGCGGCGCCAAGGCGCTGATCGCGCTGAAGAAGTCGCTGGTCGCCGGCAAGAACGTCGCCATGATCGCCGATATCCCGCATGGCACGCCACGCGACGCGGGCCTGGGCATCGTGCTTCTGGCCAGGCTCTCCGGCCGGCCGATCCTGCCGGCCGCAATCACCACCAGCCGCCGCAAGGTGTTGGAGAAGAGCTGGGATAAGACCACCATCAACCTGCCGTTCGGCCGCTCCGCGGTCGTCGTCGGCACGCCTGTCTTCGTGCCGGCGAATGCGGATGACGCCGAGATGGAGCGCAAGCGCCAGGAAGTGACCGCCTCGCTCAACGCCGCGACAGCCGAGGCCTATCGCCTCGTGGACGGCGGCAAATGAGCGAGCGCTGGGCGCGCGCGGCTCTGACGGCATACCGCTATGCCGGCGCCGCCGCCTATCCGTTGATCGGCCCCTATGTCGCCTGGCGCGCCTCGCGCGGCAAGGAAGACCGCGTCCGCCGCCGCGAGCGCTATGGCGTCGCCGGACGTCCGCGTCCCGAGGGGCCGGTGATCTGGATCCATGCCGCCAGCGTCGGCGAGACCATCGCCGTCGTACCGCTGGTGGAAAGCATCCTCGACTATGGCGTCAACATCGTGCTCACCACCGGCACGGTGACCTCGGCGAAGGTCGCCGACGAGCGGCTGGGCGACCGCATCATCCACCAATATGTGCCGCTCGACCTGAAGCCGGCGGTCAGCCGCTTCCTCGACCACTGGCGGCCGGAGCTGGCGATCATCGCCGAATCGGAAATCTGGCCGATGACCATCCTGGAGCTCGGCGCCCGCAACGTACCGCAGGTGCTGGTCAATGGCCGGCTCTCCGACCGTTCCTTCACCTCGTGGAAGAAGCGCGCCAGCGTCGCCGAGGCGCTGTTCGAGAACCTTGCCCATGTCATTGCCCAGTCGGATGTCGACGGCGAGCGGTTCCGCGCGCTTGGCGCCCGGCCGGTCACGGTCTCCGGCAACCTGAAGGTCGACACCAATCCGCCGCCGGTGGACGAGCGGGCGCTGGCGACCTTGCAGCGGCAGATCGGCGGTCGCCCGACATGGGCTGCTATTTCCACCCATGACGGTGAGGAAGTCGTCGCAGCGGAAGTCCATGCCAGCCTCTACAAGCGCCATCCTGGCCTCTTGACCATCGTCGTCCCGCGCCATCCCGATCGCGCTGACGCGCTTGCCGCCGAGATTTCTGGCATGGGCCTGAAGATCGCCCGGCGCAGCAAGGGCGACCGCATTTTGCCCGACACCGACATCCTGCTTGGCGACACGATCGGTGAGATGGGCCTCTATCTCAGGCTGACCGAAATCGCTTTCGTCGGCCGCTCGCTCACATCGCAGGGTGGCCAGAATCCGCTCGAGCCGGCGATGCTCGACACGGCGGTGCTTGCCGGCCGCAACGTTCAGAATTTCCGCGAGGCCTATCAGCGCCTGCTAGACAGCGGCGGCGCCAAGCTGGTGCGCGACCGCGACATGCTGGCCGGCGCCGTCAACTTCCTTCTGAGCAATGAGACGGCGCGTCACGAAATGATCGCGGCCGGCGCCGCGACTGTCGACGAGATGCGCGGCGCGCTCGCCCGCACGCTTAAGTCGCTCGAGCCCTACATCCAGCCGTTGGTCGTCAAGGCGCGCCTGAAAGGCGCAAGCGGGCGCTAGCGCATGAGCCCAGGAATCGAACCCGGTTTTTGGCAGGGATCATGCGCGAGACCGGGTCGCGTGGAGCCGGCGCCATGACCAGCGAAGCACCGCCCTTCTGGTGGCAGAAGCCGGACTGGCGGGTGCTGGCGCTGTCGCCGGCCTCGGCGGCGTATGGCTTGGTCGCCGGACGTCGCATGCGCCACGCGCCGCGCGAGAAGGTCGCGGCGCCTGTATTGTGCGTCGGCAACCTCACCGTTGGCGGCAGCGGCAAGACGCCGGTCGCCATCGCCTTGGCGAGGCAAGCCAAGCGCATGCAGCTCACCCCCGGTTTCCTGTCGCGCGGCCATGGCGGCTCCTTCGCCAAGCCGCATGTCGTCGACGCGCATCACGACGCGGCCAAGCATGTCGGCGACGAGCCGCTGTTGCTCGCCGAGCACGCGCCGGTCGCCGTGACAGCGAACCGAGCCGCCGGCGCAAGACTGCTTATGGAAGAGCATGGCTGCGATTTCCTGATCATGGACGACGGCTTCCAGTCGGCGCGCATCCACATCGACTACGCGCTTGTGGTGGTCGACGCACGCTTCGGCATCGGCAATGGCCGCGTCATTCCTGGCGGGCCGCTCAGGGCCAAGGTCGTCGATCAACTGGTCTTCACCAGCGCCATGCTGAAGATGGGCGAGGGCACTGCCGCCGACAGGGTGGTGCGCCAGGCCGCGCGCGCCGGCCGGCCTATCTTTCTCGCGCATGTCCAGCCGGAGAATCCGGCCCGCTTCGCCGGCGGCCGCTTCCTTGCCTTCGCCGGCATCGGCCATCCCGAAAAATTCTTCGACACGGTGCGTGGGGCGGGCGGCGAGGTCGTGCTGTCGCGCGCCTTCCCCGACCATCATTTCTACGCGGCGGATGAACTGGCCGATCTCGCTGCGCTGGCGCAACGCGAAGGCTTGCGCCTCGTCACCACCGCCAAGGACGCCGCGCGCCTGCGCCATGGCGCGACGCCCGCAGGGTTCCTCGATCTTCTCGACGTGCTCGACATCGATGCGGTTTTCGAGCTCGACCACGTGCCCGAGCGCATCATCCACGAGACGCTTGACGCCTGGCGCCAGCGCAAGATGCGCGGGTGAGTTCGAAGCATTGCGTCAAGTTCACCGCGATTCGTAGACACGCTTCAGCGCTTCGACCAAATGGTCGAACATCGATCTCATTGGCGGACTGTTGCGCAGGTCCTGATGCATGGTCACCCAGACGTCGAGGCTCGGCGAAAATTCTTCAGGTAGGAGATGCACCAGTCGGGCATCCTCGCGCACAACCGCGCGTTGGCAGATTCCGATTCCGAATCCCGCCCTGATGGCCGCCAGCTGAAGGAGAGTGTTGTCGGATCGTAGCCTAAAGTCGTCCCGCCCCAATGGCAGACCGAGCCGACGCACGGCCCGGGCGGTAGAGGTCTCGTGATCGAAGCCCACCAGGCTATGCCGGTTCAGCTCGCGCAGATTGGCGGGTTTGCCGTACTTTTCGACGTAGCTCATGTGAGCATGGAATCCCAGCCGAGCGCGACCCACCTTGCGCGCGACGAGATCGGCCTGCGTCGGCCTCACCATGCGAATGGCGATATCGCACTCCCGCCGCAATAGGTCCTCCAGCCGGTCAGAAGCGGAGATCTCGACGACCAAACCCGACTGGCTCCGCTCCAACTCAGTAAGAATTGGCGGAAGAATCTCCGTCGCAACGATCTCCGAGGCCGCAAGGCGGACGATTGTGCGGGGCTGATCCGCCTTGCTTGAAACCGCTCTCAGCAACGTTTCGGCGGCGGCGGCCATGGCCAAGGCATGCGGCTGCGCGATGACAGACGCCGCGGTTGGCCTCAGGCCATCTTGGGCGCGCGTGAAAAGCGGCATGCCGAGGGTGGCCTCCAACTCACGGATGTGCCTGCCGACGGTCGGCTGGGTGAGGTTGAGGGAGCGCGCCGCACCCGAGAGGCTTCCCTCGCGCAGGACCGCCAGAAATGACCTGTACAGTTCCCAACTCGGATTCTTGTCCATGCATTCTTGTATATCTGCTGAACAAGCTTGGACAATTCCGTTCATCCGGAGGGGCGCGTATTTTGGGTCCATCAACGCTTTCAGGAGAAGCCCAGATGCGCATGCACGCTATCCAGACAGGGACAGTCAAAATCAAAACCGCCCAGGTCAAAGGCCGGGGCCACGGCTTCATTGATATTTTACTCGACCCGAACTGGACCGACTGGGTCCCGACATTCGCGTGGGCGATCGAGCACCCTGAAGGCGTCATTGTCGTCGACAGCGGCCAGGGGACACATCTGTTGGAGCACTCGCGCTCGCTCCATCCGTACGTGCGATGGGAAGTCGGCTTCCAGATCGAGCCCGAGCAGGAAATTGGGCCTCAGCTGCGCGCGTTGGGGATCGGTCCCCGCGACGTGAAGAAAGTCGTCCTCACGCATTTGCATATGGATCACGATGCAGGGCTGGCGCACTTCCCGAACACCGAAATTATCGTTCCGGCAGGAGAATTGTCGCAGGCGCGCGGATTGCTCGGACAGATTCGAGGCTACCTTCCGCAGCGTTGGCCGAAGTGGTTCGATCCAACACCAGTCGAGTTGCCCAATGAGCAATTCGGACCGTTCGATCAGAGCCTGCGCCTGACGAAAGGTGGTGATGTTGTTGCGGTGGCGACACCGGGGCACACGCCGAACCACATGTCTGTGGTGGTCCAGGATGGCGATACCGCGGTTTTTCTCGCCGGCGACACCTCCTACAATCAGGCGCTCATGCTTTCAGGCACTCCAGACGGCGTTGGTGGCAATGGCGAGGTCGCCAAAGCCACGCTTGCCGCCATCAAGACCTTCGCGCAAAGCCGCCCGACGATCTATCTGCCGACGCATGACCCGGATTCGGCCGTGCGCCTTGCGAACCGGCAGGTGGTATCGGCCAGTTAACAACGAGGCGGCTGGCGAAGCCGCAATCGCATCCGGTTTCACCCCAAGTGGGGCAGGACAGCGGGGAGACCTGCGGGGGCTTTGCCTATGAACTTTACCCGCGCTTCCGCAGCTCAGGATGCATCTCGATTTCCCGGCGCAGCGATACCTCGGCATTCACATAAGGCTCCTGCCGGGCGACACTCCAGTATTTGAGCTCGTCCAGCGGAATGCTCTCGCCCGTCACAGCGCAGCGCACGAACGAGCCGGGACTGGTGACCTGGAAGTCGCCGTCGAGATAGCGGATGCGCGCTTCCTTGCCGCCGGGGCCTTCGAAACGGTTCATCATGGCATTGCACTTGGCTTCATCGCGGTTTCAATCGCCACAAATCACGGGCGAGGTCAAGCTTGACGCAATGCTCATGTAATATGGCTCGCCTGTATTTCGTTTCCAGGAGTCGGCATGGACATCACTCCCGCTCGCCTGACGTCGCTGCTCAACGAGGCGCTCACGCCGCAGGCCGTGCCGTCGCCCAAAGCCGATCCGGCGACCGTCGCGCTGGTGAAGGCGCTCGTGCAGCCGCCGGCGCCGACAGTGCAATCCGCACAGTTCGCCGCGCAGGCCCTGAACGGCTCCCTGGCCAGGGCGCCCGCGCAATCGTCGCAGCGTCTGCCGGCCTCGGCGGTCGAGGACGCCTATCGCGCGGTGATGGATACCGATGTCGACGCCGACGAAGCGCCCGCAAGGGGGCCGGCCGCCAGGATGACTTCAGATGTCGACCAGGCCACGCGGGGCTTCGTTGCGCAGCAGCCTGCTTTCGCCGACAGCGCGGCACGGCCAATGGCGGCGGCTGCGCCGTCGTCCTTTTCCCCAGCCTTTGCTCCAGCCACGGTGTTGGTTGCGGCCAATGGCAACGCGCTGCAGCCGCGCGGTACGGCAATCCGGCCGGCGGGGCACGCCGCGCGCTCCGAGCCTGGCCAGACATCGCTGTGGACCGTATCGCTGGTCACCGCCATCGTCTCGGCCGTGACCACCACGATCGTCGTCCTGCTGCTGCGCTGACGTGCTGGACGTGGTCTAGTCGTCGTCCTGCAGGAAGGCCTCGAGCTTCTCCGGCGCCAGCCCCGCGTGTGCCGCAATGCGGCCGGCGAGGTCGGCGGCCGCGGCGCGCGGCCGGCCGACGGGGCGGTCCAGCCAATAGGACACAGGATTGAGCACCGTGCGCTCGTCGACGGTAACGATACGGCCCGATTCCATCTGGTCCTCAACCAGCGGCGGCCTCGCCAGCGCGATGCCCAGCCCATGCGCGGCGGCATCGAGCACGAGGTTGTAATCCTCGAAGCGGCGGTCTTGCGGGCGAGGGCGGTAGTCCATGTCCCGCGCCGCGAACCAGGCGCGCCAGCCGGAAGCGTCCGAATCGTTGATCAACGGGAATTTGAGCAGCCGGGCGGGATCGCCTTGCCCGATCTCCTTCGCCAGTTCCGGCGACGCGATGGGGAAGATGTATTCCTCGAAAAGCTGCACCGAGACGCGGCCCGGAATGCGGCCGCGCCCGCAGCGCACCGAAAGGTCGATGCCTTCGTCGGCGAGGTCCGCCTGGCGGTTGTCGACGTCGAGCACGATGCGCAGCCTCGTCGGGTCGTTTTCCAGCGCCGCCATGCGCGGCATCAGCCACAAGCCGCTGACCGACGGGATCGACGCCAGCCGCACCACGGCGGTGCCGCGCGGCTCGACCCAGCGATCGGAATTCACCGAGATCAGCGCGAAGGCCTCGGTTGTCCGAAGATGCAGCCGGTTGCCCTCGATCGTCAGCGTCACGCCGCGCGCATTGCGCTCGAACACCTTCAGGCCCAGCCAGTCCTCCAGCTTGGCGATCTGGCGGCTCACCGCGCCATGGGTGAGGTTGAGCTTCTCGGCCGCCGCCGAGAAACTCCCGGTGCGCGCCGCCGCGTCGAAGGCGCGCAAGGTCTCCAGCGGCAGTATCTGGTCGGAGCTGTGATCCATGCTCACAGCTGACCCTCGAATTGGTCGTTTGTCAATCGACGGTTAATAGCGTTTTGTGCGGTCATGGCATTGAAGGACGAGGATACGGCAATGAGCGCTTACACCGGCACGTTGAATGGGACACAGCGCATGGACACCACGGCGACCGTCGCGGTGGCGCTGACGGTGATCGGCTGGGCCTCGGCCTTTCCGGCGATTCGCGCCGGCCTTGGCGCCTTCCAGCCGCTGGAACTGGGCGCGCTGCGCTTCGCCATCGCGGCGGTCCCGGCGGTGATCTTCCTCGCCGTCAAGCGCCCGGCGCTGCCCAGGCTCGATGAGCTGTGGCGCTTCGCTTTCGGCGGCGCCATCTTCGTCGCCCTCTACACGGTCATGATCAATTACGGCGAGCTCACCGTCTCGGCCGGCGCTGCCAGCTTCATCATCAATGTCAGCCCGATCTTCACCGCCATCATGGCGACGGCGCTGCTCGGCGAACGTTTCTCGCGCCTGGCCTGGCTCGGCACGCTCATCTCCTTCACCGGCATCGGTATCATCGCCATGGCCGACGGGCATGGGCTGCATTTCAACCCCGGCGCGCTGTTCATCCTGGGCTCGGCGCTCTGCGCGGCCGTCAACACCATCGTGCAGAAGCCGCTCTTTGCCCGCCACCACCCGCTGACGATCGCCGCCTCCAACATGGCGCTCGGCGCGCTTTGCCTGCTACCCTTCCTGCCGGAGGCGTTCAGGCAGGCCGCTGTTGCCGACGCCGCTGGCCTCGGCGCGGTCATCTATCTCGGCATCGTGCCCTCGGCGATCGCCTACGCCGCCTGGGCGACCGCGCTGTCGCGTCTGCCCGCGGCACGCGCCTCGAACTTCCTCTATCTCGTCTCGCCAACCTCGACGCTGATCGGCTTCTTCTGGCTGGGCGAAATACCTTCGCTGCTCGGCATCCTCGGCGGCGCGCTGGCGCTGGGTGGCGTGGTCGTGGTGAATTTGAAGCGTTAGACCAATCCGAAGTAGCTACGGTAGTGCTCCAGACGAGCCAGCGGGGAGAAATCCTCAAAATCGCCAGCCGCTTCGCAGTCCTCCAGATAAGCAAGCGCATCCTGAGCCGGCTTGCCGGGCTGTTTGCGCAGAAAGTCCTTGGTGTGCTGTAGGCCTTGGCCGCAAAGGAGTTGGGTATCGAGATAATTGAACAGATCGAAGCCGGATGACTTCGCATCCCAGATGCGCAGCACGTCTTCGTCCAGTCCCCTGCTGAAGAGTTGGACACAGCAGAGCAGCGCCAAGTCACCCTCGCGCTCTTCGTGGTTCCGCTCGCGTTCGGCTTCGCGTGCCAGCAGCTCCCGGACCCGGGGCAAATCCTCGTCCTTGGGCACGATTCCGAATTGGTGAAGGGAGTCGCTGGTGTTCATCACCGCCGCCCAAACAGCCGCTCGATATCGGCGAGCTTGAGCTCGATATAGGTCGGGCGGCCGTGGTTGCAGGTGCCGGAACCGGGCGTCGCCTCCATCTGGCGCAGCAGCGCGTTCATCTCTTCCGCCTTGAGCAGGCGGCCGGAGCGCACCGAGCCGTGGCAGGCCATCGTCGCGGCGATCTTGTCCAGCCGCTCTTTCAGCGTCTCGACCGTGTCGTGGTCGGCGATCTCGTCGGCAAGGTCGCGCACCAGTTGCTGGACATTGGTTTCGCCGAGCATCGACGGCGTCTCGCGCACCGCCACCGCTCCCGGCCCAAAGCGCTCGACGCCGAGGCCGAACTTGGCCAGCGTCTCGGAATGCATCGCCAGCCGCTCGGCATCGTCTTCCGGCAGGTCGACGATTTCGGGCAGCAGCAGCATCTGCGAAGGCACCGCCCGCGAATGCAGGGCGTTCTTCAGCGCCTCATAGACCAGCCGCTCATGCGCGGCATGCTGGTCGACGATCACGAGCGAATCCCGGGTCTGCGCGACGATGTAGTTCTCATGCACCTGCGCGCGCGCCGCGCCCAGAACCATGCCGAGCAGCGCTTCCGCCGGTTCCGCCGTCCCGGCGCGGGCGTCGGCGCTGGCCAGCGGCCCGGTGTCGAACGCCGCCTGTTCATGCTCGCCGAAGCCGCCGCGATGCGGCCGGGCTTCGCCCATGTCCAGCGGCCGCTGCGGCGAGCGCGACGGGTCGAAGCCGCTGAAGCCCGATGCCCGATAGGACGCCTCGTAGCTGCGGTGGCCATTGGCCGGACCGGGATGGGCGTAGGGCGCGGCACCCGGCCGGAACGCCGCCATCATGCCGGCCGCACCTGTAGTCGCCGCACGGATGCCGGCGCCCGCCAGCGCCTCGCGGATGGCGCCGACGATCAGGCCGCGCACCAGCCCCGGATCGCGGAAGCGAACATCGGCCTTGGCCGGATGGACGTTGACGTCGACGGTCGAAGGATCGAGCGACAGGAACAGCACCGTCACCGCGTGGCGGTCGCGCGGCAACACGTCGGCGAAGGCGCCACGGATCGCGCCGGCGATCAGCTTGTCGCGCACCGGCCGTCCATTGACATAGGCATATTGCTGCAGCGCGTTGGCGCGCGTGTAGGACGGGATCGAGACGTGGCCGGCAAGATGCACGCCGTCGCGCACGGCGTCGATGGCGACGGCATTGTCCGGGAAATCCTCACCCATCACCTGCGCGACACGCGCCAGCCGGCCCCCCGGCGTGTCGCCGGTCGCCGGAAGCTCCAGCGTCGAGCGGTCGGGACCGGCGAGCGTGAAGCGCACGGCGGGGAAGGCGATGGCGATGCGCTTCACCACATCGCTGGTGGCGGAGCTCTCGGCCCGTTCGCCCTTCATGAACTTGAGCCGCGCCGGCGTGGCGAAAAACAGGTCGCGCACCTCGACCGTCGTGCCACGGTTTGCCGCCGCTGGCTTCACCCCGGACACGCGGCCGCCCTCGATGCCGATCTCCGCGGCGCTGTCGCCGCTTGCCGTGCGCGAGCGGATCGACAGCCGCGCCACCGACCCGATCGAAGGCAGCGCCTCGCCGCGAAAGCCCAGGGAGCGGATGTCGTGGATGTCGTCGGAGAGCTTCGAGGTGCAGTGCCGGGCAATCGCCAGCGCAAGCTCCTTTTCCGGAATGCCCGACCCGTCGTCGGTGACGCGGATCAGGTTCAGCCCGCCGCCGGCTGTGACGATCTCGATGCGCTGCGCGCCCGCATCGAGCGCGTTCTCTACCAGTTCCTTCACCACGCTCGCGGGACGCTCGATAACCTCGCCGGCGGCGATCTGGTTGATCATCGTTTCGGAAAGCTGGCGGATGGGCATGCGGCGA
>NZ_JANINM010000407.1 GCF_024509055.1 Mesorhizobium sp. | reverse complement strand
GCATTGCATTAACCTTGTTTTGACGATTGCAACTGCAAAGTCCGGCCTGGCGAGGTGGTTTGCCTTGAGGTGAAGGGTCCGGACGAAATGCCAGCATCCCGATTGATCATTCTGGGCGTGGCGGTGGCCGCGGCGGGCGGCGCAGGCTACGTCGCGAAGAACATGGTCGTGGCGCCAGCGCCGCAGGTCATCCTCGATGCGCCGAAGGAACCGGCGATAGCGCTGCAAGATGTGCTTGTGCTCACTGGCGATGTCGCCATGGGCAGCCAGCTCGGCACCAACATCAGCTGGGAGCAGTGGCCGTCCAGCGGCGTCAACGCCAATTTCATCACCCGTGCCGCCGAGCCCGACGCGGTCCAGAAACTCAAGGGCTCGGTCGCGCGCATGGCAATGTATACCGGCGAGCCGTTGCGGCGTTCCAAATTGGTTGGCGAGGGGCAGAGCTTCATGTCGTCGATCCTGCCGTCCGGCATGCGCGCCGTCGCCACCGCCATATCGGCCGAGTCGTCGGCCGGCGGCTTCATCCTGCCCAACGATTTTGTCGACGTCATCATGACCAAACGCGCCGACGCCGCCGCCGGCGGCACCGGCTTCAACACCGAGACAATCCTCAAGAATATCCGTGTCCTGGCCATCGACCAGACCATCCAGGAAGACGAGGAAGGCAAGAAGACGAGGGTTGGCCAGACCGCGACGCTGGAGCTGACGCCGCAGCAGGCGGAAATCATCACGGTGGCGCAGCAGATGGCGGACCGCCTGACCCTGGCGCTGCGCCCGATAACAGACTCGAACGAGAAGAACCTGGGCGAGGCAGACTATCTGGTCAACGGCAACGGCCGACGCGGCACGGTGCGGTTGATCAAGTCGGGCGAAGTTTCCGAAGTGGGAGCAAGGAAATGAGGCTAAACGGGAAACTGCCCCTCCTGGCGGTAGCGGCGATCGGCCTGGTCCTGCTCGGTGCCAATGCTTCCGGTGTCGTCGCGGCCAGGGCGGCGACCAAGGCTGCGGGGGTGACGGCTTCGGTTGCCTCTCAGCGCGTCAAGCTCGGGCTCAACAAGTCTGTCGTTATTGACCTGCCGAGCGATGCATATGACATCCTCGTCGCCAATCCGGCGGTCGCCGACGCAGTAACGCGCACGGCGCGCCGCATTTACCTGTTCGGCAAGGCGGTCGGCGAGACCAATATCTTTGTCTTTGGCCCGAATGGCGAGCAGATCGCCAGCCTGGACCTGGCGGTCGAGCGCGACGTCGCCGGTTTGGAAGATTATCTCAAGCGCTTCCTTCCGTCGTCGCAGATCAAGGTTGAGCTGCTGAATGACAACGTGATCCTCACGGGCAACGTGGACACGCCTCTCGATGCCAAGCGCGCCGTGGACCTGGCGACGATCTTCGTGTCGGGTGGTGAAGCCACGACCGGTCAGTATTCGCAGACCGCTGCCGGCGGTTCGGCCAATGGCGGCGTCGACATCAACAACCCCGACCAGACGCGCCGCGTCTCCAAGATCGTCAACCTGCTGCAGATCATCGGCGACGACCAGGTCACGCTGAAGGTGACGGTCGCCGAAGTCAGCCGTTCGGTGATGAAACAGCTCGGCGTTAACATGCTCGCCAGCGGCGGCAGCAACGGTATTTCCTGGGGCGCACTCAGCGACCCTTACATGGGTCTTGGCAAACCGCTGTCGAACGCGGGGGTCGGTATCACTTCGTCAGGGCTGCAGTCCTATATCAACGCAATGGAGCAGTCGGGGGTTATGAAGACCCTGGCTGAGCCGACTTTGACCGCCGTGTCCGGGGAGAAGGCGACCTTCAAGGTCGGCGGCGAGTACAACATGGTCACCAACGTCTCGGCGAACGTGTCCCAAGACAACCAGACCGGCCTCAAGACATACACCGTCAACAAGATCGAGTACGGCATTGGCCTGGAATTCCAGCCGGTGGTTCTGTCGCCGGGTCGCATAAGCCTCAAAGTCAGAACCTCGGTCTCCGAGCCGACAACCGAAGGATCGACGTCGGCATCCACGGATAATCAGAGTATCGGCATGAACGCTTTGTCGCTTCGCAAGCGCCTGGCCGATACGACGGTGGAATTGCCCTCCGGTGGGTCGATGATGATCGCCGGTCTGGTGCGCGATGATGTCAGGCAGGCCGTCACCGGGCTGCCCGGCCTAACCAAGATTCCCGTGCTCGGCGCGCTCTTCCGCAGCCGCGACTTCGTGCGCAATGAGAGCGAGCTCGTCATCATCATCACGCCCTACCTGGCACGGCCGGTGGCTCGCAACGACCTGGCTAAGCCAGACGACAATTTCAGCCCACCGAGCGATGGCGCCGGCATGTTCCTTGGCCGCGTCAATCGTGTCTACGGCACCATGCAGACAGACAAGCCAGACGGCCGCTATCACGGCGTTGTCGGCTTCATCTACAAGTAAGCGGGGAAGCGGACATGCCCAAGTCAGCATCGAAGGCCATGACGATCGGGATGGCAACGCAGTCGGGTCGTGAGCGCATTCGCCGGTCCGCCACCCCGGTCCTGGCGATCGCCGCGCTGGCGGCGTCGCTGGCCGGCTGCGGCTATGTCGGCCGCGACAGCGTGACGGTCGGATCGATTCCGGACGACTACCGCACAAATCATCCGATCGTCATCGCCGAAAAGAACCAGAAGATCGACCTGCCGGTCGGCGCCGGCGATCGCGGCATGACCGGTGCGCAGCGCGACACGTTGCTCGGGTTCCTCGACGGCTATGACAAGAGTGCCGCTCCTTCGCTGACAATCGCGATCCCGAGAGGTTCGGCCAACGAGATGGCCGCGTTGGTGGCGGGTCGCGATTTCGCGCGGGTCGCCGCCGCCGCGGGTGTCAAGCGCGACCGCATCGTCATGACCTCCTATCAGTCGGTCGTGCCCGAGGCTTCGGCGCCGGTGCGGGTCGCCTTCGTGGCGGTGAAGGCTCAGACCGACAAATGCGGGCGTTGGCCGGAGGATCTGACGCAGACCTCGGAGAACAAGCACTACGCCGATTTCGGCTGCTCTTATCAAAACAACCTTGCGGCCCAGATCGCCAATCCCAATGACCTGCTCGGGCCGCGCAAGCAGTCCGAGATCGATGCCGAGAACCGCGGCAAGGTCATCGACCTTTACCGCGCGCGGGGTGTTTCGAACGAATTCCTCGGCAACTCGGAAGTGACCTACTAGGCGCGAAAGCGACGGAAAGAGCGTGACGATGAGCAATCTTGCCTACGAGACATCGGCGGATGTCGGCGATACCTCGCAACAGGACATCGCGGCGATGCAGGCGTTGCGTCCGGTGCCGCGCATCTCGATCCAGGCCTTTTGCGAAACGGACGGCGTCGCCAACCCGATCGAGCGTGCCGGCGAGGATCGCCGCATGGCCAAGGCTCATCTCAAGGTCCACATGGGCGGCATCGCCACCGCGATCGAATTCTACCAGTCGGCGCCCACCCCGAACCTCATCCTGCTGGAGTCCCGCAGTGAGCCCAAGCAGTTGCTGGAACAGCTCGGCCAACTCTCGGAATATTGCGATCCGTCCTCGAAGGTAGTCGTCATCGGTCATTACAACGATATCGGCCTCTACCGCGAGCTTATCCGTTCGGGCATCTCGGAATATGTCATCGCGCCGGTCTCGATGACCGATGTCGTCAGCGTCGTGTCGTCGATCTTCGTCGATCCGGAGGCCGATCCGATCGGCCGCTCGATTGCCTTCATCGGCGCCAAGGGCGGCGTCGGTTCCTCGACAATCGCCCACAACGTCGCCTGGGCGATGTCGTCGCTGTTCAAGTCCGAGGTCGTTGTTGCCGACCTCGATCTTGCCTTCGGCACAGCCAACATCAATTTCGACCAGGACCCCGCGCAAGGCATCGCGGAGGCGGTGTTCTCGCCCGAGCGCGTCGACGAGGTCTATCTCGATCGCCTGCTCGCGCAATGCGCCGAGCACCTGTCGCTACTCGCGGCACCCTCGACGCTCGAACGCGTCTATGATTTCGATCCGGACGCTTTCACGCAGGTTATCGAAACGGCGCAGCGTAGCGCCCCCTTGCTGGTGCTCGACATCCCCCACGTCTGGAGCGGCTGGACGAAGAGCACGCTGATCAAGGCCGACGAGATCGTCATCACGGCCACGCCCGAGCTCGCCAACCTGCGCAACACAAAGAACATGGTGGACATGCTGAAGCGGTTGCGTCCGAACGATCCGCCGCCGAAGCTGATCATCAATCAGGCAGGCGTGCCGAAGCGGCCGGAGATCGCGGCCTCGGATTTCTCTGAGCCGCTCGGCATCACACCCATGGCGGTGATCAATTTCGAACCGCTGCTGTTCGGCAATGCCGCCAACAATGGCCGCATGCTTGGCGAGATGGATGCCAAGAGCCCGGTAGTCGGCACCATCAACGAAATCGCGCATGTGCTGACCGGGCGCAGCGAAATCAAGGCAAAGAAGAAGGCCGGCCTGGGCTCTATCCTAGGCAAGCTCTCGCGCAACAAGAAGTGACGCTCGTCGAGCGGCATCGGGTAGTCGATCATGTTTGGTAGAAGAGGCATCGACGACGGCAACAGGGCAACGCCCGAGTTCCGTCCGCCAGCATCCGCTCCCCCGGCCGCCCCCGGGGCCACCGGAACGATAGCGGCAGAGCGGCCAGCCGCGCCGGCGCCTTCGACGATCGCCGCGCCGCCCGCCCGTCGCCCGGTCGAGGCGCCACCGATGGCGCCAGAGCCGCCGAGGAAGGCTCAGCGCGAACGCAGCGAGAGCTATTACGACACCAAGAGCCAGGTGTTCTCGGCGCTGATCGACACGATCGACCTGTCGCAGCTCGCCAAGCTCGACCCCGAGAGCGCGCGCGAGGAAATCCGCGATATCGTCAACGACATCATCGCGATCAAGAACTTCGCGATGTCGATCGCCGAGCAGGAGGAACTGCTTGAGGATATCTGCAACGACGTTCTGGGCTACGGGCCGCTGGAGCCGTTGCTCGCCCGTGACGACATCGCCGATATCATGGTCAACGGCTCCCGCAACGTCTACATCGAAGTCAACGGCAAGGTCGAACAGACCGGCATTCGCTTCCGCGACAACCAGCAGTTGCTCAACATCTGCCAGCGCATCGTCAGCCAGGTCGGTCGCCGTGTCGATGAATCCAGCCCGATCTGCGACGCCCGTCTTCCAGACGGTTCCCGCGTCAACGTCATCGCGCCGCCGCTCGCCATCGACGGCACCGCGCTCACCATCCGCAAATTCAAGAAGGACAAGCTGACGCTCGATCAGCTGGTCAAGTTCGGAGCCATCTCGCCGCAGGGAGCCGAGGTCCTCAAGATCATCGGCCGTGTTCGCTGCAACATCGTCATCTCGGGCGGCACGGGCTCCGGCAAAACGACGCTGCTCAACTGCCTGACCAACTACATCGATCGCGAGGAGCGGGTCATCACTTGCGAGGACTCGGCCGAACTGCAGCTGCAGCAGCCTCACGTGGTCCGCCTCGAAACCCGGCCGCCCAACCTCGAGGGCGAGGGAGAGGTGACGATGCGCGACCTGGTCAAGAACTGCCTGCGCATGCGGCCCGAACGCATCATCGTCGGCGAGGTGCGCGGACCGGAAGTGTTCGACCTTCTTCAGGCGATGAACACCGGTCACGACGGCTCGATGGGAACGATCCACTCCAACAGCCCGCGCGAGTGCCTGAACCGTATGGAATCGATGATCGCCATGGGCGGTTATTCGCTACCGCAGAGGACGGTGCGTGAAATCATTGTCGGCTCGGTCGACGTGATCATCCAGGCCGCCCGCCTGCGCGACGGTTCGCGCCGCATCACCCACATCACCGAGGTGATCGGCATGGAGGGCGACGTCATCATCACCCAGGATCTCGTACTCTATAATATCAAGGGCGAGGACGCCGGCGGCCGCCTGCTCGGCGAGCATGTCTCCACCGGTATCGGTCGCCCGCATTTCTGGGATCGCGCCCGCTACTATGGCGAGGAGCAGCGCCTCGCGAGCGCGCTCGAAGCCATGGAGAAACGCGCTGACTGATGCATCTGGAGGTGTAGGGGCCCCGGTCGATGTTCGGATTTGACACCACCGTCCTGGCTTTTGTCATACTCGCCGGCTTCAGCGCCGGCGCGATGGCCTATGCATTCCTGTTCAAGCGCATCGACAACGAACGGCAGGTCGGCAAGCGGCTGGAAACCATCAAGACGGCCGAGACCGACCGGTCGGTGGTCAAGGCTTCGCGTGACCGGGCCGCGGAGGCGGTCAAGCGGCGAAAAAACCTGCAGGATACGCTCAAGCAGCTAGACGAGAAGCAGAAGACCAGCGACCGCAATCTCAAGAAGCCGCCGCTGAAGGTCCAGATCCGGCAAGCCGGCATGCAGGTTTCGATCGAGCGCTTCTACATCTATTCCGTGGTCTGCGGCGCCATCCTTACAGGCCTTGCCTTTTTCGCCGGCGCTCCGCTGTTTGTCTTGCCGGGCGCCCTTCTTGCCGGCGCCTTAGGCCTGCCGCGCTGGTTCGTCTCGTTCCGCCGAGCGCGCCGCGTCAAGGCGTTCCTCGAGGAGTTCCCGAACGCCCTCGACATCATCGTGCGCGCGGTTAAGTCGGGCCTGCCGCTGAACGACGCAATCCGCCTGATCGCGAACGAATCTCCCGAGCCCGTGCGCTCCGAATTCCGCCGCGTCGTCGATTCCCAGCAGATGGGTCTTTCGATCCCCGACGCCACGATGCGCATGTCCGAGACCATGCCATGCACCGAGGCGGGTTTCTTCGGCATCGTCATCCAGATCCAGTCACAGGCCGGCGGCAATCTGTCGGAAGCGCTTGGCAATCTTTCGCGCGTGCTGCGCGATCGCAAGAAGATGAAGGCCAAGGTGCAGGCGCTGTCGATGGAGGCCAAGGCGTCCGCCGTCATCATCGGCGCCCTGCCGTTCGTCGTCGCCTTTCTCGTCTACCTGTCCAGTCCGAACTACATCATGCCGCTGTTCACCACCAGCGTCGGCAACCTGATCCTCGGCTGCTCAGGCGTCTGGATGTCGATCGGCATCGTGGTGATGCGCAAGATGATGAACTTCGACGTGTAGGGTGCGGATCCAATGACAGACCAGGTCGTCAAAACCCTTACCGATCCGTCCTTTCTGATCGCGCTGCTGGTAGGCATCGCGGTGTTCGCGACCGTCTTCACGCTGCTGCCCGCGCTCGGCGGCAACCAGCTCAAGTCGCGCATGAAAACCGTGGCGCTAGAGCGTGACGAGCTGCGCGCCAAGCAGCGCGTGCGCCTCGCCAACGAAGCCGATCGCCGCCGCAAGGGCCTGCGCGAGGAACAGTCGATCGGCATGCGCAACATCGTCGAGCGCCTGGATCTCAGACGCGCCCTTGCCGATGAGGGCACATTGCAGAAGCTGAAGGTCGCCGGTTTCCGCGGCCAGAATCCGCTGACGCGCTTCCTGTTCTTCCGCCTGGTGCTGCCCTTCGTCGGCTTTGCGCTCGCCGCTATCTATCTGTTCGTTCTCGGCGGTCTGCCGCAGCAGCCGCCCTTCATCAAGCTGTTCGTCTGTGTCCTCGTCGCCTATGGCGGCTTCTACGCGCCGATCCTCTACGTCAACAACCGCGCGACCAAGCGCAAGCAGTCGATCCAACTGGCCTGGCCGGACGCGCTCGACCTGATGCTGATCTGCGTCGAATCCGGCATGTCGGTGGAAGCTGCGCTTCGCAAGGTCGCCGACGAGATCGGCGTGCAGTCGGTGGCGCTCGCCGAGGAGTTCGTGCTCACCAATGCAGAGCTTTCCTACCTGCAGGACCGCAAGGTCGCCTATGAGAACCTGGCAAGCCGCACCGGCCTGGAATCGGTGAAGTCGGTTTCCCAGGCCCTGGTCCAGGCCGAGCGCTACGGCACGCCGGTGGCGCATGCCTTGCGCGTGTTGGCTTCCGAAAGCCGCGACATGCGCATGAACGCGGCCGAGAAGAAGGCCGCCGCGCTGCCGCCGAAGCTGACCGTGCCGATGATCCTCTTCTTCCTGCCGGTTCTGTTCGCCATCATTCTCGGGCCGGCCGGCATCCAGGTCAGCCAACGCGGCATCTTCGGCGACCACGGCAACAGCAGCAGCACCAGCACCAGCAAATAAGGCAAGGATTCGCATCAAAACGAAAGCCGCGCGATCTGCATCGCGCGGCTTTTCGGTATGCGATTGCCGGATTGCGGCGTCGCTGACGTCAGTTCGTCGCGGCCTTCGCCTTGTCCTGGTCCTTGAGCTGGCTCCAGGCGTTCTGCTGGGCCAGCATCTTGCGCAGATAGGCGACATTGGCCTGCGCCTGGTCCGGCGAAAGCTCCTGCGAGGCGATCTTCTCGGCTTCGTCGAACCGGCCCTGCAGGCCAACGACGAGCGCCAGGTTCTGCCGCACGCGGCTGTCGGCGTTAGGCTGCTGCGCCGCCGAGCGCATGTAGGTTTCGGCCGTGCGCAGGTCGCCCTCGAGCACATAGGACATGCCGAGATTGGAGAGGACCGACGGTTCGTTCGGCTTCAGCTCGAGCGCCTTTCGGTAATCCTGGCGCGCTTCGTCGCGTTGCCCCAACTGGTCAAGGATGGCGGCCTCGGCCGACACCAGCCTCCAATCGGGATATTCCGGCGTCTGCGCCCGCCGAACCGCATCGAGCGCAGGCTCGAGCTGCCCGTTGGCGGCGAGCGCCTTGCCATAGGCGGCCAGCACGTCGCGGTCCTTCGGGTAGACGATCGCCAGCTTGCGCATCACGGCGAGCGACTGGTCCGCGTCTCCGTCCATCTGCAGCGCGGCCGCGAAATTCATGGCGATCCGCTTGTCGCTCGGGTTCTTGGCGTAGCTCTCGCCGAGCTTTGTCGTGGCGGCGTGCAATTCGGTCGCCGACATTGTTTCCAGCGGCCTGCCGCTGGAGCGCGAAATGGAACCGGTCGTGAAGTTGCTCGTACTGCCGCAACCCGCCACGCCGGCGGCGAGAGCTGCAACAAATGCCATTGTGATCAGACGCTTGCCGGCGATGTTCAAGGCTTTGATCGACATCGGTACCCGGTCTCCACTCCTGCGCGGCCCGCTGGGCCGTCTTCCCTCCCGAAGAAATATTCTGTTAACCCTAACGGATGGTTAAATCCGGCATGGTTTTCGATCGCCTCGATTAACCGCTTGGACTGCAAATGCTGAATGTCGTGCTCATCGTTCCGGACGACCGTGAGAAGACCTGGCGGGATTTTCGTGAGATTGCCGACGCCGCCGGAAAGCTGGGGGTGAAGGTTCGCCTCGTTCGTCATCGGCGCATGGAGCAACTCGCTCTTCTGCCGTTATGGTTCCAGCCCACGATTTCCATGGCGCTGTCCGGGAGGACGGATCGCAAGCTTCTGCCCGGACGCTTCCTGTCGGGCCGTCGCATCAGCAAGATCGAGGAGTATCGGGCGTTGGCCGAAGCCGACGCGCCGGTGCCAAAATGGACTGAAATCAAACCCGATACGAAGCTCGATCCTGCCGAATGGGGCCCTTATGTGATCGAAAAGCCTTCAACCGGTTGGCTGGGCGCCCATGTCAGGGCGAGGAAGACGGCGCGCGTCAAATACGCTCATCCGTCGTCCTATCCCGAGGGTCATCTTGGCACCATGGGGCCGATGATCGTCCAGGAGTTCGTCTACACGGGCGAATGGCCAGTGAGCTACCGGGTCGTTTCTGTCTTCGGCGACGTAGTGCTTTGCTTCAGGCTGACGACCAGGCGCGGCATGCCGCTGCGAAGCCGTTGGGGGTTCGATGAAGGTGGCGTGGCGATCGTTTCCAACACCAAGGAAATGGAGGTCGTGCTCGACGCGGACCCCGAAATGATCGCGGTGGCCACGCGAACCCACAAGACCGCCTTTCCCGATGTTCCCATGCTCAATTTCGACCTGGGGCGGGATGTCGAAACCGGCAGGATATTCATTTTCGAATGCCACCCCTTCATGCCGCAATGGCCCTTTTCCAGCAATCTTGCGATGGGAGTCCAGGCGGCCAACGCTATTCGCTTCGAAAGCCAGTTCGACGCGATGCAAGGCATCGGCAGGGCGATCGCCCGCAAGGCCGCCGAAGTCCTGTAAGGGCTGGTTGCATCTGGCGCGCGATCGCGACTGCCGATAGGGCCAGCCCGGTTGCTGACAGGATTTACCGTTGGAATCTGCGGTCACTTCTGCCAGTGAATCCGGTCGACATCGACCTGAAAAGTGCCAGCCGGAGACTATCATGCCTGTTGAATTCATCACGCAGCAACCGGATACCGCCATGCCGGTCTACCTGGTCGCGAAAGACGGCGTGGACGCGATCAGCCTTCCGCCTCCCGCAGTCGCCTGGGCAAGAGCCAATGGCTTCTCCGGCGAGGCCGGTCGGACGTTGATTCTGCCGGGCGAGGGCGGCGCCGTGGCGGGCGCGCTGTTCGGCATTGGTGATGATGAAGGCGCGCTTGCCATTGGCGCGCTCGCAAGGACGCTGCCGGCCGGCGACTGGTACTTTGCATCGGCCCTGCCGGCGCCCGACCTTGCGGCGCTGGCGCTTGTGCTCGGCGGCTACGTCTTCACCCGCTATGGCAAGAAGCCGGGCAGGGTGCTGCGCTTCGCGCTGCCGGCTGGGACCGACGGAGCACAGGTCGGCCGCGTCGCCGATGGCGTTTTCCTGGCGCGCGATCTCGTCAACACGCCGACAAGCGACATGGGGCCTGGTGAACTGGAAGAGGCGGCGCGGACCCTTGCCTCCGCCCACGGCGCCGACATTTCCGTGATCCATGGCGACGATCTTCTGGCATGGAACTTCCCGATGATCCACGCCGTCGGCCGCGCCTCCACGAGCGCGCCGCGTCTGATCGACATGAAATGGGGGCCGGTCGATGCCCCGAAGGTGACTCTGGTCGGCAAGGGTGTCTGCTTCGACACCGGCGGCCTCGACATCAAGCCTTCCTCCGGCATGCTTCTGATGAAGAAGGACATGGGTGGCAGCGCCAACGTACTCGGCCTCGCCTCCATGATCATGGCGGCCAAGCGCAATGTCCGATTGCGGTTGCTGATCCCCGCGGTCGAGAATTCGATCGCCGGCAACGCCTTCCGTCCGGGCGACGTGTTGAGGAGCCGCAAGGGCATCACGGTCGAGATCGGCAACACCGATGCCGAGGGCCGGCTGGTCCTCGCGGATGCGCTTGCGCTCGCCGATGAGGAGCAGCCCGATCTGCTGGTCGACATGGCGACGCTGACCGGGGCCGCGCGCGTCGCGCTCGGTCCCGACCTGCCGCCTTTCTACACCAACGACGAGGCGTTGGCGGCCGACATTGCCACGGCCGCGCTTGCCGTCGAGGATCCGCTATGGCGCATGCCGCTGTGGCGGCCCTATGACGCGAAGCTCTCGTCGAAGGTCGCGGATATCAACAATGTCACCACTGACGGTTTTGCCGGATCGGTCACTGCAGCCCTGTTTCTAAAACGCTTCGTCGAGAAGACGCCCGGCTGGGCGCATTTCGACATCTTCGCCTGGAATCCCGCCGATCGCCCATACGGCCTGACCGGCGGCGAAGCGCAGGGCATTCGCGCCCTGGAGCAGGTCATCGCGAAGCGCTTTGCATGAGTTCAAGGAACAAGCTGGCGAAATGCCGGTACTGAAACGGAACCGAAACATTTTGCCGGCATGTTGGGCGTAATGTCGATCTCGATGCGCCCGAGCCAGGCCTTGCGACTGTGGCAGCAGGTGATGCTGTCGCAGGTGCGCGAAGGCGCGCCGGATCTGACCATGCGCCAGACGGCGATCCTGTTCACCATCTACCTCGATCCGCCGCCGCACACGGTGCGCGGGCTGGCGGCAAAGCTCAACGTCACCAAGCCGGTCATCACCCGCGCGCTCGACACGATGGGTGCGCTGAAGCTCGTCTCGCGCCATCGTGACGAACTCGACAAGCGCAACGTGCTGATCCGGCGCACGGTGGAAGGCGCGCTCTTTGTCGAGCGCTTCGGCGATGGTATCGTTGCCAGGGCGCACGAACTGCCCATCTGACCGCTGACCCATTTGACTGGATTGCCGATTTGACCGCCAGGGATGCCCGCCTCCACGCCTTCCGTTCCGACCTTGCCGACGCCAGGCTGAAAGGTGAGGTCGCTGCCGATCACTTCGTCAGTGGCCGCCCGGCACGGATCGCCGCTTCCGTTGCAGACCTGCGCAAGGCACCGCGCCCGGATGCCGGTGTCAACACGCAGGTGCTGTTAGGCGACGACGTGCTGGTTTTCGAGGATGCGGAAGGCTGGGCCTGGGTGCAGGCCGAGCGCGACGGTTATGTCGGCTATGTCGTCGACAATGTGCTCGGCTCGCGTGATCATGCGCCGACCCACATCGTCTCGGTGCCGCGCACCTTCCTCTATCCCGGCCCTGACCTGCGCTTTCCTATCGGCGGGCAATTGTCGATGGGCTCGACGGTGACCGTTACCGGCTCCGCCGAGACTCGCGGCACGCAATATGCGCTTTTGCCTTCGGGCCAAACTGTGATCGCACGCCATCTACGGCCGATCGCGGACGTTGCCGCGGACTACGTGACGGTCGCCGAAAGCTTCCTCGGCACGCCCTATCTCTGGGGCGGTGTTTCGGGTTTCGGCATCGACTGCTCCGGCCTTGTTCAATTGTCCATGCGCATGACCGGCAAGGATGTGCTGCGCGATTCCGACATGCAGGCGGCATCGATCGGCACACCATTCGAGCCAGGTCCGGATTTTTCCGGCCTCCAGCGGGGCGACCTTGTCTTCTGGAAGGGCCACGTCGCCATCATGACGGACGCCCGTGACATGATGCACGCCAACGGCCACACCATGCTGGTCTCGCGCGAGGGGCTGAAGGAAGCGGTCGACCGTATCGGCTATCTCTACGGCGGCCCCACTGGGTTCCGGCGGCCCTAGACTCGGACTACGATCCCCTTTTGTTCCGATTTTTCTTGGCGATCGTCCGTCGCCGCGCTACCTGTTACACGTGACAGAGCAGCCGCGCCTTGCCGAACAGAATGCCGTCGTCCTGCTGCCCGAGCCATTCGTCAGATGGTTCGGCGACAAAGGCTGGTCGCCGCGCGTCCACCAGTTGGAACTGCTGGCGAAGGCACAAGCCGGGCAATCCGTGCTGCTGATCGCGCCGACCGGTGCCGGCAAGACGCTGGCCGGCTTCCTGCCGTCGCTGACCGAACTCGCGGGGCGGCCAAGGCGAAAGCCCGGCCAGGCCCATCGCGGCATCCACACGCTCTACATCTCGCCGCTCAAGGCGCTCGCCGTCGACATCGAGCGCAATCTCGGCAAGCCGGTCGAGGAGATCGGGCTGCCTGTCACCGTCGAGACGCGCACCGGCGACACGCCCTCGCATAAGCGCCAGCGACAGAAATTGGCGCCGCCCGACATCCTGTTGACCACGCCCGAGCAGCTCGCCCTGCTGATCGCAGGGAACGACGCCAGGCGCTTCTTCGAGGATCTGCGCTATGTGGTGCTTGATGAGCTGCATTCGCTGGTGACCTCGAAGCGCGGGCATCTGCTGGCGCTGGGGCTGGCGCGGCTGCGCGCCTTTGTCCCTGATCTGCAGACCATAGGTCTATCGGCCACCGTGGCCGAGCCGGACGAATTACGGCGCTGGCTGGTCGCGCAAAATCCGCCTGGCGAAATGGCCGGGCTGATTACGGTTGCCGGCGGCGCCAAGCCCGATATCTCGATCCTCGACTCGCGCGAGCGTGTGCCCTGGTCGGGGCACTCGGCCCGCTACGCGATCCCCGAGATCTACGAAGCGATCAAGCAGCACCAAACGACCCTTCTCTTCGTCAATACGCGCAGCCAGGCCGAGCTTTTGTTCCAGGAGCTGTGGCGCGCGAACGAGGATTCGCTCCCCATTGCGCTGCATCACGGCTCGCTCGATGTCGGCCAGCGCCGCCGTGTCGAGAAGGCGATGGCCGACAACGAGCTGCGCGCCATCGTCGCCACCTCGACGCTCGACCTCGGCATCGACTGGGGCGATGTCGATCTGGTCGTCCATGTCGGCGCGCCTAAGGGCGCCAGCCGCCTTGCGCAGCGCATCGGCCGCGCCAACCACCGCATGGACGAGCCGTCGAAGGCGATCCTGATCCCGGCCAACCGCTTCGAGGTTCTGGAATGTCGCGCCGCGCTCGACGCCAACTATCTTGGCGCGCAAGACACGCCGCCGCTGATCAAGGGCGCGCTCGACGTGCTCTCGCAGCACGTGCTTGGCGTGGCGTGCGGCGGGCCGTTCGACGCGGACCTTCTGTTCGAGGAGGTGCGCGGCGCGGCCCCTTATGCCGCCCTGGATCGCCAGACCTTCGATCGCGTCATCGACTTCGTAGCCACCGGCGGCTACGCGCTGAAGAATTACGAGCGCTATGCCCGCATCCGCCAGAACAAGGATGGGCTCTGGCGCGTCTCGCACCCGAGCGTCGCACAGCAATACCGGCTGAATGTCGGCACAATCGTCGAAATGCCGGAGCTCAATGTCCGCTACGTGCGGCAGGGGCGCGGCATGGCGGGTCGCGGTGGCCCGGTGCTTGGCAAGATCGAGGAATATTTCGCCGAGACGCTGCGTCCCGGCGACAACTTCCTCTTTTCCGGCAAGGTGCTGCGCTTCGAGGGCATTCGCGAGAACGAATGCGTCGTCTCCAACGGCGCCGGCGCCAACATCATCGTGCCGTCCTATGCCGGCGGCAAGTTCCCGTTGACGACTTACCTTGCGGAGCAGGTCCGCGGCATGCTGGCCGACAGCGACCGGTGGAAGCTCCTGCCCGAACAGGTGGCCGACTGGCTTCGCATCCAGGAAGAGAAGTCTGTTCTGCCGAAACGCGGCGACCTTCTGGTCGAAACCTTTCCGCGTGGCAACCGCCACTACATGGTGGCCTATCCCTTTGAGGGGCGGCTGGCGCATCAGACGCTCGGCATGCTGCTGACACGCCGGCTAGAGCGCGCCAATGCCAGGCCGCTCGGCTTCGTCGCCACCGATTACTCGCTGGCCGTCTGGGCGCTGGACGACATGGCGGCTTTGTTCAAGGCGAGGAAGCCGTCGCTCGGCCAGCTCTTCGACCAGGATATGCTGGGCGACGATCTGGAAGACTGGCTGAACGAGAGCTGGATGCTGAAGCGCACCTTCCGCACCTGCGCCGTCATCGCCGGCCTGATCGAGAAGCGTTATCCAGGCCAGGAAAAGAGCGGGCGGCAGGTCACCGTCTCGGCCGATCTCATCTACGACGTGCTGCGCAGCCATGAACCTGACCACATCCTGCTGCAGGCGACGCGCACCGATGCCTCCGCCGGATTGCTCGATGTCAGCAGGCTTGGCGAGATGCTCTCGCGTGTGCGCGGTCGAATCGTGCATAAGCATCTCGACCAGATCTCGCCGCTGGCGGTGCCGGTGATGCTGGAGATCGGCAAGGAATCGGTCAATGGCGGCGCCAACGACACGCTTTTGATGGAGGCCGCGGACCTGGTCGAAGAGGCGATGGGTCGAGGCCAGTAGCAAGGAAACCGAGCGGGGATGAATTTTTCGCTGTCGCGCGCAACGCTGATCGCCGAGGCAGATCTTGTCGGCATCGCCGGCGAGCGCGCGATCTGCGACCGCCGTGGCGTGCTCTATTTCCCTGACCTTCACTTGCTCGCGGTCTCGGACCTGCATCTCGAAAAAGGCTCGTCTTTCGCCAGGCGCGGCGCGTTGATCCCGCCCTACGACACCGGGGCAACTCTGTTGCGTCTGCAAACCGTGATCGCCGACTACCAGCCGCGGATCGTTGTCAGCCTCGGCGATTCCTTCCACGATGGCGGCGGCGCCGGGCGTATGCATCAAAGCTTCCGCGAAAGGCTGGAAGCGATGATGGCCGGTCGCGACTGGTTCTGGGTCGCCGGGAACCACGATCCCGAGGCGCCCGCCGATCTGCCCGGCGAGACGGTGCAGGAACTGGCCATAGGCTCACTGCTCTTCCGCCACGAGCCGTCGAAGCTGCGGGTCGAAGGCGAGATATCGGGCCACCTTCACCCTTGTGCCCGCATCGTCCAGCGCGGCCGTTCGGTCCGGCGGCGCTGCTTCGCCGGCGATGGCGGCCGCATGATCATGCCCGCCTTCGGCGCCTATACAGGCTCGCTCAACGTGCTCGACCGCGCCTATGCCGGCCTGTTCCGGCTTGAGACGCTTGTCGCCTATATGCTGGGCGCCGAGCGCATCTTCGCCATCTCCGGCTCGATGCTGCGGCCGGGCTAACGCGTGTCGCCCAAAAATGCGCAGCGGTTTTGGGATTACGACATGCGCAAGGAGTACTACTCCCGGCCGTAATAGAGCGTGACGGTGTGCTTCGCCTCGGCGAAGAACAGCCAGCGCTCGACCAGCATGCCGGTAAGCTGCGCGACGGCTGCGAATACGGACACAATGGCGCCAAAGGGCCATGGCAGGAAGAACACGATCGCCAGCAGGACAATGGGCACGGCAAAGGCCAGGGCCTGCGTGATCCGCCGCAGCTTCGCGCTGTGCTTGCGCGCGATGCGGAACCCCATTTCCTTCAGCAGGTAGTTCTCTTCCGTATGCGGCCATTCGATCGACCGCACGGTGCCGCCGGCAAGGCCGGTCGCGGTGTTGGCGGTGGTCGGGATTGCCAGCCGGTCGTTGTAGCGCCAGGTGGCGAGCTTCCAGCCCCAGCCGGCAAGCGTGGCAAGCAGCGCGCCGGCAAGCACCGCCGTCATTCCAACGCCGAAGCCTTGGAGCAAGGCGTTGAGCAGCACGCCGCCCGTCATGGCCGAGAAGATGAGATAGGCCGGCAAAGTAAAGCGGCTGTGCCACTGCGCGATCGGCTTCAGCGAGGCATAGATCATCCCCGTCGTGCAGACCGTCGCCACCGCGCCGATTGCCGCGAGCAGCCCGGCAACGCCCACCCAGCCGCCGGTGCGGCCGAGAAACACCCAGCCGATGCCGAAGAGCGCGGCCGGCACGAAGGTCGCGACCGAGGCCACGCCCTCGCGCGACAGCCAGGAACTGCGCCATTGCGAGAAAGCGCGCCAGGCGCGCTCGGGGCGGCCGAGATGACCGGTCGAGGAGAGCAGGCCGGCGGCGACCAGGCCGAGCGCCAGCACCATGCCGATCAGCCCAAGCCAGAGGTCCGGGCGGATGAGTCCAAACCCGCCAAGCACGCCGAGCAGCGCCAGCAGGCCGTAGCCGGCGCCGGTCGCGGTGGTGAAGAAGACAACGGAAAAAGCGGGATGCATGGATGTCAGTTCGAAAGCATGCGGTCGATCCAGCCGAGGAACCCGCCTTCGGCCCGGATCGGCTCCAGCGCAGGCGCGTCGACCTTGGCGGCGCATTCGGTGCGCGCGCGCGGCGGCAGGTATTTGTTGGTCGGCTTGTAGCCAAGCTCCGGCATCAGGTCGACGCCGCCGCGCTCCGCCACGAGCTGCGAGATCGCCGAGGCCGGATCCCCGAGATCGCCGAAATGCCGGGCGCTGGTCGGGCAGGCGGCCACGCAGGCCGGCACGCGGTCTTCGGCCGCCAGATTGTCGTTATAGATGCGGTCGACGCAAAGCGTGCATTTCTTCATCACGCCCACATCGGTGTCGAACTCGCGCGCGCCGTAAGGGCAGGCCCAGCTGCACAGCTTGCAGCCAATGCACTTGCTCTCGTCGACCAGGACGATGCCGTCCGAGGCGCGTTTGTAGGAGGCGCCGGTCGGGCAGACTGTGACGCAGGCCGGCGTCTCGCAATGCAGGCAGGAGCGCGGGAAGTTCACCGTGCGGCCGCCCATCTCCGTCGTATGTTCGTAGCTGTGAACGCGGTTGAACCAGACGCCGTCGACATGGCCGCCATAAGGGTCGATGTCGGTCAGCGGCGCCATATGGCCGCCGGTGTTCCATTCCTTGCAGGCGGTGACGCAGGCCTGGCAGCCGACGCAGGTGTCGAGGTCGATGACCAGGCCGAGCTTCTTCTCGGTTTGGGCGGGAAGGCAGGTCATTCGGCGGCTTCCCTCTTGATGCGGAATTCGGCGCCGAAGCGCAGCACTTCGGGCGAAGGCTGGAAATGCGGCGGCTGGTGGAAGCGCTCGAATTGCGGTTCGGTGAAGCCGGCTTCTTCCGGCGCGCATTTCACGATGCGCACCCTGAGGTCGAACCAAGCCGCCTGGCCGGTGACCGGGTCGGAATTGGAGTAGCGCCTGCCATTGGCACCAGTCGCCGTCTGGTCGCCGATGATGTGGTTGAGCAGGAAGCCGCGATTGCTTTCCGCGGCGTCGTCCTTTAGCCCCCAACTGCCGCGCCGCTTGCCGATTGCGTTCCAGGTCCAAACCGTGTCGGGATTCACGCCGTCGACCAGCTTGATCTGACCCTTCACGCGGCCGTTGATGCTTTCGATCCACACCCAGTCGTCGTCGGCAAGGCCTAGCTTGGTGGCCGTTTCGCGATGGACAAAGAGCCGGTTCTGGCTGGTGATCTGCCTCAGCCACGCATTCTGCGAGCCCCAGGAATGGTACATGTGCATCGGCCGCTGGGTCAGCGCATGCAGCGGGTACTTCTCAAGGTCGACAGTCTCTTCCTCAAGCGGCGCGTACCAGAAGGGCAGAGGGTCCATATAGGCTTCGATGCGGCCGCGCTCGGCGTCCGGCGGCTGCGCCTTTCCATGTCCGCGCGCAGCGAGCCGGAAGCGCTGTATCGGCTCGGAATAGAGCTGGAAGACGATCGGATCCGCCTTCGGAACGAAGCCCATCTGCACCGCGAAGTCGAGATAGGCGCGGTTCGCCATCTTGTAGTAGCGCTGGTCGTCGGCGAACGTGTGGTGCCAGAAGCCGCCATTGTCGACATAGCGTTGCAGCTGGTCCGGGTTGACGTCGCCCTTGCCGATCGCGCCGCCATTGCCACCGCGCCAGCCGGCGAGCGGGCCGATCCCTGGCGTGCGCTCGTGGTTGACGATGTAATCGGCATAGTCGCGGTATTTCGCCGAGCCGTCCTCATTGACGAAGCCGGGCAGGCCGAGACGCGCGCCGAGTTCGATCAGCACCGACTGGAACGGCCGCACGTCGCGATCCGGCTGCACCACCGGATGGCGGATGGCGTCGCCCGGTCCGTCCGCGTGGCTGATCGGTCGGTCGAGCAGGCTGATGCAGTCGTGCCGCTCGAGATAGGTGGTGTCGGGCAGCACAAGGTCGGCGAACGGTACCGTTTCGGAATAATAGGCGTCGGAGTAGATGATGAAGGGGATCTTGTAGGCGCCCGCCTCGTCCTCGTCGGTGAGCATGCGAAGCGTCTCGACCGTGTTCATCGAGGAATTCCACGCCATGTTCGACATGTACATCATCAGCGTGTCGATCGGATAAGGATCGCCGGCCCAGGCGTTGCGGATGACGCTGTGCATCAATCCGTGCGCGGCCAACGGCGCTTCCCAGGAATAGGCTTTGTCGATGCGCAGTGGCGTGCCGGCCTCGTCGACCAGCAGGTCGTCGGGGCCGCAGACGAACCCGAGCGGCATGCCGTCCAGCGGCGTCATTGGCTGAACATTCTTGCCGGCGGGCTTTGGTCCGGGCGGCGCCTGGCGCGGGTAGGGCGGCTTGAAGCGGAAACCACCGGGCACGTCCACTGTGCCCAGCAGCACCTGCAGGAGATGGATGGCGCGGCAGGTGTGGAAGCCGTTGGAATGGGCCGAGATGCCGCGCATCGCGTGCATCGACACCGGCCGTCCCTTGATCGTCTCGTGCCGACGGCCGGCCCAGTCGGTCCAGGCGACCGGCAGTTCGATCGTCTGCTCGAAGGCGACATG
>NZ_JANINM010000406.1 GCF_024509055.1 Mesorhizobium sp. | reverse complement strand
TGTATTTGAACTTGCGGTGGTATTCCTTCAGCACGTCCGGATAGGCGCGGAAGATACGGATCGGGTGGTAAAGCAGATCGCCGAAATCGCAGGCGTTCAGCGTCTGCAGCCGCTCCTGGTAGGCCTTGTAGAGCTGCCGACCCTTGCCGTTGGCGAAGCTGCGCGCGTCGCCTTCCGCGATCTCGTCGGGACCGAGGCCCTTGTTCTTCCAGTTGTCGACCATCTGAGCGAAGGTCTTGGCCGGCCAGCGCTTGTCGTCGAGGCCTTCGGCCTGGATCAGCTGCTTGATCAGCCGCACCACGTCGTCGGTGTCGAGAATGGTGAAATCGGATTTCAACCCGGCAAGCTCGGCGTGCCTGCGAAGCAGCTTGACGCCGATCGAGTGGAAGGTGCCGAGCCAGGGCATGCCCTCGACATTGCCTTCGCCGATCAGATGGCCGATGCGCTGCTTCATCTCGCGCGCGGCCTTGTTGGTGAAGGTGACGGCGAGGATCTGCGATGGAAAAGCCCTGCCGGTGGCGAGGATGTGGGCAATGCGCGTGGTCAGTACGCGCGTCTTGCCGGTGCCGGCGCCGGCCAGCACCAGAACCGGGCCTTCCGTGGTTTCGACCGCCAGCCGCTGCTCGGGGTTCAGCCCCTTGAGATAGTCAGGCGCGCTGTTCTGGCCGTTGCGGGCCGCCATGGCGCGTGCGGCAATGCCGGACGGGGCCGCGGGCCGCGCGTTCGGTTCATCGAAAAAAGGCATGTCTTCGGAAAAGCCCGACATTGCCCCCGAATGTAGTGATTCGGGAGCGAAAGGCCAGAAGCGTCTACGTTTTGTTCCATTTTTGCACTGCCGGGCGTCGCCCGGCATGCGGGGGGCCGGCGGCGGAAGCTAAGCGACGGCCTGCCGGATCTGCCGATAGTCCTCAGCGCCGGCAACGTCCTCGCGCTGGCTGAGCGCGAAGATCTCGCCGAAGGGGGCAGGACGGCCGAGGAGGAAGCCTTGCGCCTCGTTGCAGCCCTCGGCGCGCAGGATCGACAGCTGGCTGTGAGTCTCGACGCCTTCGGCGAGCACCGGAATGGCGAGGCTCTGGCCGAGCGCCAGCACGGCGCGGATGATGGCTTTCGCCTGCGGACTGGTCTCGACCTCCGACATGAAGGAGCGGTCGAGCTTGATCTTGTCGAAGGGGAAGGCCCGCAGCGTCTCCAACGAGGAATAGCCGGTGCCGAAATCGTCGATGGCGATGGTGACGCCCAGCGCCTTGATCCGCCGCAGGATGTTCAAGGTCCTGTTCTTGTCGGCAATGATGGTGGATTCGGTTATCTCCAACTCGAGCCGGCTGGGCTTGAGGCCGGTTACGAGCAGAATTTCGTGGACGAGTTTCGGCAGGTCGGCATGGGCGAACTGAACGGGGGAAAGATTGACCGCGATCTTATAGGGACGATCCCATGAAGCGGCTTTGGCGCAGGCGGTGCGCAGCACCCATTCGCCGAGCGGCAGGATGAGGCCGTTCTCCTCGGCGAGCGGGATGAACTCAGCCGGGGAAATGTTGCCGCGCGTCGGGTGTTTCCAGCGCAGCAGCGCCTCGTAGCCACGGATGTCGCCGGTCGAGACCGAAGTCTGGACCTGATAATGCAGGTCGAGCTGAGCGTTCTCGACGGCGTCGCGCAGGTCGTTGGCCAAGGTACGGTTGGCGCGGACGGCCTCGTCCATGGCCTGTTCGTAGAAGCAGACCCTGCGGGCCACATTGGCTTTGGCGCGATACATCGCCAGGTCGGCGTTGTTGACCATCGTCTCACGGTTCTGAGCGTCGTTCGGATAGATGGCGACGCCGAGGCTGGCGCCGGTCGTCGTCTCGACATCCGCGATCTTGATCGGCGTGAACAGCGCCGTCTCCAGACGCGAGACGAAGTCGAGAATGTCCGACTGTCCCTTCATGCGCTTGACGCCGGCGAACTCGTCGCCGCCCAGCCTCGCGATGAATTCTCCGTCCTGGAGAAGCGCGCTCATCCTGGAGGCCAACGCTTTTAGTGCCTCGTCGCCGGCGCTATGCCCCCAAATGTCGTTGATTTCCTTGAAGCGGTCGAGGTCGATGCCGATGACCGCCAACTGGCAGCCGAGTTCTTTCGCGCGCGTGATTTCGCGATCGAGATGTTCGTTGAAATTCGTCCGGTTCGGCAGACCGGTGAGGGTGTCATTCATCGCGAGGTGATGCAGGCGCTCGAAGGCTTCCATGCGTGAGCGATCATCGATCAGGTAGCTGGCAAGGCCGGTGCCGATCACGATCAGGCCGGCAAGCGCGATACCGAGCGCCATGGCCTGCAGGGCGGCCGGGTCAGTGTAGTCGCCGCGCGTTACCATCGGCGTCACCTGCAGCGCCGCCATGGCAGTGAAGTGCAGGCTGACGATGGCGACGACCAGGATCGCCGCGCCCAGATATTTGCGGCCGGCTATCCGGTCGTTCAATGCGACGCTCAGCGCGGCGCAGGCAAAGACCACCGACAGGACGACGGAAGCGACCAGATAGGTGGTGTTCCATTCGACGATGCCGTCGACGCGGTAGGCAGCCATGCCGGTGTAGTGCATGCCGGAAATCGCCAGGCCGACGATGGCGCCTCCGACGATGGGCGCAAGGCGCGGCGCATGCGCCGTCGCGGCGATGAAGCCGGCGGCGGTGCCGGCGATGGCGATGAACAGCGAGGCAATCGTCAGCACCGGGTCGAAGGCGATCGGGGCGCCTGGCTCATAGGCGAGCATGGCGACGAAATGGGTGCACCAGATTGACGATCCGGCGCAGACAGCGGTCAGGAAATGCCAGCCGATCTGCTGCAGGCCGGTTGCTTCATGAGCGCGGAGGAAAAGCCTGATCGTTGCCCAGGACCCGGCGGCACAGACCAGCGCCGCGACCAGCACGAGCCAGAGATTGTGCTCAACTGTCACGCAGGAGATGACGCGCATCATTGGGCGGGGTGCTTTCTTCGATCTCGGGGTGCCGCCGCTTCTTCCCCTCGTCGAACAGTCGCCTGGCGTACGCTATGGCAAACGACCGACATGCCGTATCCGGGCGAGGGTTTGACGAAGATGATAGGGCAGCCGCCCCCAATGCGGATACCAATAGTTCAACTGCTACAATCGGGTACAACTTCTAATGGATGGTTAATTGCAATTAACAGACGTCCGGCAGCTCCGGGCGTGGTTTCCGGAATGTGTACAAATGTTGCGGCAATATGCCAAATATCGATATTTTTGCTTCTGTCAAACCAGCGATCGGAGCGGCTCAGTTCGATGGATGGCCGGCCGCTCCAACTTCAGATTTTGGCAATTCCAGGCCGAAAAGCCTCAGAGGCCGAGATGGCTCTTCAGGCCGGGCACCTGGCCGAGCACCTGATTGGTGAGGTCGGGGCCGGCGGCAGTTTGAGCCTGCTTGATCAGAACCTCCCCGGCCTGCTGGATCTGCGCCATGTCGAGGCCGGAGGCCTTGAGCGCGGCGACGCCATTGACCAGGGCGCCGGCCTTTTCACCGAGCACACTGCCGAGCGCGCCCTGCAATGACGATAGCAAGCCGCCACCCGAACTGGCCGCGGCGCCGGAAGCCATCACGTCATACTGCTGGGCCAGCGCATCGGCGCCGGGGATCTGGGCGAAGAATGACGAAACGCTGGTGCCTTCCGCTTCGTGCTGAAGCACGGAAAATATGGTGCCGACGACCTTTTCAGTGGTGGGTTGATCGAGCCCTGCCTGTTGCGAGACGGTGTTCACGATGTCCTGGACGTTCATGACATTTTCCTCTGCGTCATCTGGGTATGGCTAAGCCATGTTGGCAGCTTCCCTTCCTAATGTGACAGCATCATCAAGGCTTTCGGAAATGACCAAATCGTGATGGCCATGCCATCTACCCATTCTGTTGCGGAGGACGCCTTCCTGGCGCACCAAATCGTCACCGCTCCGTGACTGGACCCTGTGGGCTTCGACCCTATCTTGCGCGTCGATCCTGTCCGGACAACGTCGAGGAAAGCCATGACCGAAACCAAGCCCGTCATCACCCAGGCGATGATCGACGCTTATGACGAATACACGCATCTGACGCTCGACCGCCGCCGCTTCATGGAGCAATTGACCAGGCTCGCCGGATCTGGAGCCGCAGCCGCGGCAATCGCGCCCATGCTGGCCGCGAACCCGGCGCAGGCGGCGATCGTCGCCGAGGACGATCCGCGCGTTAAGGGCGAGGACATTACCTATCCAGGCAGCGGCGGTGAAATGAAGGGCTACCTGGTCAAGCCGGCGAACCAATCGGGCAGGCTCGGTACCGTCATCGTGGTTCACGAAAACAGAGGGCTCAGCCCGCATATCCGAGATGTCACGCGGCGCGTGGCGCTGGAGGGTTTCGTTGCGCTGGCGCCCGATTTCATGTCGCCGCTCGGCGGCACCCCGGACAATGAGGACAAGGTGCGTGAACTGTTCGCGACACTCGATCCCAAGCAAGTCGCCGCCAACGCTGTTGCCTCCGTCGCCTACCTCAAGGGCGACAAGGACGGCAACGGCAAGGTAGGCGCGGTCGGGTTCTGCTGGGGCGGCGGCACGGTGAACATGCTGGCGGTCAATTCGCCCGAGCTCAGCGCCGCCGTTGCCTATTACGGCATGCAGCCGAAGGCCGAGGACGTGCCGAAGATCAAGGCGGCGCTGCTCCTGCATTATGCCGGCCTCGACAGCAGGACCAATGCCGGTATCGATGCGTTCAAGAAGGCGCTCGACGCCGCGCATGTCGAGTACACGATCGATGTCTATGACGGCGCCAACCATGCCTTCAACAACGACACCTCGGCCGCGCGCTACGACAAGAAGGCAGCCGATCTGGCCTGGGGACGGACGATAGCGTTCCTCAAGCAGAAGCTTGGGTAGGCTTCACGCCACCGAAGGCGCCCACGCGCTAGCAAATGCCGGTGATAGTGCGAAGCCAGCGGGCAGTGCCGAGGCTGGCGGGGGGCGCCGAACGCCTTCCTGGAGATAGCGAAGCGCCGACATCAGACCGTTCATCGTGTAAGGCTTGGAGATGACACCAATCGCACCGGCGAAGTTGTCGGGGATGCGCTTTGGATTGGCTGTCATGAAGACGACCATCGGTCGATCCGACCGACGAACATGCTCCGCGACGTCCACGCCAGTTGGCCCATCCGCGAGGTGCACGTCGACAAAGGCGATGTCTGCCTGGCTGGTGTCGACCAGGTTTTTCGCCTCGTCGGACGACATTGCCCAGCCGACGACATGATGGCCCGCGTCTTCTATCAGGCTCTCCAACTCCATTGCCAGCAAAGCTTCGTCCTCGACGATCAGCACTTTCAGCGGCTCGATCATGGCGTGTCCTTCTTTTGCTTTGTTTCGTTAGGCATTGTGACGATCACACGCGTGCCGGGACTGGCGCTTCGCCACTCGACTTCAGCGCGAAGCTGCCTGCCAAGCTGGCGGATCAAACGCATGCCGAAAGTTCCGTCGGTGGCTTTGCCGTCGATGCCGACGCCGTCATCAGAAACCTCCAGGATCAGATGTCCATCCGGTTGGGTCATCTTGATGCCGATGCTGCCGGCATTGTCCTTGAAGGCGTGCTTGAGCGCGTTGGTGACGAGTTCATTGACGATCAGCGCCACCGGAGTTGCCTTCTCCGCGGGGACGACGATCGGTTCCAGTTCGAGTTTCGACGTGATCTGCGGCCGGCCCGATGCCGCCAGCAAGTCGGAAACGAGATCCCTGGCGAAATCCGAGACATCGAATTTGCTGACGTCCTGCGACTGGTAAAGCCTGCGATGCATGGTGCTCAGCGCCTCGATGCGCTCCAGCATGGTAGTCAACGACTGCTTCACGCCCTCGTCCTGGATCGTCCTGCTTTGCATCAGGATCAGCGACGAGATCATCTGCAGGTTGTTCTTCACCCGATGATCCACCTCGTGCAGCAAGGCCGTCTGCGTCTCGAGGGCTGCCTGCAACTCGCCGGTACGTTCCTTGACGGCCTGCTCGACGCGTTCCTTGTCCGCTGCAATCTGCTGTTCGGAAAGCTTGCGATCGGAAACATCGAGTTGCGATGCGAAGAAAAACAAAAGATCACCTTTGTCGTTGTAGACAGGACTGATGTAGAGCGCATTCCAGAAGCTGGAGCCGTCCTTGCGGTAGTTCAGAATGTCGATGCTGACATCATTGCCCTCGGCGACCGCTGCGCGAACTTCAGCCACGGTGGCAGGGTCAGTGCCATGCCCCTGGAGAAAGCGGCAGTTTTTGCCCATGACTTCTTCCCGCCCATATCCGGTCAGGCGCAGGAACGAGTCGTTGACGAAGACGATCGGATTGTCCGGTTTGCGCGGGTCGGTGATCAGCATCGACATGCGTGTGGCGCGAATCGCCGCCGCGAAAGGGTCGCCCTTGCCATGCTCGACATGAAGATCGTCGGTCATGTGCCAGGCGTCAGGTGGTTCTCTCGTACGTTTGCTGTCCATGGTCCAACTCCAAGCCGTGATTGCCGCCACAACGGCGCAAAGTCGGAGTTGGTTCAATCTTGAGTTTTGTTGTCGCAGCTCAAAATGTGACGGAACTTATTGCTCTTTCTTGTAAGGTGTTGACCCTTATTAGTTTTCGTATTCTAGGTGGACGCTGGCTTATGCGATGCCACGCCGGCGATCACCAGCGCGATGCCGAGGCAATCGGTTAGGCCCGGCACCTGGCGTAGCACGACGATACCGATCAGCGTCGCGGTCAGCGGCAGCAGCGACAGCATCAGCGCGAAGCTCGCGCGCGGCAGCCGCGCCATGGCAAGCTGGTCGCAGATGTAAGGGATGACGGAAGAGCACACGCCGACTCCGATGGCGGCGGCCAGCAGCCGCGGCGCCGAGAAGGCGGGCATCGCTTCGCTGAAGCCGATGGGCAGCACGACGAGAAACGCGATCGCCATGGCCGTGCCCAGGCCGGCGATGCCGATGCCGGTTCGGGCGACGCGGTGACCAAGCACGATGTAGCCGACAAAGAGCGCGCCATTCAAGAAAGCCCAGAACAGGCCAGCCGGATCGCTCGACCATTTGACATCGATGAGCAGCAGCGTGCCGGCGACGGCAATGACGAGTGCGGCGACATTGCGCCGGCTCCTCAGGCCGACCAGCGCGACGCCGATGGTGCCGACAAATTCGATTGCCGCGACCAGCGAGATCGGCAGGCGGTCGAGCGCCAGATAGAAGGAGCAGTTCATCACCGCGAGGCAGGTCCCGAATGCAAGAAGCAAAAGGCGCGTGGACCGGTCGGCGCGAGCCAGAACCCGCCAGGGCCGGGTGAGCGGGGCAAAGATCAGCGCGGCGGTGGCGATGCGCAGCCAGGCCATGCCGAGCACTCCCACCTGCGCGAAAAGCAGCACGGCGAAGGCCGGCCCGAGATAGTGGAACACCGCGCTGACGCAAAACCAGGCATGCGGCGGAATAGCGTTGGCCACCCCGGCGAGAGTGGAGCGGGCGGCGGTGGCTTCGCTGGCGGCTCGATCGGCGGCTGGAACTTGCGCTTCAGAGTTCATGCGCTCATTATCGCAGGCAGACTTTGCGCCTTATATGGACTATCGATGGCCAATCTGACTGATTTATTTCCAAAGAAAGGTATTTATCTTGAAACGCCTCCGAGATGAAAATGCGGAGCTCGACGCCGCGGACCTGAAGATCCTGAGGCTCCTGGAGAAGGATGCCCGTACCAGCACGGCCGAACTGGCGCGCGCCGTCGGACTGTCAGCGCCGAGCGTGGCTGAGCGCATCCGCAAGCTGCAGGAGAACGGCGTGATCGAGGCCTATACGGTCAGGATCAATCCGGCGGCGCTCGGCTTGAAACTGTCGGCGTGGCTTAGGATCAGGCCGGTGCCGGGGCAGCTTTCGATCGTGGCGGAGATCATCCGCGAGCTGCCGGAAATCGCGCAATGCGACCGGGTGACCGGCGAGGACTGCTTCATCGCGCTGGCGCATGTCGGCTCGGTGGCCGAACTCGAGCGGGTGATCGACCGGATCATCCCCTATGCGATGACGAACACCGCCATCACCCAGTCGTCGCCCGTCGAGCCGCGCTCGCCGCTTGGCATTCTGAAAGGGCGTTAGGGCTTACAGGAAAACGCTTCAAGTTCTTCCTGGAAGTGCGAAAAAGGGCGAAAAAGGCTCAGATATGGCCGCGCTTCATGCGCGCCTGCTTCAGGATGGCGCGCCAGCGGATCATGTCGAAAGGGATCGGCTCATTGTTGTTGGCGATGTGGAAGATCTCGTTGTTGACGTTCTTCAGCGATCGCCAGAAATCATAGTCGGTGATGCGTGGATCGGCCGCCAACCGATCCACTTCGACCTTGATGTCGGTTTTCATGCACTGTCCTCGTACCGCATCCCGCCGGCCGCTCCGCGAAAACCCGGTGCGGCGGTTTTCGAACGCGCCACTGAGTCGTTCAACGACTCGATCGGCTTGTTCACGTTAAAACCTCGGTAAGGTTAACGCGGGCGTCCGGAGGCTTCAAGCGCTCCTGCGTTTGATGCCGATCGAGCGGCCGGCGCGCTCCGGCATCGGCAGAGCCGCGTGGGCGGCGCGCATGGCTTCCACCTTGGCCATGACGTCGGCCGGGAAAGGCGCGACCTTCGGTCCGGTCATGTCGACATGCAGTGCAAGCTGCTCCGACGTGGCGGCGAGCCAGCCATCGACATGGCGGATTTCCTGATAGGCGCGCAGGCGCTTCTCGTCGTGGTCGATGAGCTGGAACGACACGTTCACTTTGTGGTCGAGGTGAAGCTCCTGCACGTAACAAACGTGGACCTCGGCCGTGTAGATGGTGAGGCGGCGGTCTTTGGCGTAGCTCGGGCCCATGCCCATCAATTCGAACGCCTCGTCCGAGCCGCGGTCGAACAGCACGTTGTAATAGGCCATGTTGAGATGGCCGTTATAGTCGATCCACTCCTTCTCGATCGCCATTGGGCCGTGAATGATCGGTGCGGGGATCGTCATCTGGTTTTCCTCGATGTCGCTGGACAGGGTGTGGCTGGTGGAGTTCTTTGTTCTGGCGCAATTCCGGACGGAAAACCGCTTCACACTTTTCCTGGAGTTGCTTTAGGCATCATCCATAGCTGCATGGCAAGGGCGGCCGCTGGTCCATTCGCGGAGGAATTCATGGCTCTGAGCGACCTCAACACCGTCGAGCGCAACGAGGAGGGCATCGCAGCGGTGCTCGGTATCCTGAAGCAGCGGTTCGGCGAGCGCTTGCAGACCGGCGCGGCGATCCGAGGCCAGCATGCGCATACCACGACCTATATCCCGACGCAGGCGCCGGACGGCGTCGTCTTCGCCGAGACGACGGCCGAAGTGCAGGAGATCGTGCGCGCCTGCGCGGCTCACCGTGTGCCGGTGATCGCCTTCGGCGTCGGCTCGTCGCTCGAGGGCCACACCAATGCGCCGGGCGGCGGCATCTCGATCGACACGTCGCGGATGAACCGGATCCTCGCCGTCAATCCGCAGGACCTCGACTGCACGGTCGAGCCGGGCGTGACGCGCGAGGACCTCAACCGGCATTTGCGCGATACAGGCCTGTTCTTCCCGATCGATCCAGGCGCCAATGCTTCGCTTGGCGGCATGGCGGCGACGCGCGCCTCGGGCACCAACGCGGTGCGCTACGGCACGATGCGCGAGAACGTGCTGTCGCTGACGGCCGTCATGGCCGACGGCGAGACGGTGACGACCGGCAAGCGGGCGAAGAAGAGCTCGGCCGGCTACGACCTGACCCGGCTGCTGGTGGGCTCGGAAGGCACGCTCGGCATCATCACGTCGCTAACGCTCAGGCTGCAGGGCATTCCCCAGGCGATCTCCGGCGGCGTCTGCCCGTTTCCCAGCCTGGAGGCCGCCTGCAACGCTGTGATCGCGACGATCCAGATGGGCATTCCGGTGGCGCGCATCGAGCTGGTCAACGCGTTGCAGATGCGGGCGATGAAGAATTATTCGAAGCTCGACTATCCCGAAGGCCCATGCCTGTTCGTCGAATTCCATGGCAGCGACGCGGGCGTCGCCGAACAGGCAGAGACGTTCGGCATGATTGCCGAAGAGCAGGGCGGGGGACCGTTCCTGTGGACCAGCGTCGCCGAGGAACGGACGAAACTCTGGAAGGCCCGGCATGATGCCTACTGGTCGTCGTTGACGCTGCGGCCGGGCGCCAAGGGGCTGTCGACCGATGTCTGCGTGCCGATCTCGCGGCTTGCCGAATGCGTCGCCGAAACCGAGGCCGACATCGCCGAAATGGGGCTGATCGCGCCGATCGTCGGTCATGCCGGCGACGGCAATTTCCATGTGCTGGTGCTGATGGATGTCGACAACCCTCAGGAGATCGCGCTTGCGGAGAAGTTCGTTTCCAGGCTGAACATGCGCGCCATCGCCATGGAAGGAACGTGCACCGGAGAGCACGGCATCGGCCAGGGCAAGGTAGGTTTCCTGCGCCACGAACTCGGCCACGGCGTCGACATCATGCGTACGATCAAGCAGGCGCTCGACCCGCTGAACATCATGAACCCCGGCAAGATCTTGCCGGCGGCCGATTGACGAATCCGCTCAACCTGCGGTGGAGCGGCCTACTTGACCGGTCATGATTTTGGGATGAGCCTTGGCATGACGCGCAAGCGTTAAAGAGGAGGAGCATTGCCATGGCGATTTCACGCAGGGAAGAGGCGCGGGCGCTGAGCGCCGACGAACATGATCTGGTGCAGAAGTCACACCATCCCGCCGTGCAGGAACTTTCCGACATCGACCTTGCCGGCCTGGTCAAGCTGCTGCGGGAGCGGCGCGACAAGGCGCAGACCGAAGCGCATCGGCGCCGCCGGGAAATCCGCGGCAAGGGCGCGCCGAAAGGGGCGACCCCGTCCAAGGCCGACGCCGGGTCGCAGACGAAGCTCGCCGTGCTGTCCATGGCGATGCGCCGGTTGAACGGCGAGGCCGAGCGGCGCAAGCAACTGGCGGCCAGTCTTTCGTTGATCGAGAACGCTCGCAAGGCATTGGAGATGAAGGAGGGCGCGTCGGCGGATGGCCCGGCCTTCAATTCGCGCACCGCGCACAAGGGCATGCGGGCGCTCGCGAACAAGAGGGCGCAGAACCTGGTCCGGCCGATGGAGCTTGGCCGCCAGCGCAAGGCCGGCAAGGTGGCGCAGGCAAAGCGCGACGCCCGCTGAACTCCTGACGCGGGCAACGCCTTGGCTTCGATGCCCTAGTCCGCCGCGTCCGCGACAAGCTTCTGCAGCGTCGGGCGGGTCGGCGCGAAGAAGGTGACACCGGTATGCGGCGTCGAGAAATCGAGCAGCCGGTCGTAGGCGCCCGGCGGCTCGCCGACATACATGCGCTGCAGCATTTTCTCGATCACCCAGAGATAGCGCGTGTAACCGATGAAATAGGTGCCGAACTCGTTCTGTCCGGGCCGGCCGAACGGCATATTGTCGCGCAGGATATCGTATTCGTTGCCGGCGTCGTCCTGGATGGTGTTGAGCGACTTGTGCGATTTGCGCGGCTTGTCGTCGTCATCGATCTCGATGTTGTCGATCTTGGTGCGGCCGATGATCTCTTCCTGGACATGCGTCGGCGTTTTCCCCCACGCGGCCATGTCGTGCAGGTATTTCTGGACGACGACATAGCTGCCGCCGGTGAACTCGGCATCCTCGTCGCCGACAAGGGCCGAGGCGGGGAGGTCGAGGCCGGTAGGGTTGGCGGTGCCGTCGACGAAGCCAAGCAGGTCGCGCGCGTCGAAGTAGCGAAAACCAGAAACCTCGTCGACGACGGTCACGCTGTCGCCCAGGCCGTCCAGCAGGATGCGCTCCAGCTCGAAGCACATGTCGGGGCGTTCGGCGCGGATGTGAAACAGCAGATCGCCCGACGTGGACGGCGCCGAATGGACCGGTCCCTTGATCGGCGCAAACGGCTTCAGTTCGCCCGGCCGGCGGTTCGGCGACAGCCGGTTCCAGAGATCGGAGCCGATCCCGGCAATGCAGGACAGGCGGCCGGAAAGGTCGCGAAAGCCGACATTCTTGACGAGATCGTCAAGCGCGCCGAGCACCGAGGCCACCTTGGAAAGGGCGGCCTTGTCGGCGCCCACCGTGACGACTAGGAAGATTGCCGACGAGGAGAGCGGAGCGTCGACGCTCTGCGCATCGATCGGCACCCTGTCCCAGTTCTTGCCTGACATCGGCATGCTCCGCGTTCCACAATCGGTTCAGAGGGATGCGGCCAAGGACATGACCGCTTGAGGGCAGAAATATCTTTCAAGAAGATATCGCGACCGCGCGCCGTCATGCAACAGCCGATGCAACGCGGGATTAGGCGCCAACACAACCGAATTGCCTCTTTATCGACACGCGGATGCGGGTAGAGTGCGGCTGACTTTCAACCCGGGGAGCAGATGCTCGCACGCCTGTTCGTGATCTTCGGTGGCCTGTTCGTGCTGGTGCTGTGCGCGGCGCTGGTGGTGCCGTATTTCATCGACTGGACAGGCTATCGCGCCGATTTCGAGCGCGAGGCGAGCGCCATACTCGGCCGCAAGGTGACGGTGAAAGGCGATGCGACCGCGCGCCTTTTGCCGTTCCCGTCGGTGACGTTTTCGAATGTCGAAGTCGCCGGTGGTCCGAGCGGCCGTCCCGCAATGACGGTCGAGACGTTCTCGATGGACGCCGAGCTTGCACCGTTCCTGCGCGGCGAGGTGCTGATCTTCGACATGCGCCTCGTGCACCCCAAAGCCACCATCGACGTCGCCGGGGATGGCACGGTCGACTGGGCCATCCGGCCGTCGACACCCTTCAATCCGGGCCAGATCGCGATCGAGAAGCTGACCGTCACCGAAGGGCAGATCGAATTGCGCCATGCCGCGGGCGGGCGCAGCCACGTGATCTCGGAGATCAATTCGACAATTTCGGCAAAGTCGCTCGCCGGTCCGTGGCGGATGGACGGCACGCTGCGCTTCGACGGCATGCGCACGGCGGTCTCCGCATCAACCGGCAAGGTTGAGGCGGACGGCCAGATGCGGCTTCGGCTGAAGGCCGATCCGGATGCCTATCCGCTGGTTGTCGAGACGGATGGCAACGCCGGTATCGTCAAGGGCGCGGCGGTCTATTCGGGCCAGTTCAAGATTACAGGTTCCGACAACAATGGCGCCGACCGGAATTCGGTCGAACTGCGCGGCACCGACGGCGAGCCGGTGAAGGTCAGCGCCGGCAAGCCCGATCCCGGCTTCCGGCTCAACGGCAAGTTCGCTCTCGACCACCAGAAGCTTGGCGTCGATGAATTCCGCTTCGAAACAGGGCCGCTCGACAATCCCTATACAGCCGACGGCAAGGCTTCGGTCGATCTCGGCGTCAAGCCGCATTTCTCCGTCGAGGCCAGCGGCGCACAGGTTCAGTTCGACGAGGCCGTTGGCGGGGCCACGGGAGGCGGGCTGACGCTCGACCAGCGCATCGCGGCGTTCGAGCAGACGCTGCTGCACATGCCGAAGCCGACGATACCGGGCACGCTGGAAGTCAAGCTGCCGGCGGTCGTGGCCGGCGACACCACAATTCGCGACGTGCGCCTTTCGGCCGAGCCGGTGGAAGGCGGCTGGTCGGTCAAGTCGCTCGCCGCGACGCTGCCGGGCCGCGCGACGCTCGAGGCGGACGGCATGCTCCGCGTCCAGGACCGGTTCGGCTTCACGGGCTCGCTGCTGCTTGCCGTCGGGCAGCCCTCGGGCTTCGCCGCGTGGCTGTCGAAGGATGTCGACGAGGCGATCCGCCGGCTGCCGGCTGCCGGCTTCAAAGCCAAGGTCGACCTTAGCGACAACCGCCAATCCTTCAGCGACCTCGAGCTGATTCTGGGTAAGGCGAAGTTTTCGGGCAGCATCGATTCCAGTCAGCCCGATGGCGCGAGGCCGTCGGTGCTGATGCGGCTTGAGGGCGGTGACCTCGACGTCGATGGGCTCGCCGCCTTCGCCTCGATCTTCGTCAGCGACAAGGGCGCCAATCGCTTCTCCGACCGCGACCTCGATTTCCAGATCAGGGCCGGTCCTGTCAGCGCCGGCGGGCTGACCGCCGACACCGTGGACACAGCACTTCGGCTGCGCCAGGGCCTGCTTGAGATCGACCGGCTGTCGATCGGCGGACTGGCCGGCGCATCGATCAGCGCCACCGGCCGGATCAAGGATTTTCCGGAAAGCCCGACCGGCAAGCTCGACGCGTCGGTGGTGGCGGTGGACCTCAAGCCGCTGATCGACGTGGCGGCGCAGCATTATCCCGGCAATGAGGTGCTGAAGGGGCTGGCTGCCAGGGTCGCGGCCTATCCGGAACTCTTCCAGGATGCCCGCATCGATTTCCTGACGAGTGCCGCCGACAATGGCGACGGCACCACGGGGCTCGCGCTCTCCGCGCAAGGCAAGGCTGGTGGCTCGGCCTTTTCCGCGTCGCTCTCCGGCAGGGGGAGCGCGGACCGGCTGCTCGACGCGCCGGTGTCGCTCACCTTCAATGCCAGGAACAAGGATGCCGCGGCGCTGCTTGCGCTCTATGGCTTGCCCGCCCTGCCGCTCGGCATGCTGGGCGAGGCGACCACCGATGTCTCGGCCAAGGGCACATTGGGCGGCGGTCTGGCGACGAATTTCAATCTGACGGCCGATGAGTTCAAGGCTGGCTTTGACGGAACGGTCGCCAGCACGCCGCAAGGCGCCACGGCGAAGGGCAAGGTCAACCTCGAGGCCGCCGATATCGAGCCATGGTTGATGACGACCGGGGTGGGCCTGCCCGGCATGGGAACCGGCACCCCGACATCGCTGACGGCCGACGCCGATTTCGGCAACGGATTGCTCGTCCTGAGCAGCCTCAGCGGCGCCATCGACAAGGCGGCCGTCTCCGGTGACGTCAATGTCGATATCAAGGACGGCCTGCCGCATATTGCAGGGGCGCTTGCGCTCGACCAGCTGGACCTCGATCCGCTGGCGGTCTCGCTGTTCGGCGACCAGTCCTTCCTTGCCGGCAAGGGCGGCGGCTGGCCCACGGCTCCGTTCAGCCAGAAGTCGACCCTGCCATTCAACGCCGATCTCGATCTCAACACGGCGGCGCTTGCCGCCGGGCCGTTCGCCACGGCGCATGATGCGGCCCTGACGCTGAAGCTCGACCGTGAAGGCATCCATGTCGCGGACCTCAAGGCCAAGCTGTTCGGCGGGCAACTGACCGGGCTTTTCGAACTCAAGAACACGGACGGAACCGGCCTGTTTACAGGTCAGATGAAACTGGCTGGCGGGGATCTGCCGGCACTCCTGCCGGCGGCCGGCGTCAGCGGCACCGGTGATGTCTCAGTCGCGCTCTCGACCAGCGGCAAGTCCGTCGATGCGATGATTGCGGCGCTGTCCGGTTCGGGCACCGCGGCGCTGAAGGAATTGAGCATAGCCGGCGTCAACCCCGATGCCTTTGCTGCCATCATCGCCAAGGCCGATGCCATCGGACGCGATATCGACGCGGCCAAGACCGCGGATTTCGCGCCGCAGCTTGCCGGGGAGGGCAGTTTCAAGGCCGGCGATGCAGATATCGCCTTCACCGTTGCAAACGGCACACTGCGGGCGCCGCCGATCAGCCTCGACAATCCGGCGGCGACGCTTTCCGCCGATGTCACGGCCGACCTTGGCGCCCAAACGGTGACCGCCAAAGGCGCGATCACCTATCATCCCGGTGACGAGGCGCTCGTCGGTTCAGAACCGGCCGTCAACTTCACGCTGGCCGGACCGTTGGGTGCGGCCGCGCCTCGCTTCGACAGCGAGCCCCTGGCGCAGTTCCTGACGCAGCGCGCGCTGGAGAAGGAGCAGCAACGGGTCGAGGCGATGCAGGCGGCGCTGCTCGAGAAGCAGCGGCTGCGGCGCGAGGTGCGCTACTATGCGGCGCTGCAGACAGCGCGCGACCAGGCGGCAGAGGAGCTACGCCGGCAGGAAGAGGAGGCGCGGCAGAAGGCCGAGGCTGAGGCGAAAGCGAAAGCCGACGCGGAAGCACAGGCTGAAGCCGAAGCGAAGGCCAAGGCGGAGGCTGATGCCAAGGCTCAGGCCGATGCCGACGCGCGCGCCAAGGCAGACGCAGACGCGAAGGCCAAGGAGCAGCAGGCGGCCGATGAAGCAGCCAAGGCGCAGGCCGAAGCGGATCGGAAGAAGGCGGAACAGGCGAGGCTCGAGGCCGAGCGCAAGGCGGCCGAGCCGAAGATCGATCGCGTGCCATTGCCGCCCGCCAACGACAATGCGCCGCCACCCAAGCCCAAGGCCAACCCATTCACGATCGACAATCTGTTGAAGTCGCTCGACGGCGGCTGACGCACGGCCGGATGTTCAGGACAGCTCGGAGCGAAACAGCAGACGCCGCAGCGTGGGCTCGATACGCGAAAGCTCATCGAGATGCGCCGCCGACAATTCGGCGAGGTGGTCGTCGGCGAGTGGAGTGAGTTGCAGCAGCACGCGGCGGTGGTCGGCCTTGTCCTGATCGCGCGTGACCAGTCCAGCCTCGACCAGCCGGTTGACGAGTTCGACGGCGCTGTGATGGCGGATGCGTAGCCGCTCCGCCAGATCGCCGACCGCCACCGGCCCGCCGCCCGGAAAACCCTTGATGGCAAGCAGCGCCTGATGCTGGCGCGGCGTCAGGCCGGCTTCATTCGCCTGGACTTGGCTGAATTCGAGAAAGCGGCGGATCAGGTAGCGGAACTCCGACAGGCGCTGATAGTCGGCCTGGCTGATGGCGGGACGTGGTTTGTGCGAGGGCGTCATCTTCCGACTTATGGTCCTTTCGGGCGAAAGCTCAACAGCCGTCGCGATCCCTATCCAAAATGACGCGGGGCAGGCATCGAGAACGGTCTTGATGATTTATATCGTGTTACGATATGAAGCCATCCGAAAAACCGGACGGCAGATGCGCCGCCAGAAAGTCCAGGACTCTTCCATGAAATCCGCTCACGCCGGAAACGGCCACCTTCGCGACTTCACCACCGATCCGCGGGTGTTGTTCATCGCGGCCATTGCCGTCGTGGTGGCAACCGCCGGGCTGTTTGCCGGTATCGTGCTTCTGAAGCTCATCCGGCTGGCCACCAACATCGCCTATTTCGGCCAGTTCACGCTGGCGGATCTGAAGCTGGAGGACACGCCCCTAGGTTATGCCGCGGTGATCGTGCCGGTGGTCGGCGCCCTGATCATCGGATTGATGGCGCGCTTCGGCAGCGAGAAGATCCGCGGCCACGGCATTCCAGAGGCGATCGAAGCCATCCTGCTCGGCCGCTCTCGGTTGGACGCCAAGGTCGCGGTGCTCAAGCCGCTGTCTTCGGCGATCTCGATCGGTTCGGGCGGGCCGTTCGGCGCCGAGGGTCCGATCATCATGACCGGCGGCGCGATCGGCTCGCTGATCGCGCAGATGCTGCCGGTCAGCGACAATGAGCGCAAGACCTTGCTGGTGGCGGGCGCGGCTGCCGGCATGACGACCGTCTTCGGTACGCCGATCGCGGCCATCATGCTCGCCGTCGAACTGCTGCTGTTCGAATGGACGCCGCGCAGCTTCATCCCGGTTGCCGTGGCGGCCATCGTCGCAGAGGTCGAGCGAACCCTGCTGCATCTGCCCGGCCCGATCTTCCCGTTCACCGGCAGCATGGAGCCTTCGATTGCCGGCTTGGGCGGCTGGGTGCTGGTCGGCATCGCCGCCGGCCTTCTTTCAGGTCTGCTCACGCAGATGGTCTATGCCTGCGAGGACGCGTTCCAGAAGCTGCCTATCCATTGGATGTGGTGGCCGATGATCGGCGGCCTGGTGGTTGGCCTCGGCGGCCTGATCGAACCACAGGCGCTGGGCGTCGGGTACGACAACATCGCCAATATGCTGGATGGCCGGGTCATCGCCGGCGCCGCGCTTATGCTCCTGGTGGTGAAGGCGGTCATCTGGTCGGTCGCGCTTGGTTCCGGAACCTCGGGCGGCGTGCTGGCCCCGCTGCTGATCATGGGCGGGGCGATGGGAGCCGTGCTCTCGGGCCTCCTGCCGGAGGCGACCCCGGGGTTCTGGCCGCTGCTCGCAATGGCAGCGACCATGGGCGGCACGATGCGCGCGCCGCTTACCGCGACCTTCTTCGCGGTCGAGCTTACCGGCAACACACACATGCTGGTGCCGCTGATCGCGGCCTGCGCCGCCGCGCATGCCGTCACCGTGCTGTTGATGAAGCGCTCGATCCTGACCGAGAAGGTGGCGCGTCGCGGCCACCACCTCGTCCGCGAATACCGCGTCGACCCTTTCGCTCTGACCAGGGTGCGCGAGGTGATGACGACCAAGGTCGAGAGCGTTCCGGCGGCGATGACGCTGCATGGCGCGGCCGCCTTCCTGACCGCACCGGACACGCGGCATCCGAGCTTCCCCGTGGTCAACGACGAAGGGCATGTGCTCGGCGTCATCGACCCGCCGGCGATCCTGCGCTGGCGCCGCGCCGGAGTGCACCGCAAGGCGACGCTGGGAGAGCTGCTCGCCGGGGGCAAGGTCACGCTCGCCTATCCCGACGAGTACCTGGAGGGGCTCTCCGACAAGCTGCTGCTCGCCAATGTCTCGCATCTGCCGGTCGTATCGCGGGAGGACGCCCGGCTGGTCGGCTATGTCGGCTGGAAGGATTTGATGCGGGTGCGCTCGAAGAAGCTGGCCGAGGAGCGCGACCGTTCGGCTCTGCTCAGCTTCGGCAATGGGCGGAAGGCGCGACAAAGCGCCAACGATCCGGTCTAGAGCCGGATGATTTCAGGTCTGTTCGAGCTGAAATCTGAATCCGGCTCTAAATCAAAGATATAGAGCATGAAGTCGCCCGAAAAGCGCCTCACACTTTTCGGCATCATGCTCTAGTCAGGACGGCTCGCGCCGCGCTTGGCCCAGGCCAGCACGTGGAGCCTCAGAGCGGATGAGAGGTTAGCGTCGCGGGGGCGCGTCTCGTCGATCTCGGCGACAAGGGCAGCCAGCGAGAGCGAGCGCTCGGTCGCGATGGCTACGAGATCGTCGTAGAAGGGCTGCTCCAGGGAGAAGCTGGTGCGGTGACCACGGATCGTCACGGAACGCTTTTCGACCGTGGCCACTTTGCCTCGTCCTATGCGTCCGGGTCGCCAGGGTGTTCGCGGCGATGGCCGGCAATGAATTTTTCAGTCCTGTCCGCGGTCAGCCGGTCACGTTCGCGCTCGGCTTTCGAGCGGCCGTGCAGTGCCCGGTTCTCGCTGGCCAGGCGCTCCTTGTCGCTGCGCGCTTTCTGCTTGCGGGCCTGGCGGAGATTGACGACCTCGCCCATTTCGCGACCCGCCCGCTTTACTTCTTGCGGAAGGCGTCGAGCGAAACCACGTCGGCGCCCTTGCCACCGGTGTCGGCGACCGCTGGCTTCTTCTCAGCTTCGACGGCCTTTTTCTTGGTCTCAGGCTTCTTTTCGGCCACGACGGCGATCGGTTCGGGGGCGGGCGCGGGCGCGTCTTCCGAAACACCCTCCGACTTGACGTCGAATTCGAGCTCGAAATTGACAGACGGGTCGTAGAAGCCGCGCACGGCCGAGAAGGGGATCTCGAGCTTTTCCGGCACGTCGGAGAAAGAAAGTCCGACCTCGAAACCGGTATCGGTCACCTTGAGGTCCCAATACTGGAACTGGATGACGATGGTCATCTGCTCCGGATAGCGCTCGCGGAGCCGCGAGGAAATGCGCACGCCCGGCGCGCCGGTCAGGAAGGTGATGAAGAAATGATGGTTGCCGGGAAGGCCGGTGCGCGCGACTTCGGCCAGGACCTTGCGCATGACGCCGCGCAGGGCCTCCTGGGCCAGAATGTCGTAGCGGATGTGGTCGTCGGCCATGTGATGGTCGGGTTCCGTTGAATCGTCCGCATAGCTGTAATCAAGCTTGGGCGCGGCGTAAACCGCATATAGGCGCAAAGC
>NZ_JANINM010000405.1 GCF_024509055.1 Mesorhizobium sp. | reverse complement strand
CGCATGAATATCTGGGCGAGCTCTATGTCGAGACCGGCGACATGGCCAAGGCCAAGGAGCAGCTCGCTTCGCTGCAAAAGCTTTGCCCGGCGGGCTGCGAGGAGCTTTCGGACCTGCAGCAGGCAATCGCCACCAAGGTGACGAAGTGAATTTTTCGGGCGCGCCGCGGCAAGCGCGCCCGAAAATAGGAGCCGGCGCCTGTCTTTCCCCGCGCCGGCTCCGACCCCTTCGACATCAAGCCCTTGCATGCGTTCGACCTGGGCGAACCGCTTTTCAGAACACTGGAGCCGACCGATGACACCGACCGAATTCGCCGAGAAGTTTCATGCTAAGGACGTGACGCTGCTTGCGGGCCGGCTACTTCTATCCCTGATCTTCCTCCATGAGGGCCTGCAGCTCGCGACGCATTTCGAGGGCGCCCAGAGGGCGATGGCGGCGCTCGGCATCGGTGCGCCGCTGCTTCTCGCCACCATCGTGCTACAACTCGGCGCCGGCCTGTCGGTGGCGCTCGGCATCCTGGCGCGACTGGGAGCGCTGGGGCTCGGCCTGTTCTGCCTGATGACGGCAAGCCTCTTCCACACCAACTTCGCCAGCCAGAACGAGCTCCTGCATTTCGAGAAGGACCTGGCGATTGCCGGCGGCATGTTCATCCTGGCGCTGAGCGGCGCGGGCAGGCTGGCGACGGATCGGGTGCTGGTTGCGATGATGAAGGGCAGGGCGGTCGCGGTATCAAAGGCAGAAACGGCTACTGTTCCGGTCGAGCCTCATCTCGTCACGCGAGATTAGCTCCCGTTTGAGCGGGACGTTCGACGTCCCAGGTTTGGCACTGGGAGATTAGACCAAGACGACCCAAACGAGGGCACGGACATGTCGCTCTATCCCGGAAGCGGCCACGGCTTGGACGCGTTCAGGCGTCTCGCCAAAACCAGGCGTACTCCTCATCCATCACCGGCCTAACCACAAGTCTCGTTGGCTCTCGATCCTTGTCTTCCGATCCAGCGGCCAGATCTCCCGGCAGCTTCCAAGAGGTATTTCCCCCTCCGCGTCGTACCGACCTTCGCCACCGAAAACGGTGTGCTGGACTCCATCGCCAGCGGCAAGTTCCTGGGGGCATTGGGATTACCAAATTCTATGTTGCGATCATAAAACGGAGCGCGAGTCCTTTGGTTTTGGCGTTAGGGCTTGACGTATAAATCAAGCAAAAATATTGGATTTGTATAGGTATATTGCATATTAAATTTCATTGAAGTGGGGTTATGGACATATTCAGTCTTATCGAGCGCCGCCGGCGTATAAGGCGGCTTGCGAGCGATTTTCGACGGATGAATGGTGCTATTAAGAGTGATTTCGCCATTTTCTCTCATCATCTTGGCCTTGGGGACCACATCATCTGCAATGGTATCGTGCGTTCCCTTTGTCCTTCCTTTAAGATTCTGGTGCTACCTGTAAGGCCTTTCTACGAGGCTGCCGTGCGCTGGATGTTCAGCGATTTGCCGAACGTCCGGACCATAGCGGTGGAGGAACAGAAAGACTTTCGACGCATCGTCGAGGCATTTGAGAAGGCGGGTGCAAGCTCTGTCCGCGCTGGAACACACAATAAGCAGTGGCGGGATGAAATGCTGCTGTGCTTCGACGCAGCGTTCTACGAACTGGCTGGCGTTCCCTTCGAGCAGCGATGGGCTGCATTCGACGTGCCCCGTGACCTGGATGCGGAAGAGGGGCTGTTTCAGATTGCAGCGCCAGCCGAGCCCTATATTTTTGTCCATGACGATGCCCGGCGCGGCTTCCAGATCGATGAGACGCGATTGCCGAAGAATATTAGACGGGTGCGGCCCGTTCCTGGGTTGACCGATGTGCCCTTCCACTACCGCAAGGTGATCGAAGGAGCCGCCGAAGTGCACTGCATTTCAAGTTCGTTCGCACACTTCCTCGAATGTGCTCCGAGCGGTCGCCCGCAGTTCCTCCATCGCTATCCACGTGAAGATGGAACCTGGTCGACCTGGCGCAATTTCAAAGTAGTGAGGTAACTCGGTCAGCGGCGGTCGAGAAGCTGAGAGCTCATCTGGTGGGCACCATGCCGCTCAGGCAAATGCCCGAGCCTCACAACACACTCGTGATCCCGCCATCCACCAGCAGCGTCTGTCCGGTGACGAAGCTCGCCGCGTCCGACGCCAGGAACACAGCGGCGCCGGCGAGTTCCTCTACGTCGCCCCAGCGCCGCATCGGTGTGCGGCCGGTGAGCCAGTTCGAGAAAGTCTCGTCGGCGACGAGGGCCGCGTTGAGCTCGGTCTTGAAATAGCCGGGAGCGATGGCGTTGACGCGCACGCCGTGCTGGCCCCACTCGCCGGCCATCGACTTGGTCAGCATGGTGATCGCCCCCTTGCTCGCGGCGTAGGGCGCGATCGAGGGGCGGGCGAGCACGCTCTGCACCGACGAGACGTTGATGATCACGCCCCTGCGGCGTGCGATCATCCCCTTCACCGCCGCTCGGCTCACCTTGAACACGCCATCGAGGTTGGTGGCCATCAGTGCGTCCCAGTCGGCGTCGGAAAAAGTCTCCAGCGGCGCGCGGCGCTGGATGCCGGCATTGTTGACCAGGATGTCGATTGGGCCGGTATTGGATTCGGCGGCCGCTATCGCCGTGTCGACCGACTGGGTGTCAGTCACGTCGATGATGGATTCAGCGACTGCGTGACCTTCGCCGCGCAGGCTATCGCCGGCGGCCTTCAATTCATCCGCCTTGCGGCCGCCGATGGTGACGCGCGCGCCCGCGCCCGCAAGCGCTTCCGCGAAGGCGAGGCCCAGCCCGCGGCTGGCGCCAGTGATGAAGGCATGCCTGCCTTCGAGGCTGAACAGCCGGTCGAGATAGTCAGTCGAACGCAAGTCGCACCTTCATCGATTGCGGCCGGCCGTAGCGCCGGTCGCGGTTAACGTGCCGTGCGGTTCAATGAAGCGCAAGGCATCCGGCGCGGTTGCGCCGGATGCTGCTTCGATCGGCCACCAGCCAGATGTTGGTGATGAAGGGCAATAGAACGGGAAGATGAAAGCGCGCCGCTAGTGCAGATAGCCGAGCAGCCAAAGAATGAGAATGACGGGCAACGGAATCCCGATAAGCCAAAGCAATCCACCTCGCAGCATGACGACCTCCTGATATGTGCTTGTTTGAGGCAACGTCGATGCGATGGCTTTGTTCCGGCGAGAATCTTCTTCGATACTTGCTGAGGCTGGAGGAATCGGTGCTTGAGTTAGTGGCGCGATTCGCTGCCCTGGCGGTTTGTCGGTCCGGGCATCTCACGCCCGCAGCCGCCGGGTTTCATGCGATTGGGCAGGAGACCGCGGGTCACTCCCGTTCACATCTTCGCGAGGGGAGGCGGCTGGCCTATCCTGCCGTGCCCGCCGCGCCGATCGGGGTGGGACGCGATCATGGGGAGGGTGCGGACGGCAAGCCGCGTTGGGCATGCTTGTCCGTGTAAGGCCTTGTCGCTGTTCGTCTAAAGGCAGCCGCCGGCCATCGCGTCTGCCGGGAAAACCAGCTTCCGGCGACGTGCCTCAACGGGCTGCCAGGGGCGAGTTTTGAGGGGTCTAACCCATTCAATTCATTACCGGAATTTAATGCGCGCTGGAATTGCACGGCAGAATCCGCGCGCCTATCCTCCATTAGGGTCGCGCCTGGGTCGCGGGGTTGACGGGAGCCGCGAGGCGATCCCGAGCGTTGTTGGCGAAGAACTATGACGAGCCGCGTGGACCTGGCTCGATCGATGGATAGGTGATGAAGTGGACGACGAGGTCGCCAAGAGGCAGCAGCCGCTCACCGAGCCTGTGACGCCCGTGACGAAAGAACCGCCCCCGCGCCGCCAGGGGCGCGGCTGGATCGTCGCGCTGCTACTGGTAACGGCGGGCGCGGGCGCCGTCGTTTGGCTGCATCCCTTCGCGCCTGCCCAGCAGCAACAGCAGCAAAGCGGGCGCGGCGGCGGCCGCTTCCGGGGCGGTGACGCCGGGCCGCAGCCGGTTGCCGTCGCATCGGTGACGCAGGCCGACGTCCCGATCGTGCTCGAGGCGCTCGGTACCGTCACCTCGCTGTCGACCGTGACGGTGCGTTCGCAGGTCAGCGGCCAGATCACCCAGATCGGCTTCACGGAAGGCCAGAATGTCAAGAAGGGCGACTTCCTCGCCCAGGTCGACGCCCGCACCCTGGTCGCGCAGCAGCATCAGCTGCAAGGCCAGCTCGAGCGTGACCAGGCCCTGCTCGCCGACGCCAAGCTCGACCTCGATCGCGACCTCAAGCTGACCTCCAGCGCCATCACCCAGCAGGCGGTGGACCTGCAGCGCGCGACCGTGCAGTCCGACGAGGGCTCGGTCGTTTCCGACCAGGCGCAGCTCGAAGCGGTGCAGGTCAACATCTCCAACAGCCACATCGTCGCGCCCGCCGACGGCCGCATCGGCCTGCGCCTTGTCGACCAGGGCAACTACGTCACACCGGGCGATGGCACGGGCATTGCGATCATCACCCAGATGCAGCCGATCTCGGTGATCTTCTCGCTGCCCGAGGACAGCCTGTCCCAGGTGCTGGAGCAGACCCACGCCAACGTGCAGCTCAAGGCCGCGCTGTTCGATCGCAACGACACCAAGCAGATCGCCGAAGGCACGCTGCAAACGATCGACAACCAGATCGACCCGACTACCGGCACGGTCAAGCTTCGCGCGCTCTTCCCCAATGCCGACGGTGCGCTTTATCCCAACCAGTTCGTGAACGTGCATCTCCTGGTGCGCACGCTGACTGGCGTGACGGTGGTTCCGAACGCCGCCATCCAGCACGGCGCGCCGGGCACCTTCGTCTACCAGCTGAACGACGACAACACCGTTTCCGTGAAGACCGTTTCCCTTGGCCCGGGCGATGCCTCCGTCACGCAATTGCGTTCCGGGCTTTCGCCGGGCGCCAAGGTCGTCGTTGACGGCGTCGACCGCCTTAAGGACGGCGCCAAGGTTTCCGTGCCTGGCAACACGGCCGCAGCGCCGGACACCGGGACGGGAACGGCCACACAGCCCGCGGCCAGCCCGGCCGGTTCCGGCACCACGCCACCCGCGACGGCCGCTGCTCCCCCGGCCGGTTCCGGCAACACCCCCGCGGCTTCTGACGGTCAGGGCGGCGGCGCGGGCGCGGCGGCGGGCAATGGGACGGCAGGGCAGGGCAACGCCGCCGGCGGAGACCGTCAGCATCGCCATCACCGCAAGCAAAACGGCCAGGCGAACGGCGGCAATTCGGCCGAAAGCCAATGAGCACCGAAAGCCTTGTGAGCTGGCTCAACCCGTCGCGGCCGTTCATCCTGCGGCCGGTGGCCACCACCCTCATCATGGCCACCATCCTGATGGTCGGGATGATCGCCTATCTCTTCCTGCCGCTTTCGGCCTTGCCTGAGGTCGACTATCCGACGATCCAGGTGCAGACCTTCTATCCGGGTGCCAGTCCAGAGGTGATGACCACCTCCGTTACTGCTCCCCTCGAGCGTCAGTTCGGCCAGATGCCGGGGCTGGAGCAGATGTCGTCGGGCAGTTCGGCCGGCGCCTCGGTCATCACGCTTCGCTTCAGCCTCGATCTCAGCCTCGACATCGCGGAGCAGGAGGTGCAGGCGGCGATCAACGCGGCCGGCAATCTTCTGCCCGCCGACCTGCCGGCGCCGCCGATCTACGCGAAGGTCAACCCCGCCGACGCGCCGATCCTGACGCTGGCGATCAACTCCAAGACGTTGCCGCTGACAGATGTCGAGAACTATACCGAGACGCGGCTGGCGCAGAAGATCTCGCAATTGCCCGGCGTCGGCCTTGTCTCGATCAGCGGCGGCGAGCGGCCAGCCGTGCGCGTGCAGGTCAAGCTCAAGGCGCTGGCCGCCATGGGTCTCAACATCGACGACCTGCGCACCACCATAGGCACGCTCAACGTCAACACGCCGAAGGGCAGCTTCGACGGCCCGGCGCGCTCCTACACCATCAACGCCAACGACCAGATCAGCGACCCGAAGACCTATGCCGACATGGTGGTCGCCTACCGCAACGGCTCGCCCGTGCGGCTGGGCGAGGTGGCCGATATCATTCAGGGACCGGAAAACTCCAGACTGGGCGCCTGGATGAACCGCTCGCCGGCGGTCATCCTCAACATCCAGCGCCAGCCCGGCGCCAACGTCATCCGCGTCGTCGATTCGGTGAATGCGCTGTTGCCGCAGCTGCGCGCCAGCCTGCCCGCCGCGCTCGAGGTCCAGCCGCTGACCGACCGCACCACCACCATCCGTTCCTCGGTGCATGACGTCGAGTTCGAGCTGGGGCTCGCCGCGCTTCTGGTCGTGCTCGTCACCTTTCTGTTCCTGCGCAACATCCCGGCGACGATCATCCCCAGCCTCTCGGTGCCGCTGTCGCTGATCGGCACCTTCGCGGTAATGTATCTGTGGGGTTTCAGTCTCGACAACCTGTCGCTGATGGCGCTCACCATCGCTTCCGGCTTCGTCATCGACGACGCCATCGTCATGATCGAGAACATCTCCCGCTTCATCGAGCACGGCGACGACCCGGTGACGGCGGCGCTCGAAGGCTCGGCCCAGATCGGCTTCACCATCATCTCGCTCACCGTCTCGCTGATCGCGGTGCTGATCCCGCTGCTCTTCATGGGCGATGTCGTCGGCCGACTGTTCCACGAATTCGCCATCACGCTCGCGCTCGCGATCGTCATCTCGGCCATCGTCTCGCTGACGCTGGTGCCGATGATGTGCGCACGGCTGTTGAAGCCGCCGTCCGAACGCAAGGAGGGCCGGCTGGCGCGTGGCAGCCAGGCCGTGTTCGACAAGATAGCCGAGGGCTATGGCGTGGCGTTGCGCTGGGTGCTCGACCGCCAGGCGCTGACGCTGCTGGTCGCGGTGGCGACGCTTGCGCTCACCGTCTATCTCTACATCGTCATTCCGAAAGGCTTCTTTCCGATCCAGGATACGGGCGCGATCTCGGCGGTCACCGAGGCCGCGGGCTCGGCCTCCTATGCCGACATGGCGGCGCACCAGCAGGCGCTGGCCGACATCATCCTGAAGGATCCGGATGTCGCCAGCCTGTCGTCCTTCATCGGCGTCGACGGCCAGAACATGACGTCGAACAGCGGCCGCATGCTGATCAACCTGAAACCGCGCGACGCCCGCGCCGACGACGCCAGCGCCATCATAAGACGGCTGGAGTCGGAAACCTCGGGCATCGCCGGCATCGCGCTGCACATGCAGCCGGTGCAGGACCTGACTGTCGATTCCACAGCGAGCCCCTCGCAATACCAATACGTGCTGCAGGATTCCGATCCGGTCGAGCTGGCGGACTGGACGTCGAAGCTCACCGACAGGCTGGCAGCACTTCCGCAGCTCGCCGACGTCGCGAGCGACAGCCAGCAGAGCGGGCTCGCCGTCGACATCACCATCGACCGCGCGACGGCGGCGCGTTTCGGGATCACGCCGGCGACCGTCGACAACGCGCTCTACGATGCCTTCGGCCAGCGCATCATCTCCACCATCTTCACCCAGTCGAACGAATACCGGGTCATTCTCGAAGCCGACCCGTCGGTCGGGCAGACGCCGGCTTCGCTCGGCGCCATCTACCTGCCCTCGGCCGGTTCCGGCCAGGTGCCGCTTTCGGCGATCGCCTCGATCGGCGTGCGTCAGGCGCCGCTCCTGGTGAACCACCTCGCGCAGTTCCCGGCCGCGACCGTTTCGTTCAACCTGGCCCCCGGCGTCTCGCTGGGCGATGCCACGGCGGCGATCACCGCCGCCGAGCAGGACATGCAGCCGCCGGCCGGCCTGACGACCGGCTTCCAGGGCGCCGCCCTGGCGTTGCAGAGCTCGCTTTCCAACGAATTGCTGCTCGTGCTCGCCGCCGTCGCCACCGTCTATGTCGTGCTGGGCGTGCTCTACGAGAGCTTCATCCATCCACTGACGATCCTGTCGACGCTGCCCTCGGCGACCGTCGGGGCGCTGGTCGCCCTGATGCTTGCCGGCCATGACCTCGACGTCATCGGCATCATCGGCATCGTGCTCCTGGTTGGCATCGTCAAGAAGAACGCCATCATGATGATCGACTTCGCCCTTCAGGCCGAGCGCCTGCAGGGGCTCGACCCGCGCGAGGCGATCTATGAAGCATGCCTGCTGCGGCTGCGGCCGATCCTGATGACGACGATGGCGGCGCTGTTCGGCGCGGTTCCCCTGGTGGTCGGCGGGCTTGCCGGCTCGGAGCTGCACCAGCCGCTCGGCATCACCATCGTCGGCGGCCTGATCGTCAGCCAGGTGCTGACGCTCTTCACGACGCCCGTGATTTATCTCGCCTTCGATCGCCTGACGCGCCCTGGGGAACGCGAAGCCGGCGCGCGGGCCGGCGGGCTCGCGCCGTGAACCTCTCGGCGCCCTTCATCGCGAGGCCGGTCGCTACGACGCTTCTGGCGATCGGACTGGCGGTAGCGGGGGTGATCGCCTATTTCAACCTGCCGGTTGCGCCGCTGCCCAAGGTCGATTTCCCGACTATTTCGGTGCAGGCCGCGATGGCGGGCGCGAGCCCCGACACGATGGCGACCGATGTCGCGGCGCCCCTGGAGCGCCATCTCGGCCAGATCGCGGGCGTGTCCGAGATGACCTCGCGCTCCAGCACCGGCACCACCAACATCGTGCTGCAGTTCGATCTCGACCGCGACATCAACGGCGCGGCGCGCGACGTGCAGGCCGCGATCAATGCTGCCCGCGCCGACCTGCCGTCGGACCTGCGCAGCAACCCGACCTACCGCAAGTACAATCCCGCCGATTCGCCGGTGATGATCCTGGCGCTGACCTCGCACACGCTGACGCCCGGGCAGCTCTACGACGCCGCCGCCACGGTGCTGCAGCAGCGCCTGTCGCAGGTCGAGGGCATCGGCAATGTTGATCTCGGCGGCTCTTCGCTGCCGGCTGTGCGGGTGGAGCTCAACCCCGGCGCACTGTTCCACTACGGCATCGGCCTGGAGGATGTGCGCGCCGCGATCGCGTCCGCCAATGCGCGCAGCCCCAAGGGGTTCACCGAGGACGGCGCGCTGCGCTACCAGCTCTACACCAACGACCAGGCCAGCCACGCCGCCGAATACCGCGACCTCGTCATCGCCTGGCGCAACAATGCCGCCGTGCGCCTCAGCGACGTCGCCGATGTCGAGGACTCTGTCGAGGACGTGCGCAATCTCGGCCTCGCCAATGGCGAGCCGGCCGTGCTGCTGGTGCTTTATCGCGAGCCGAACGCCAACATCATCGACACGGTCGACCGCGTTCGCGCGCTGATCCCGACGCTGCAGGCCTCGGTGCCGGCCGATGCCCGGCTCAACATCGCGACCGACGGCTCGACCACCATTCGCGGCTCGTTGCACGACACGGAGCTGACGCTGGTCCTGGCGGTGTTGCTCGTCATCCTCGTGGTGTTCTGCTTCCTGCGCGACTGGCGCGCGGCGCTGGTGCCCAGCGTCGCGCTGGTCGTTTCGATCCTCGGCACCTTCGGGGCGATGTACCTGCTCGGCTTCACGCTCGACAATCTGTCGCTGATGGCCCTCACCATTGCCACCGGCTTCGTCGTCGACGACGCCATCGTAGTGCTCGAAAACATTATGCGCCACATCGAGGATGGCATGCCGCGGGGCAAGGCCGCGCTCGTCGGCGCGCGCGAGGTCGGCTTCACGGTGCTGTCGATGAGCGCCTCGCTGGTCGCCGTGTTCCTGCCGATCCTGTTGATGGGCGGCATTCTCGGTCGCCTGTTCCAGGAATTCGCCTTGACCCTGTCGCTGTCGATCGTGATTTCGCTGGTGCTGTCGCTGACGGTCACGCCGATGATGTGCGCGCATTTCCTGCGCACGGGCGCGACCGCGTCGACCAGGCGCTCGGTCCTGGCGAGGTTCGGCGAAGGCGTCTTCGAGCGCGTGCGCGCGGGTTATGGCCGCTCGCTCGCCTGGTCGCTCGACAATGCCGGCGTCATGCTGGTGGCCCTGTTCGCCGCGGTCGTCCTCAACGTCTATCTCTACGGCGTCGTGCCGAAAGGCTTCTTCCCACAGCAGGACACGGGCGAGCTGATCGGCGGCCTGCGCGCCGACCAGGCCATTTCCTTCCAGCTGATGCGGCAGAAATTCGAACAGCTCGAATCGATCCTGAAGGGCGATCCGGCGGTGGCGAACGTCGTCGGCTATATCGGCGGCCGCCAAACCAATTCCGGCTTCGTCTTCGTCAGCCTGAAGCCTAAGGGTGAGCGGGCGCCGCTGCAGACGGTGCTGACGCGCCTGCGCGCCCAGCTCAGGCAGGTGCCCGGGGCCCAGCTCTTCCTCAATCCGCGCCAGGAGATCAGGGTAGGCGGCCGCCAGAGCCTCGCCACCTACCAGTATACGCTGCAGGCCGATGGCACCGCCGATCTGGAGGAATGGACGCCGAAGCTGGTGGATATCCTGAAGAAGGCGCCGGAACTCACCGACGTCAATTCGGACCAGGACCAGGCCGGGCTCGAAACCAACATCACGGTCGATCGCGAGAGCGCGGCGCGGTTCGGCGTGACGCCGGCGGGCATCGATAACACGCTTTATGACGCCTTCGGCCAGCGCCAGGTCTCGACGATCTTCAACGCGCGCAACCAGTACCATGTCGTGATGGAGGTGGCGCCGCGCTACCTCCAGGATCCGAGCGCGCTGAACGGCATCTATGTCAGCACCTCGGGCGCCGCGGCCAGCGGCACGCAGAGCACCAACGTGCTGGCCGGCAGCGTTTCCGGTGCGGTGCAGAACCAGGCCACCAACGCGATTGCCGTCACCGGCCACGGCAGCGCCTCCAGCGGCTCCGCCGTCAGCACGGCGGCCGAGCACATGGTGCCGCTCTCGGCGTTCAGCGGGTACGGGCCGGCGACGATGCCGCTGGCGGTCAACCATCAGGGCCATTTCGCCGCCGCCACCATCTCCTTCAATCTCGCCGACGGCGCCACCCTCGGCGACGCCTCGGCGGCGATCGATCGGGCCATCGCGGAGCTCAGGATGCCGGTCTCGATCCACGGCTCGCTCGCCGGAACGGCGCTTGCCTTCCGCTCCAACCTGTTGAACGAGCTTCTGCTCATCGCCGCGGCGCTGGCCACGATCTACGTCGTGCTGGGCGTGCTCTATGAGAGCTACGTCCACCCCATCACCATCCTGTCGACGCTGCCCTCCGCGGGCATCGGCGCGCTTGTGGCGCTGCTCGTCACCGGCATGGAGTTCGACGTGATCTCGCTGATCGGCATCATCCTGCTGATCGGCATCGTCAAGAAGAACGCCATCATGATGATCGACATGGCGCTGCAAGCCGAGCGCCAGGAAGGACTGTCGGCGCGGGAAGCGATCCACAAGGCAAGCGTGCAGCGCTTCCGGCCGATCATGATGACGACCTTCGCGGCGCTTCTCGGCGCCTTGCCGCTGGCGCTCGAGTCCGGCACCGGCGCGGAACTCCGCCAGCCGCTCGGCGCGGCGATCGTCGGCGGGCTCATCGTTTCGCAGCTTTTGACGCTCTACACGACGCCGGTCGTCTATCTCTATCTAGACCGGCTCAGCGCCCGCAAACCGTCGCTGCGGGTCGCCCCGGCGGAGTGAGGCCCGCGCTGATCCGCCCTCTCAAAGAAAAGCCGATCCCGGCGCGCCTCAACGCGCCGGCATCGGCTTGATCTGGATCGGCCAAATCTCAGCCCTGCGGAGTTCAGTCGACCTTGAACTTGTCCAGCGCCGACTTCACTTCGTCGATGGCGACGTTGGCGCCTTCGAAGCCGTTGAGCTCGACCGCCTTGCGGCCGGCCGGAAGGCGCTTGTAGACGGTGAAGAACTGCTCGATCCGCTCGCGCTCGATGGCGGGCAGATCCTCGATCGACTTGATGTTGTCGTAGGTGGGGTCGACCTTGGATACCGGCACGGCGATGATCTTGTTGTCGGACTCGCCGCCGTCGATCATCTTGAGCACGCCGATCGGCCTGACGCGGATGAAGGCACCCGGATAGATCGGCTCGCGGGTGAAGACCAGCGCGTCGAGCGGATCGCCGTCGCCGCCCTTGGTGCTGGCGATCGAGCCGTAGTTGGCGGGATAGACGACCGGCATCGACTGGAAGCGATCCACCACCACATGGCCGGTCTTGGCGTCGATCTCATACTTGGTGAAGCTGCCGGCGGGTATCTCGATGGCCACCTGGATGTCGGTCGGATCGCCCGACTGGGGATAGGCAACCGGGTTCACGTAATCGGCCAGGGCTGCTCCGGGAAGAAGGCACAGGACAGCGCCGGCGAATCCGAAAGCAATGTTCTTCAATATCATTTGTCCTCGCAACTGCGGTTTGGTTGAATTGCGAGGGGAAACTGTCGGGTGCGGATAACAGGACGATGACGAATTGTGGATTAAGACGACCTGGAATCGCGAGGTCTTTCGCCTGTCATTCCGAGCTGAGGCCGAAAGGTGTGGGAAATTCTGTGGAAAAAACCCCTAGTCGGCGGGGTCAAGGCCGTTTAGATTAGGATAGTCGTCGAGATAATCCCTGAGGCGACCGGCGGCGGCATCGTTTATGCCGCCATTTTTGTTGTCCAAGGCGCGGTCCGCGTCGCAACCCCAAGAGGAGATCATGCCCGCGGGCGATGGCAGTAGTAGCTTCACCGACATTCTCGGAATTCTGTCGGTCCTTTTCCTTGTCGCCGCGAACGGCTTTTTCGTCGCGGCCGAATTCTCGCTCGTAGCGGTTCGCAAGAGCAGGGTGGCCGAACTGGTCGCCGCCGGCCGCATGAACGCCGCGGCCCTGCAACGCGCGCTCGACAATCTCGACGCCAATCTCGCGGCGACACAGCTCGGTATCACCATCTCGTCGCTCGCGCTCGGCTGGATAGGCGAACCGGCTCTGGCGCATCTGGTCGAGCCGCTGCTGGCGGGCCTGCCGGAATCCTGGGCCTATTTCGGCTCGCACGCGATCGCGGTCGCCATCGCCTTCATCATCATCACGACGCTGCATATCGTGCTGGGCGAGCTCGCGCCGAAGAGCCTCGCGCTGCAGCGCAGCGAGGGCACGGCGCTGTGGATCGTGCGTCCGCTCGGCCTGTTCCTGTTCCTGTTGCGCCCGGCGATCGTGACCCTGAACGGCCTGGGCAACCTGGTGCTGCGGGCCTGCGGACTGCGGCCGGGTGCGGGCGAGGGCGCCCTGCATTCCGCCGAGGAGCTCAAGCTTCTGGTCCAGGCCAGTCAGGAGGCCGGCATTCTCGAACAGGCGCAGCAGGACGTGGTCGTCCGCGTGCTGAAGATCGGCGATCGACGCATCGGCGATATCATGACGCCGCGCCACGATGTCGACTGGATCGACGCCGGGGACACACGTGAGGAGATGATCCGCACCATCCGCGAATGCCCCCACGAACAGCTGCTGGTCGGCCGGGACAGCATCGACGAACCCTTGGGCATGGTCCTGAAGAAGGACCTGCTCGATCAGCTTCTCGACGGCAGGCCGCTCGATCCCATGGCCGTGATGCGCGAGCCGCTGGTCGTCTACGAAGCGACGCCCATCGTCAAGGTGCTGGATCGCTTCAAGCAGTCGCCGGTGCGGCTTATCACGGTCATGGACGAATATGGTGGGCTGGAGGGCATCGTCACCCAGACCGACCTGCTCGAAGCCATGGCGGGTGACCTGCCGGGCGTGGAGGGCGAGGCGCCGGACGTCGTCGAGCGCGAGGACGGCTCGCTCCTGGTCGACGGCATGACGCCCGCGCACGACGCCTTCGAGCGCCTTGGCCTCAGGATGCGCCAGTCCGACGGCGACTTCCGCACCATCGCGGGCTTTGCCCTGGTCCGCCTCGGACACCTGCCGGAAGTCGGCGAGAGCTTCACCTACGAAGGCTGGAGCTTCGAGATCGTCGATCTAGATGGCCGCCGCATCGACAAGATGCTGGTCAGCAGGACGCCTCGACCGCCACAGGCGGCAAAGGCGGCCAGCAAGAGCGGATAGGCGACGGCGTCACGGGGTTCGACGCATGGGGGTTCGAGCCCCGCGGCGGCGCGGAAAACCATCGCCGCGCCGTCGGAGAATTCCGCCGGCTACCTGCCGGTGACGCGCCTATGCACGCGGCCAAGGCTTTCGGCGAAGGCGTCGAATGTGCCTCGCTCGGTCAGCTCGCGCAGCACCTGTTCGTTGATGCCGCCGCGCGTCGCATAGTCCTGCGCAAGATGCATGAAATCTTCGTCCGGCGCCGTATCCGGCGCGTTGGCCAGCGCCTTGTAGATGCTGGCGATGTAGTCCCGCGCCTTGTCGCCCGAAACGCCCTGGCTCCGCACCCAGGCGTGGATCGTGTCGAGATATTTGAAATAGCTGGCATAGGTCGCGGTGACGACGCTCAACGCATCGAACTCGCAGGGATCCTCGACCTCGATCACTTGTCCGAGCCGGCCGAAGAACGCCGCCACGATCGGGTCTGGCGGACAGATGATCGTCGCGCCCTCCAGACGGGCGATCATCGGCATGGGCAGGGCCTTGCCGACATGCGTTGCCGGCGCCACGAGCGCGGCGATCTCGTCCCGCGATACGGTGGCGATCAGGCTGACGACGTGATGGTCCGGCCGGAAGCGCAGCTCTTGCAGCACCTCGCGCGCGATTTGCGGCCGCACCGCTAGCATGACCGTGTCGCATTGGTCGAGCACCGCCTGATTGTCGGCGGCGACGCGAACGTCCGGATAACGCGCGGCAAGCCCCGCGGCGATCTGCTCGTTGCGCGGCGAGATCACCACCGGCGTCGTCTCGCCCGGCAGCGATTTCAGCCCGGTGACGATGGCCGAGCTCAGCGCGCCCGTGCCGACAAAGCCAAGCTTCATGGATATTCCGCCCCTTGTTCCGTTTCGCCGCCGACAATAGCGACGGCTCGGTCGCCGGCAAGGGAGCGGATCGATCCAGGAATAGTGTCGGGTAGGGATCGCGCGGGACGGCGCTGCATGTGGCGTTGCCCGCATTAAGGCCGAAAGGACCGCTCAGCGCTTCGGCCCGAAGCCAGGATAGGGGTTGAGCGGCACGATTGCCGCAATGTCCATCATGCCGGTCTCGACCAGGGGCAGTGTGGCGAGAAGGCCGCGCACTTCCTTCTCGTCGACGGCCTCGAACATCATGCCGCTGCCTGGAATGTCGCCACGGTTCCAGACCTGGCGCACCGCGCCTTGCGCATAAAGCGTTCGCCGCTGCTCGGCCTCGCCGGGCAGGAGCGGTGCGAAGTCCGCGTCGCTGAACTTCTGGGTGTTGCGGGCAAGTAGGGCAAAGAACTGCATGGCTGTCTCCTGTGTCGGCGGGTTGATGCCGGGAGATATCGCGTTGTCTGGTCAGACTGTCCAAGACTGATTAGATTAAAGTTCAGACCTAGAATGGCTTAACCCGGAGCGAACATGCTCGACCTGCGGCAAATCAGATATTTCGTCGCCGTCGCCGAGGCCGGCAATGTCGGCCGCGCCGCCGAGCAATTGCATATCTCGCAGTCGCCGCTCAGCCGTCAGATCATGCAACTGGAGGAACAGCTTGGCGTCGCCCTCTTCGAACGGGCGAAGCAGCGGGTGCATCTCAATGCCGAGGGCAGGGCCTTTCTTGCCGAGGCTCGTGCGCTGCTTGCCAACGCGGCGCGGCTGGAAGCGCTCGGCCGCAACCTTGCCAGCGGCGCCACTGGCAGTCTCGCCATTGGCTACGTCGAAGGCGCGGTGCATGCGGGGCTGGTCGCCGGTATGCTCAGGGATTTCCGCCGCGAGCGGCCGGCGTTCCACCTGCAATTGCGCAGCCGCCGAACGGCGGCGCAGTTCGAGGATTTGAGGCAGCGCACCCTCGACCTTGGTTTCGTCTATTCGCCGGCGCCGGAGGGGGATCCGGAAATTGACAGCATGCTGGTGCGGCGTGAGCCGCTGATGCTGGCATTGCCGCAGGGTGATCCGCTGGTCGATATTCCCGACATCCGCCCCGGCGACCTTGATGGCCGCGTTTGGATCACGGTCGTGCGCCAGCCCGACGACACCAATCGCGCGCAGTTCCTGGCGGCTTGCGTGCGGGCGGGCTTCCTGCCCGACATCGCCTACGAGACCGCCGATCCCCTGACCTCGCTCGGACTGGTCAGCGCGGGCCTCGGCCTCGCCACGGTGCAGGAGAGCCTGCGCGCCGCTGCGCCGTCGGGCATCGTCTTCCGCGACCTGCCCTGGTTTGGGCGCAGCGTGTCGATCCATCTCGCCTGGCGGCGTAACGACCGGCGGGCGGTGATAGGCGATTTGAGGAAGGCGGTAGGGCGGTAGGGAGTAGGGGTAGCAGATTCAGGCGGTCACTGCTGCCTCACTGCCCTTGCTCCCCTACATCTTGTCTATCACCGACTGCACGCCCTCGGTCGGGGCATCCACCGAGGACCCCGCCACCATGATGGCGGCCACGATCGCGTCCGGGTCGCTCACCACCAGCGGCTTCACCCTGTGGGCGGTGTGGATGAAGCCCTCGGCCGACATGTGTTCGATCAGCGTCAGCATCGGGTCCCAGAAACCCTTGACGTTGGCGAAGACGATGGGCTTGCGGTGATGGCCGAGCTGCGCCCAGGTCATGATCTCGACGATCTCTTCCACCGTGCCGATACCGCCCGGCAGAGCCACAAACGCGTCGGATTTTTCGAACATCCTGTGCTTGCGCTCGTGCATGTTGTCGGTGATCAGCAATTCGTCGAGCTTGTCGAGGGCGGTCTCGGTAGCCTCCTTGTTGATCAGGAAGCGCGGGATGATGCCCGTCACCTTGCCGCCGGCCCTGAGCGCGCCGTCGGCGACAGCGCCCATGATGCCCTTGGTGCCACCGCCATAGATGAGGCGCAGCCCGGATTTCGCCAGCGAGCGGCCAAGCAGGTGTCCGGCCTTGATATAGGCCTCGTCGCGGCCCGGAGACGAACCGCAATAGACGCAGACGGATCGAATCGTGTTCATGGCGATGATTGGTGATAGGGACGGTCGGCGCGGTCAAGCCCAAGCATGGGCTTTTTCTTGTAGCACCGGACAAAACACGCTAGACCGGCGTTAGGTGGCTAAGGGGGCAGAAAAAGGCATGGCTATCAATACTTCCAGGGCGTTCCTGTTCGCGGCGGGCGGCGTTGCCGTCGTTGCGGCGGTCGCCTACGGATCGGGCGCGCTCGATCCTTATCTCAAGCACAAGCCGGCGGAGGTCGCTGCGCTTCAGCCGGCAGACACCAAGGCTGCCGGCTCGGCCAGCACGACGACCGAAGGCCGGTTGCCGCAGCCCCAGGCCAACACCAACAATGCGATGGCGCCGGCCTCGAACAACGCCATGGCGCCGGCCAGCAACGCGATGGCGCCCGCCAGCAATGCGATGAAGCCGGCCGCGCCCGCCGCCGCCACGGCGCCAGCTGCGCCGGCGGCAACAGCGCCAGCCGCCCAGGCTCCAGCCGCCGCTGGTCCGACGCTGCCGACCTTCGACGTCGTGCGCGTCGAAGCCAACGGCTCGATCGTCGTCGCCGGCAGTGCCGCGCCCAACGCCAAGGTCGAGATACTCAACGGCGGCACGGTGCTCGGTTCCACCGTCGCCGGTCCGGATGGCGCCTTCGCCATCGTTCTCGACAATCCGCTGAAGCCGGGCGATTACTCGATCACGCTGCGCTCGACGGCCGGCGGGGTTGCCGTTGCTTCGGCTCAGACCGCCGTCGTGTCGATACCGCAGAGCCCGACCGGCCAGGTGCTGGCCATGGTCGAGGAGCCCGGCAAGCCCTCCGAACTCATCACCGTTCCGCAGCCCGAGGCCAAGACCGCCGCGCCTGCTGCCGCCGAACAGCCGGCCGCTGCCGCGCCCACCGCGCAGGCGCCGGCAGCCGCCGCGACCGCTCCGGCTACGACGACACCCGCCGCGACCACGGCTCCTGCCGCTGGCGCTCAGGCGTCCGCCACGCCAGCGCCTGCCGCGGCCGAACCCAAGATCGCCGTCGAGGCCGTCGAGATCGACGGAAGCAAGATTTTCGTCGCCGGCACGGCCGATCCCGGCCGCAAGGTGCGCGCCTATGCCGATGACATCCTGCTTGGCGACGCAAAGACCTCGCCTGACGGTCATTTCCTGATCGAGGCGGCGCGCGACATTCCGGTCGGCAACTACACCATCCATGTCGATGGCCTTGCTGACGACGGCGTGAAGGTCGTCGCCCGCGCCGCCGTGCCGTTCGAACGCGAGCCCGGCGAGTCGGTCGCCGCCGTCGCTCCGAGCGAAACCAAGCCGGCCGAGGCGAAGCCCGCCGCACCGGCAACGACAGAAACCAAGCCCGTCGAGACGACGGCGCCAGCCACGGCAACGGCGGAGGCGGCCAAGCCCGCGGCGGCACCGGCTCCGGCAGCCGAAGCTCCGGCCAAGGTTGCCGAGGCGACGCCACCGGCCGACGTTCCCGAAACGGTGGCGCCGAAGCTCGAGCATGCCGACGGCGCCGTCATCATCCGCCGCAACGACACGCTCTGGCGCATCTCGCGTCGCGTCTACGGCCACGGCGTGCGCTTCTCCACCATCTATCTCGCCAACCAGGATCAGATCCGCGACCCCGACCGCATCTGGCCGGGCCAGGTGTTCAAGGTTCCGGGTAAGTCGAAGGAAGGCGAGGCGGCCGACATGAAGGCCATGGGCGACCAGATGACCTCGGTGCCGGCCAAGACGGAGTAGGCTGATTAGGTGATCTCCCCCACGAGGGGGGAGATCAGCAGTTCCGACGTTCTACCCACAAGCCTAGCTTGCCCTCCTTTACTTCATCGTCTATCGCCGATGGACGATGATCGAATCCTTGCCCGAAAGCGGCTGCCCTGGCCGCGCGCCTGACAGTCATGCCATCGCAGCGCGGCTGGCCGCGCTGTCGCACCCGGCGCGCATCGAGATCCTGAAGCACCTGTCGGCCAGCCACTGTTGCTCCTGCCGCGAGGTGGTCGACCATCTCGATCTCGCCCAGTCGACCGTTTCGCAACATCTGAAGATCCTGGTCGAGGCCGGGCTCGTACGCTTCGAGGCCGACCGCCAGCGCTCGCGCTACGCCGTCGATCATGCCGCACTTGCCGACGTCTCGACATCGCTCGGCGAACTCGTCAAATCCTGCTGCCCCAGCCGCTGACCCTCTCACCCAAAAAGGCAAGACTAGTGGCCGAAAAGACCGTCTCCGCCGAAGCCGGCACCCTCACAACCCTACGCAATCTGTGGCCCTACATGTGGCCGGCCGAGCGCGCCGACCTCAGGGCGCGCGTCACTTGGGCGACGCTGCTCCTGGTCGTCGCCAAGCTGACATTGGTCGCCGGTCCCTATTTCTTCAAATGGGCGACCGATGCCTTGGCCCATGCTTCCAAGACGCCACCGCCGCTGCCGTCCTTCCTGCTCGCGCCGGTCATGCTGGTCATCGCCTACAATGTGCTGAGGCTGGTCCAACTCGGCTTCAACCAGCTGCGCGACGCGCTGTTTGCCCGCGTTGGTCAATATGCGGTGCGCCAGCTTGCCTTCCGCACCTTCGTCCACATGCACCAGCTGTCGCTGCGCTTCCATCTCGAGCGCCGCACCGGCGGCCTGTCGCGCATCATCGAGCGCGGCACCAAGGGCATCGAGACGATCGTGCGCTTCATCATGCTGAACACAGCGCCGACCATCCTCGAATTCGCGCTCACCGCCGGCATCTTCGCCTTCACCTATGGCTGGAGATACGTGGCCGTGGTGGCGGTCACCGTCTGGCTCTACGTCTGGTTCACGGTCAAGGCCAGCGACTGGCGCATCTCGATCCGCCGCGACATGAACGACAGCGACACCGACGCCAACACCAAGGCTATCGATTCGCTGCTCAACTTCGAGACCGTCAAATACTTCACCAATGAAGCCATGGAAGCCGAGCGCTTCGACCGCTCGATGGCGCGCTACGAGATCGCCGCGACCAAGACCTGGACCTCGCTTGGCTGGCTGAACTTCGGCCAGGGCGTCATCTTCGGCCTCGGCACCGTCATCGTCATGTGCATGTCGGCGCTGGAGGTGCAGGC
>NZ_JANINM010000404.1 GCF_024509055.1 Mesorhizobium sp. | reverse complement strand
GCCTTCTTGTTGCGGGCGAGCACATAGAGCGCGTAGGCGATCTCGCTGCCGCGATCCTGGACGCTCTGGTCGTAGCCAAGCGAGTTCTGCAGGTTGTTCAGCGCCTGGTTCATGGCCTGCGTCGGCACGTCGTATTTCTGCTCGCGAGCGCGGGTCAGGAATTCGGTGACATAGGCGTCGAGCCAGAGATCGCCGGAGCCGGGACCCCAGAGACCGAAGCTGCCGCTCGCCGCCTGGTAGCTCAGCACCTTGTAGACGGCCTCCTGGATGCGACCATGCAGTTCGGGGTCGCTCTCCATGCCGATGCTGGAGGCCATGTCGTTGACATAGAGCAGCGGCATGGCGCGGCTGGTGGTCTGCTCGGCGCAGCCATAGGGGTAGCGGTCGAGCGACATCAAAAGCGAGGGCACGTCGAAGGCCGCTGCCTGCGAGACGCCGACGCTGACCGAGGCGCCGTCGAGCACGCTTGCCGCGAGCAACTCCTTATCGACGCGCAGCGCGCCGCCCTTGGGCTTCAGGTCCACCACCATGCGGTTGGTGACCGGAAGCTGTGCCGGGCGCACAGGTAGATAGAGCGTCTGCTCGGCCTCGGTGCCGTCGGCATGCGCGAGCTTGACGGTGATCGATGCATCGCCCGCCGTGTGCGCGATCAGCGGGAACGACAGCGTTTGCCGCTTGCCCTGGGCCAGCGTCAGCTTCTTGGGCAGGGGCTTGTCGCCGGTCGAGAGATCACCCGTGGTGGTGACCGACAGCGAATAGTCGCCGGCCGGGCCATCGGTGTTGGCGACATCGAGGCGCATGGTGGCGGCATCGCCGGGCGCCAGGAAGCGCGGCAGGCCGGCAGTGATCACCACCGGATCGCGCACAATCACGTCGGTCTGGGCATGGCCGATGGCTTCCTTGGTCCAGGCCACGGCCATGACGCGCACGGTGCCATTGAACTGCGGCAGGTCGAAGTCGACTCGCGCCTTGCCATTGGCGTCGAGCTGCACGGGGCCAGAGAAGAAGGCGACCAGCTTTTCGGTCGGCGGGCTGCCTTGCGATTGCATGTTGGCGCCGTCGCCGCCGGTGCGCAGCTTGCCAGTGGTGCCGAGCGAGCCGTCGATCAGACGGCCATAAAGGTCGCGGATCTCGAGCCCGAGCATGCGCTGGCCGAAGAACCAGTTCTCCGGATCGGGCGCCTTGTAGTTGGTGAGGTTGAGGATGCCGACATCGACGGCGGCGACCATGACATAGGCGTTGCTGCCGGCCTTGGCGCCATTGACGGCGACCGGGATCGACAGCTGCTGGCGCGGCACGGTCTTTTCCGGCGGCGTCAGGGAGACGGCGAGCTTCTTCGAGCCTGGGTCGACCTTCAGCCATTTGACGCCGATGGCGCGCCCGGGCATGCGCGATTCCTGCGCGTCGCCCGGCCTGAACAGCGTCGCCGTGACATAGGCGCCGGCGCCCCAATCGTCGCCGACCGGGATATCGACGGTGCCGCCACCGGCCGGCACCGAAGCCGTCACCGTCTTCAAGAGCTTTTCGGCACCGATGGTGACGAGCAGTTCGCCGGCAAAATGCGGCGACACTTTCAGCTTGGCGACCTCACCGGCGGCGTAAGTATCCTTGTCGAGCGCGATCTCCAGGCCGTCGGGCGTCTCGGTGGTGGTCGAGGCCACATACCAGCCGGCATCGAACTCATAGCTGGTTGCCGGGCCGTCCGGGTCCGCCGTCTCGACCTCAAGCCGGTAGCGGCCCCAGTCGACCGGGAGCGACACCGTCGCCTCGCCGTCGGCGGCGAGGTCGACCTGGCCGTTGGCCACGGCCTTAGTGAGGTTCACCGCTTCGTAATTCCAGGAATTGTTGGAGCGATACCATTGGTAGTTACGCTCAACCTTGACCAGCGACCACTGCGCGCCCTTCAGTTCCTCGCGCTTGCCGTTGGGGTCGACGGCGATGATGCTGAACTTGGCGGTTCCGCCTTGCGGCACCTCGTCGCCCTGGAAGTCAGGTCGGATGCCGATCATGTCCCGCATCGGGTGAACGCCGATGTCAAGCGAGCGCTCGACGGCGCGGCCGCCCGTTTCGCGCATCCTGACCGTGACCTTGGCGTTGACCAGCTTGGTGGTCGAAGGCAGTTGGTCGATCGTGACCGGGAAGGTTGCCTTACCATTGTCGCCGACGACAGGAAGGTTGGTGAACGGTGTCACCGACGGTTGGGCCGACTGCTCGTCGGCAAGGCCAAAGCTGTAGTCCTTGAAACGATCCCAACTGCTTGTGGTCGACAGCGTCATCTCGCCTTCAAGCGCGAGGCCCGCGGCCGGCGCGCCATAAAGGAAGCGGCCGTCGACGCTGACGTTGGCGGTTTCGCCCTGGGCGATCTCCTTCTTGTCGGCGGTCAGGTCGAACTCGATGCGATCCGGGACGAAGTCCTCGACCAGGAACATCTGGCTCGCCACGGCGGGCTGCTTGGGGTCGGTGTAGACCGACACCGTCCAGGTCCCGCGCATGGCGTTGGCCTCGAGCGGCAGATCGACGGCATGGCCGCCGGCCGAGGCGCCGTCGCTGACGATGCGGCGGCTCTCGACGCCGTCGGGGCGTGTGAAGATGAAAGTCAGCGGCAGGTTCTCGACCGCCTTGGCGGCGCCGTCGCGGGCAAGGGCGGCGACATGCACGTCCTCGCCGGCGCGGTAGATGCCGCGCTCGGTCCAGGCATAGACGTCGAGGGCACCGGGAGCGGCGCGGCCGGCGACGCCGCGATCGGAGAGATCGAAGCCAGCCTTGGCCATGTCGAGGAAGACGAAGTCGCTATCGCCCTGCTTGGCCATCAGCACGGCCGGCACCATGCCGTTTTCGCCGCGGGTGAGGCCCGGATTGAAGACGGCGTGGCCTTCGGCGTCTGTGGTCGCGGTGCCGAGGATTTCATTGTTCTTGGCAAGCAACGTCACTTCGGCGCCGGCGATCGGCTTGGCCGAGCCCAGCGAACGGGCAAAGACGTTGAGCCCGTCCTGGCCGGTATAGGTGGAGAGGCCGATGTCGGAAACGACGAACCACTGCGTGGCCCGCGAACCGTATTCATCGCTCTTGTCGTCGACAGGCTGCGCGGTCAGCACATAGACGCCCGGCTTGCGCTGCGGAATTGCCTGATCCACCGGGAAGGACGTCGTGACTTCCTTGTTCAGATCGTTGGCGATTTCGAGCGTGCCCTCCCAGACGGGAGAGCCCATCTGGTCGGAGATCGTGGAGATGTCGTAGCCATCCAGCTGCTTCAGAAACTGGTAACCCGACAGAAGCTGAGCCAACGAACGATCGCCAATGCGATAGACCTTCATCTTGGCGGCGTTCATGTTGACGGTGACGACCGGAATGCCGCGGCGGGCGCCGGCCGGCAGCACGAAGCTGTCGCCGGTGAAGCGGGCGGAGGGGGCGCGGTCCTGGACATAGATCGACAGCACGACCGGCGCGGCGATCGTCTCGCCGATGGCGGCAGGCAGGCCGGCGCGGAAGGTCACGTCATAGTGCTGACCGTGTTCCAGTCCCTCGACGCATATCTGCTTGTCCTTGGCTTCGACGGCCTTGGGGGCGGCGTTGTCGACGGTCACGAATTGCGAGTAGTCGACGCCGGTCTTGACCAGTTCCTCCGAGAATTGGGCGCAGATGCGCGGCGAACTTGCATCGGCGTCGACAGAGTGGTCGATAATGCGGAAACCCTTGCGCGACTTGAGGTCGGCGTAGCTGGCCTGGACGGCCGGCGAATTCACCAATGCAAGGCTGGCCTCATAGGCCTGCAGCGACGGCCGGTAGAGGTCGCGCTTGTCGAGGCCTTCGGCAAGCAGCGCGAGCGCCTCGGCACGGGTCTTTGCCGTACGCACCAGCTTGTAGGCGTTGAAAGCGGCCGACGTCGCATTTACCGGCAGGGTCGAGGGTTCGGAGGTGTTTGAGGCCGGCTGCACGCCGAGCGTTTCGCGCGCCAGCCCCAGCCAGAGCGCGCCATCATCGGGCAACACGGAAAGCGCCGCCTGGTATTTCTGCATGGCGAGGCGGTGGTCGCCGGTACGTGCGGCCTGCTCGGCCGCGGCCTGGAGCGCCGCCAGGCCTTCGGTCGGCTTGTCATAGGCAGGGTCGGTCAGCTTGTTGCGGAACTGCTGCGCCTGATCGGCCATCCAACCGGGAAAGAAGGCGAGTGCCGGCGGGGCGCCGATGTCGGGGTCGCCATCGACATTGGCGATCTTGCCGGCGACGGCGCCGCTGAAGGGTTTCAACTGGTTATAGTCGGATTTGAGAAAGCACCATTTGGCCTTGGTGTTGTAGGTGAAAGCGCGGCAGGCGGAATCGCCCAGGCATGCGGTCTTGCACTGGTCGAGGCTGACATTCTGGTCGGACCTGAGGTCGAAGCCGAAGTAATCCGAATTGTCCGTTGTCACGATTCGCCGGGCCTCGGCCGCTTGCGCGATGCCGCTAAAGGCGAAAAAAAGGACGAGGAAAGAGAGAACACGAGCCGCGCGCATTGCCACATCACCCTCCAGACATTGCAGCGTCCGGGCATGATCAAGCTTCAGCCAGGCTTGTCAACGCCGGAACGCGACAGGTTTTTCCACCTGCCAACGGTTTCCATCCCGGCCAAAGGCCGGTATTTCGACAGAACCTCTATGAGACGGATCACACTTTCTTGCGAAAGCGCAAAAGGTGTGAATTCCAAGCCCGGTCTATTTCAGACAATTGGATTGTGGCCCCTTTACGAGCGCTTCAGAACTTCATTCCAATTTTAGGTTTGTCGACTAGGTTGTCTTAATGCCGGCGCATGAAAAGCAGATGTCAGGGGGGATCGCGCCAGGGCGCGGGCTTCCGCGCGCCCTGCTTTTGGCGCTCGTCTGCTCGACCGTGCTTTACGGCGAAATGCGGCCGGCGGCCGCCTTCTCAATCTTCGGCATCAAGCTCTGGGGCTCGTCCAACGACGAGGACGCAAGCATCGTCGATCCACTGCGCTATTCGGTGACCATCGACGCGCCGGACGCCGACAAGGACCTGGTCAAGAAGCTCGAAAATGCGTCGGCGCTGAAGAACGACGAGGAGCACCCGGTGTCGGGATCGCTCGGCCTGATGGCCAAGGCGCGCAGCGACCGGGAACAACTCGTCGCGGCGCTCTACGCCGATGCCCGCTATGAAGGCGTGGTCACGGTCACGATCCAGGGCAAGTCGATCGACGAATTGCCGCCGGACGCCGAATTCAAGGGGCCGCAGCCTATTCCGGTTGTCGTCAGCATTGCGGCCGGACCGAAATTCACGCTGGGCGACATCAGGCTGAAAGGCGACGCCGCTGGGTTGGCGAGCGCCGATTTCGGCCTGATCGCCGGTGGCGACGCGGGGTCCGGGGCGGTGCTCAGGGCGGAAGCCGCGATCGTGCGGGCGTTGAAGGAGGAGGGCCGGCCGCTCGCCAAGGTCACGGGCCGTGAAATCGTCGCCGACCACGCCACCTCGACGCTCGATGTCACACTTACCGTTGCCGCCGGGCCAGTCGCCGGCTATGGCGATACGACCGTCGAGGGCACCGACAAGGTCGACCGCGACTTCACGGAATACATGACCGGCCTGCAGCGCGGCCGGAAATACTCTCCGCAAGAGATCGACGATGCCCGCGACCGCCTGCTCGGGCTCGAGGTCTTCAACAGCGTGACCATCAAGGAAGGCGACCGCCTCGACGCCAACGGCAACATCCCGATCGATGTCCAGGTGAGCGAGCGCAAGCCGCGCTTTTTCGGTGTCGGCGGCACGTTCTCGAATACCGAAGGGCTGGGGCTCGAAGGCTACTGGGGCCACCGCAATCTCTTCGGCCAGGCCGAGAAGCTGCGCTTCGACGGCGCGATCAGCGGCATTGGCAGCAACAGCATCTCCGCGCTCAACTACAACGCGGGCGTCATGTTCGAGAAGCCCGGCGTGCTCGGGCCGACGTCGAAGTTCTTCACCGGCATCAAGACGGTATTCGAACACCCTGATGCCTATGACCATTTCTCGGTCAAGGGCGACGTGGGTGTGTCCTATGACCTCGACAAGCAGCAACGGGTCTCGGCCGAGTTCGACCTGGATTATTCGCGCATCCGCGATGCTTTCGGCAAGCACACCTATCTGATCGCCAGCATTCCGCTGCAATATGTCTATGACGGCCGCGACAGCAAGCTCAACCCGACCAGGGGCTTCAGGGTGCTTGCCTATGCCGAGCCGAGCCACGACATCCTGAACGGCGCGACCTTCCTGAAGCTGAAGGGCGAGGGGTCGGCCTACCAGTCGCTCGACACGGCGAGCAAGTTCGTGCTCGCCGAACGGGTCGCCATCGGCTCGATCGTCGGCACCGGCGTGGAGAATGTTCCGGCGGACCGGCGCTTCTATTCCGGCGGCGGCGGTTCGGTGCGCGGTTATTCCTACCAGGGTATCGGTCCGAAGGACAGCAACGGCCAGCCGATCGGCGGTCTGTCCTTCTTCGAAACCTCCGTCGAGATGCGCATCGGCGTCACCGACACGATCGGGATCGTGCCCTTCGTCGACGCCGGCACGGTTTCGACCAAGTCCTTCCCGGGCTTTTCCAATGTCAAGGTCGGCGCGGGCGTGGGCCTGCGCTACATCACACCGTTCGGGCCGTTGCGCATCGACGCGGCCGTGCCGCTCAACCGCGATCCGAGCGATCCGCGTTTCGGCATCTATGCCGGTATCGGCCAGGCGTTCTGACGATGAAGATCTTCTGGCGCATCATCCGCATCTGCCTCTACACGCTGCTCCTCTTGCTGGTCGTGGCGATCGGCGCGCTCGTGGTGCTGACCGGCACCGAGGGCGGCCGCCAGAATCTGGCGGACCTGATCTCGAAGATGGCCTCTACCGAGGACCGCAAGGTTACCGTCAGCGGCATAGAGGGGATATGGTCGGGCGCGTTGCGTCTGGATCATGTGGTGCTGGAGGATCGCGCGGGACCATGGCTGGTGGCGCGCAAGGTGGCGCTCGACTGGTCGCCGATGGCGCTTTTGTCCCGCAACTTCAACGCAGATCGCATAGCCGCGGAGCGGATCGAACTGGCGCGGCTGCCGCAGGCAAGCCAGCAGCCCGCGCAAGGTGGCTCGACCAGCCTGCCGGTTTCGGTCGACGTCAGGCAAATCGACCTGCCTGAGATCGCGCTCGGTCAGGAACTCGCCGGCAGCGGTATCGCCGAACTTGCCGCCAAGGGCTCATTCAAGGCCGATCCATCGCCATTGGCCGTCCAGAGCGTGCTCAACGTCACCCGCCGCGACGGCAAACAAGGCAATGTCGACGCCAAGATCCATTTCGCGCCGGCAGACAACAAGCTTGATCTCGACCTCAAGGCCTCGGAGCCGGCAGGTGGGATCATCGCCAACCTGCTCAATCTACCGAACGCGCCGCCCGTCGACATCGTTGTGTCCGGCACAGGGCCGCTCGCCAACTGGAACGGCGTCGGCACCTTCGTCGTCGATCGGCAGATTGTCACCCAACTGACCGGGCGCCACCAGCTCACCGACAAAGGCCACTACATTGAGGCCAAGGGTGATGGCGAATTCGAGCGCTTCCTGCCGGAAAAGTTCAAGTCGCTGTTCGCCGGCAAGACCGGCTTCGATGTTGCCGGCACGGCGACCACGACAGGCGGTATCGACATCGAGCACGCCACTATAGAGAGCGACACGGTTCACGGCACGGCCACCGGCAATGTCGACCCTAAAGGGGCCAGCGACCTCGCCGTCGAACTGTCTGCCAAGGACAAGCCGGTCACCATCGATGTGGGCACCAGCGCGGTTCCGATCCTGGTCGCCATCCAGAAAGCGACGGCACGCGCCTTCGGCGATGGCAAGGCGCCGATGGTCGACATCGGCACGTCGCTGGCTTCAATCGCGGTCGGCGGCACCCAGCTCAACAATCTGACGGGCGAGATCCATTCCGACGGCTTCGACGTCGAAAACCGCAGCGGACCCGTCAGCATCAAGCTTGCCGCCGCCGGATTGAAGACCGATGTGGCGACGCTGGCGCCACTGGTGACGGGCAAGCTCGCCGCCGATCTATCAGGTTCGATCAGCCGCGAGACGGTGACCATCGACAAGGGCACGCTGCAAAGCGACGCGCTGAACGCCTCGCTGACGGCCGGCGTGTCGCTTGCCGATCTGTCGATGACGCTGAAGATGAATGCCGACGCCGTATCGAAAGCGCTGCCGCCGCAGATCAGCTCGCTGCTTGGTGAGCGGGTGAAGTTCTCGGCCACGGCGACGCGTGACCCGAAAGGTTCATTCGCGGCCAATTCGCTGGAACTCACCTCCGGCTCACTCAGCGCCAGCGGCACTGGCAGCATGCAAGGCACGGACCTCCAGGCGGACGTAAAGGGCACGCTCGGCGACGTCTCCCCACTATCGTCGCTTGCCGGCACGCCGCTCGCCGGCGGGGTGAATTTCGCGCTGACCGCGAGCGGCCCGCGCTGGGCCCCGGACTTTTCGGTCTCGGCCGACAGCGCCAGCCTCACCGCGGCAGGTCGGACTGTGAAAGACATCAAGCTTTCCGCAAAAGGCAAGGCCGACATCGCCAACCCAACCGCCAGCGTTTCGCTGACCGGGAACGCCGAGGGACAGCCGCTCGACATAAGCGCGTCGCTGGTGACGGCCGACGGCAAGCGCTCGATCAAGGGGCTCAATCTGTCGCTTGGCGACAGCAAGGTTTCGGGCGATCTGGTCCTCGACGACCGGTACCTGCCGCTCGGAACGCTGACGCTCGCCGTGCCAGACATCGCGCCGTTGGCGGCGCTTGGCGCCCAGACCGCGACCGGCGACATCAATGGCACGATCGCCTTCGCCAAGGACGGCGAGGCACCAACCGTCACCGTCAACATGGCCAGCGGATCGATTTCGCACGGCGATCTGGCGGCAAAGACCATCGCAGTCAACGCGCTGATAGCCAACTATCTCAAAGGCCCGGCGATTTCGGGCACGATCAAGGCCGACAGCGTGACGTCCGGCACGACCGTCGTCAGCGGCATCGGCATCGATCTGAAACGCGACGGGGACTGGACCAATTTCTCAGGCGGCGCGACGGCATCGGGCATTCCGGCAACCGCGAGCGGGCGCGTCAAGATCGCCAACGGCACGACCAGCGTCGAGATCGCTTCCGGCGAAGCCACGGTGCGCGGCATCAAGGCGGCGATCGCCGAGCCCTCGAGCTTCTCGATTGCCAACGGCATCGCCAATATCGAGAAGCTCGCGCTCGATCTCGGCGGCGGCTCGGTCGCCCTTTCGGGCAATGCCGGCCAGACCCTCGACCTGACGGCCAGCTTCGCCAATCTGCCGGCTGGGCTCGCCAATGATTTCGTGGCCGGACTTGACGCGACAGGCCAGATGAACGGCACGGCCCATATTACCGGTCCATCGTCGAACCCTGATGTTCAGTTCAACGCCAAGCTTGCCGGTGCCGAGACCAGCCAGACCCGCCAGGCGGGACTTGGACCGCTCGATCTTGATGCCGCCGGCAGCGTTTCGACGGCGGGCGGCCTCGTCATCGACCAGGCAACGCTTTCGAGCGAGAAGGTCTCGGGCAAGGCGGCGGGCACCATCAATCCGAATGGCGCCAGCGATTTTTCGCTCGACCTCACTTCGAAGGGGCCGAGCCTGCCGCTCAAATTCGGAACCGCCGAGAGTCCGGTCGAACTGGAACTGAAATCCGTCACGATGAAGGCCGCAGGGCAGGGCGCCACGCCACGGCTCGACATTTCCGCGACCTTGCCGTCCGCCGTCGCCAACCACGTCAAGGTGGAAGGCCTGGGGCTGACGTTGCATTCCGACGCTTTCGACGTGAAGAGCCGCGCCGGCCCTGTTTCGGGCATGGTCGAGGCCGACAAGATCGACCTCGACAATCCGACCGTAGCTCCGCTCGTGGCCGGCAAGGTCGCGGCCAAGGTTACCGGCAGCCTTGCCCCCGATGCCATCACCATCGACAGCGGCTCGGCGAGCAGCGGTGCGGTGGACGGCGCCTTCAACGGGCGGGTGTCGTTCGCCGACGGCTCCGTCGACTTCAACGTCAAGGCGGATGTGCTCTCGGCGGCATTGCCCGCCGCGGTGCGCGGCGTGCTTGCCGAGCGCACGCAGTTCAGCGCCACGACGCAGCGCGACACCAAGGGCAATGTCAGCGTCGGCCCGGTGAAGCTCGTATCGGGCGCGCTGACGGCCGACGCGCAGGCCGGCATTGCCGACAACAAATTGAGCGCTGCCGTGAAGGGCGCGCTGGCCGACATGTCGCTGCTGTCCAAGGACGCCAAGGGCGCCATCACCTTCTCTCTCGACGCGCAAGGCGCCCCGACCGCGCCGGATCTCTCGCTGACGGTCAACAGCGACAAGCTCTCCGTGGCGTCGCGCGACATCACAGGGCTGAGGCTCACCGCGACCGGCAAGGCGGACGCGGCCAATCCGGCGGCCAATGTGCAACTGACAGGCAATGTCGCCGGGCAGCCACTGCAGGGCAGCGCGGTGCTGGCAACCACCAACGGCAAGAGCGCGATCAACGGGCTGCTGCTTTCGCTGGGACCGAACAAGATTTCCGGCGACCTCGCCCTGGACGAGGCATTCGTGCCGGTGGGCACCGTCTCGCTCAACCTGCCAGACATCGGGCCGCTGGCGGCACTCGCCCTTGAAAAGGCGGAAGGCGACGTGCGCGGCACGATCGCCTTTACCAAGACTGCCAACGGCCCGAACGTCGCCGTCAAGGCGAGCACGGGGGCCATCAAGCGCGGCGACCTCTCGGCCAGGAACGTCGCCGTTGACGCGCAGATCGCCAATTATATGGCCGCTCCGGTCATCGCGGGCACGGTTCGCGCCGAGAGCGTGACGTCGGGCGGGACGGCCATCACCGGCATCGACGTCGATCTCAAGCGGGACGGCGACTGGACCGGCTTTTCCGGTGGCGCCACCGTCAAGAACATTCCCGCAAAGGCGACCGGCCGGGTGAAAGTGGCGAACGGCACGACGACGATCGAGCTCGCCTCGGGCGACGCCACCGTGCAGGGCATCAAGGCCGCGATCGCGCAGGCTTCGACCGTGACCATAGCCAATGGCACCACGACGCTCGACAGGCTGGTGCTCAATCTCGGCGGCGGCACGGCGACGGTGACGGGCAAGGTCGGGCCGGCGCTCGACATCAATGCCAACCTGGCCAAGGTGCCGGTGTCGCTCGCCAACAGTTTTTCGCCGGGCCTCGATGCCGCCGGATCGATCTCCGGCACGGTCAAGGTGACCGGCGCGCCGGCCAGCCCGTCGGTAAACTTCAACGTCGACGCCTCGGGAGTGCAGACCTCGCAGACGCGTGGCGCCGGTCTGGGCGGCATGAACGTGTCGTCTTCGGGAACGTTCGCCGGCAACAAGTTGACCTTCGACGCCAACATCAGCGATGGCACAGGCCTGGGTCTCAAGGGTGGCGGCTCGGTGACGACCGCCGGCACGCCGGCGCTGTCGCTCGATTTCAACGGCAAGGTGCCGTTCTCCTTCCTTGCCGACAAGCTTGCCGCGCAGGGTCTGGGGCTGACCGGCACGGCCAATGTGAACATGCAGGTACGGGGGCCGGCGTCCTCCCCGATGATCGGCGGCACGGTGAGCACATCCGGCGCGCGCCTCGTCGACGCCCGCACGGGCCTTGCGGTCAACGACATCGCAGCAGACGTCTCGATCGGCAACGGGGTCGCCAGGATCAACCGCCTGACCGGCACGCTGTCGACGCGCGGCAGCATCTCGGCGAGCGGCACGGTCGGCATCACGCCCGCGCAAGGCTTCCCGGCCGACCTTTCGATCAAGCTCACCGATGGCCGTTATACGGATGGCAGGGTTGTGACCGCCAATCTCGGCGGCGACCTGACCATCAAGGGGCCGCTCGTCTCGGCGCCGGCGATATCCGGAACCATCAACCTGGCGAGGACGGTGATCACGGTACCGGAAAAGCTGCCCGGGTCGCTCTCCGCACTCGACGTCAAGCACAAGAACGCGCCCGCCGCCGTGCGCGCGCAAGACAAGGCCCTGCGTCCGGCTACGTCGAGTGGCAAGGGCAACAGCAGCAGCGGCCTGACCCTCGATGTGACCGTCAATGCGCCGAACCAGATCTTCATCCAAGGCAGGGGTGTCGATGCCGAGCTCGGCGGTTCCCTCAAGCTCACCGGGCCGGCCTCCGCGCCGCAAGCGGTCGGAACCTTCACGCTGCAGCGCGGGCGGCTGTCGATCCTGGCCAAGCGGCTGACATTCACCGAGGGCACAGTCGGCTTCTCGGGCTCGCTCGTGCCGGAACTCAACCTGACCGCGACCACGACCACCAGCACGGCCACCGTCACCATTGTCGTCTCGGGCGAGGCGACCAACCCGAAATTCACCTTCTCCTCCGTGCCGGCGCTGCCTGAGGACGAGGTGCTGGCGCAGTTGATCTTCGGCCGCTCGATGTCGAACCTGTCGCCCCTGCAGATCGCGCAGCTGGCGGAAGCAGCGGCGCAGCTGGCCGGGGTCGGCGGCTCGACCTCGCTGCTCGAAAACCTGCGCAGCGCCATCGGCGTCGACGATCTCGACGTCACCACGGACGACAAGGGCGGCACCGCGGTCTCTGCCGGCAAATACCTCAACGACCGCACCTATGTGACGATCCAGAAGGGCGACAAGCCGGGCTCCGGCAAGGCGACCATCGACCTCAATGTCGGGCGCGGCGTGAAGCTTCGCGGCGAGGCCAACGATGCGGGCGAAGCGAAGGGCGGCGTGTTCTACGAGCGCGAATATTGAGAGCGGCGCGTTGTTCCGTCGGCGGTTTACGCGCGCCGCGACAGCCCTTATCCACATAAAATGTCTTGATTTAATCGCTCCGTGCGATTTTTGGCGAATCTGCGACGCACTAACAAATTTGCGTCAAGACTGTCGCTATCGCGCGAACCGGCTTGCTTCCAAAGTTGCACATTCCCTAACATGTTCCCAATCCAAACCGTCTTTGACATCAGGGTCTGGATGCGGAATGTTAAAAGGCAGAAAGCCAACAATGGGAGTTAGTCATGGCAATCTACAAAAGTAACGGTGACCGTGTTCCGGATCACATCCTGGCCATGGCCGAAGAGGCCAAGTCGGGTAAGGTGGACCGTCGCGAATTCCTGGCGCTGGCCAGCATCTTCGGTGCTTCGACCGCTATGGCCTACGGCCTCCTCGGCCTCGCTGCTCCGACCCCGGCCAAGGCCGACGAGGTACAGGGCAAGAAGGGCGGCGTGATCAAGGTCGCCATGTCCGTCAAGGATCCCAAGGATCCGCGCACGGCTGACTGGTCCGAGATTGCCAATGCCGAGCGCCAGGCCCTTGAGCCGCTGGTGAAATACACGCACCAGTACACGTTCGCCCCCTACCTGCTTGCCAGCTGGGACATCAATGACGACGCTACCGAATACACGCTGCATGTGCGGCCGGATGTCGAATGGAACAACGGCGACAAATTCACCGCCGACGACGTGATCCACAATTTCACGCGCTGGGCCGAAAAGGGCGCCGCGGGCAATTCGATGCCCGGCCGCCTGGGCAGTCTCGTCGATGACAACACCAAGAAGCTGCGCGATGGCTCGATCGTCAAGGTCGACGACCTGACCGTCAAGCTCAAGCTCACCAAGCCCGACATCGCCCTGATCGCGAACCTGACCGACTATCCGGCGCTCGTCGTGCACAAGACCTTCGATGAGAAGGGCGCCAACTTCAAGAATTGCCCGATCGGAACCGGTCCGTTCGAGCTCGTTTCCTATGATGTCGGCCAGAAGGTGGTCTACAAGCGCCGCGAGACCGGCAAGTGGTGGCAGGGCGAGGTCTTCCTCGACGGCGTCGAGTTCATCGACTACGGCACCGATCCGGCCGCGACCGTTTCGGCTTTCGAATCGGGCGAGGTGCAGACCAACCACGAGACGACCGCCGACTACGTCAAGATCATCGAGGGCGTCGGCGCGCCGGTTTCGGAAGTGGTGACCGCGGCAACCGTGGTGTCGCGCTTCAACGTCAACGCCAAGCCCTATGGCGACCAGAAGGTTCGCCAGGCGATGTGTCTCGCCGTCGACAACGCCACCGTGTTGCAGCTCGGCTACGGCAACGCCGGCACGCCTGCCGAAAACCACCATGTCGCGCCGATCCATCCGGAATATGTCAAGCTGCCGGAGGTCAAGCGCGACATCGCCAAGGCCAAGCAGATACTGACGGAAGCCGGCGTGATCGATTTCGAGCACGAGCTGATCAGCAACGACGAGGACTACCACAAGAACACCACGGACGCGATCGCGGCCCAGCTGCGCGAGGCCGGCATCAAGGTGAAGCGCACCGTGCTGCCGAGCTCGACCTTCTGGAACGACTGGACGAAGTATCCGTTCTCGGAAACCAACTGGAACATGCGCCCGCTGGGCATCCAGGTCATCGCCATTGCCTATCGCAGCGGCGAAGCATGGAACGAGACGGCCTACGCCAACCCGGACTTCGACAAGAAGGTGAACGAGGCGCTCGGGATCGCCGATGCGGAGAAGCGCAAGGTTGTGATGAAGGATATCGAGCAGACGCTCCAGGATTCCGGCATCATCATCCAGCCTTACTGGCGCAAGCTCTACATCAACATCAAGCCCGAGGTGAAGAACCACTCGATGCACCCCACCTACGAGCACGACTTCGGCAAGGTCTGGCTCGACAAGGCGTGATCCATTGCTCGATGAATGCGAGGGGCGTCAGCTCCTCGCGTTCACCGCGCCGTCGCCGTTGCATCTCCCGCAGCGGCGGCGTTGGCGTCACAAGGTTTTCGAAACAGGGTTGAACGTATCTGACCCCAACTCGCCGGCAGGGGGCACGCATGTTCTCATTCATAGCCAGACGCATCGGCACCATTCTGCTCACGATGCTGTGCCTGACGCTGGTCGTCTTCTTCCTCGTCAATCTAGAGCCCAACCTGAAGAAGCTGGCGATCAGCCAGACGGAAATGCACACGCCTGCCGACCAGCTTGAAAGCTGGCTGGTCAATCACGGCTACCGGCAGAACTTCTTCGTGCGCTACGGCCAGTGGCTCGGCGTCGTCCCCAAATATCCGATCACGGATCCGGCGACCGGAAAGACCACACAGCGCTTCTCCTTCTGCAACGATCCGGTCCAACCGCAGTTCTCCGGAGTGCTGCAGGGCGACTTCGGATGTTCGACCAAGTTCAAGACGACGGTCGCCGCCAAGCTGTTCCCGGCGCTCGGCGCGACCGGTATCCTGATGTTCTGGGTGCTGGCGGTCATGGTGCCGATCTCGCTGCTTATCGGCATCCTTGCCGGCATGCGCGAGGGCTCGCGCACGGACCGAGCGCTGTCGGTCGCCTCCATCGCCTCGACGGCGACGCCTGAATATGTGTCGGGGGTCATCTTCACCGTCATCTTCGCGTCCTGGCTCGGCTGGCTGAACGGCTCCGCGGCGTCCGCCAGCCAGGGCATCACCTTCTACAATTTCACCCTGCCGGTGATCACGCTGGCGATCTACGGCATCGGCTACATCGCACGCATGACGCGCGCCTCGATGGTCGAGGTGATGACGCAGCAATACATCCGCACGGCGCGCCTGAAAGGGCTCTCCTTCAGCAGCGTGGTCATCAAGCACGCGCTGCGCAACGCGCTGATCGCGCCGTTCACAGTCATCATGCTGCAGTTCCCATGGCTGCTCACCGGCGTCGTCATCGTCGAGGTGATGTTCCGCTACCAGGGGTTCGGCTACACGCTGGTCGAAGCCGCCGGCAACAACGACATCGACCTCCTGCTCGGCTGCTCGCTGGTGTCGGTGTTCATCGTGCTGATCACGCAGCTCATCTCCGATGTCGGGTACGCATTCCTCAATCCGCGCATCAGAGTTCAGTAGGGGACAGGGCGGATGCAGACCGAATATATCAGTTCCTTCGACATCGTGGTCGGCGTGCTCTGGCGCTTCTGGCCGGTATGGGTCGCGCTGTTTCTGGTGATGGGCGCGAGCTTCGCCTACAAGAAGAAGCTCGGCCTATATGGCCAGCTCTTCGACAGCGGCGTCGGCATTGCCGGCGTGGCCATCTGCCTGTTCTGGCTGTTCACGGCGATCTTCGCCTCGACCATCTCGCCCTTCGATCCGCTGGCTCAGGTCTCGGTGATGAAGGACACGCTGCCGGGCGCAATCGAGCCGGCCTCGAAGCTTGTCTACTATTTCGGTGGCGACAAGCTCGCCCGCGACGTGTTCTCGCGGATGGTCTTTGGCAGCCAGATCGTGCTGATCATTGCGCCGGCCGCGACCGGCTTCGCGCTGATGGTCGGCATCACGCTCGGCCTGCCGGCCGGCTATTACGGCGGCAAGATCGACACGGTGCTGTCGTTCCTGGCCAATCTGGTGCTGGCGTTCCCGGTCATCCTGCTTTTCTACCTGCTGGTGACGCCGGGGATCATGGACACGCCGATCCCCTATGCCATGGCAGGGCTTTTCTTCCTGTTCCCGATCATCTTCTTCTGCGTGCTGTTCTGGACGCGCTACAAGAACCGGCCGGACAGGCTCTATATCCTGCTCGGCGTGACGCTCGTCGTCGGCGGCTGGATCTATGCCGGCCTCGTGTTCGACAAGGACCCGCTGCACATCGTCCACATCGATCCCAACCAGCTCAACATCTTCGTGGCGGTGGTGTTCGCTTCCAGCCCGGGCGTGTTCCGCATCGTGCGCGGGCTCACCATGGACATCAAGACGCGCGACTATGTGGCCGCGGCGCAGACGCGCGGTGAATCGCCCTGGTACATCATGCTGTGGGAAATCCTGCCCAATGCCCGCGGACCGCTGATCGTCGATGCCTGCCTACGCATCGGCTACACGACGATCCTGCTCGGCACGCTCGGCTATTTCGGCCTGGGCCTGGCGCCGGAAAGCCCCGACTGGGGCACCGCGATCAAGGATGCGAGCCGTCTGCTGCGCTCCTTCATCCACCCGGCGCTGCCGCCGACGATCGCGCTGATGTCCTTCGTGCTGGGGCTGAACCTCCTGGCGGATTCGCTGCGTGAGCAATCGATGAAGGATTGATGGTGGGGCTTTTGGCCCCATCTTCCAAGAAACAAGGATTGGAGCGACCCATGAACGAGGCAGTTCGAGATCCGGCCCAGCCCATCATCGAGATTGAAAATCTCTCGATTTCCTTCTTCACCCGCAAGGGCGAGATCCCGGCCGTGATGGATTTTTCCTGCACGGTCATGCCTGGCGAGGCGATGGGCATCGTCGGCGAATCCGGCTGCGGCAAGTCTACCGTGTCGCTCGGCATCATGCGCGACCTCTCCAACATCGGAAAGATCGTTGGCGGCAGGATCAAGTTCCAGGGCAAGGACATGGGCGACATGTCCGACGAGGAGTTGCGCTCCATCCGCGGCAACAAGATCGCCATGATCTACCAGGAGCCGATGGCCAGCCTCAATCCGGCGATGAAGATCGGCCAGCAGCTGATGGAAGTGCCGCTCATCCACGACAAGGTGTCGAAGGAGGAAGCCTACACTCGCGCGCTCGACATGGTGCGCGCGGTGAAGCTCCCCGACCCGGAGCGCATGATGCGTTCCTATCCGCACCAGCTCTCCGGCGGCCAGCAGCAGCGTATCGTCATTGCCATGGCGTTGCTGTCGAAGCCGGCCCTGCTTCTGCTCGACGAGCCGACGACGGCGCTCGACGTCACCGTCGAGGCCGGCATTGTCGAGCTGGTGAAGGGGCTAGGCGAGAAGTTCGGCACCTCCATGATCTTCGTGTCGCACAATCTTGGCCTGATCCTGGAAACCTGCGATCGCATCACGGTGATGTACTCGGGCGAGGCGGTGGAGACCGGAAAGATCGAGGATGTGTTCGACCGGATGCGTCATCCCTATACGCAAGGGTTGTTCCGCTCGATCCCGCTGCCTGGAGCCGACAAGAACTCGCGGCCACTGATCTCCATTCCCGGACAGCTGCCGCTGCCGCATGAGCGGCCGAAGGGCTGCAATTTCGGCCCACGCTGCCACCATTTCGTCGAGGGCGTCTGCAACGCCGCGGAAATTCCGATGGTCCCGGTCGAGGGTCACGAGGGTCATTTCTCGCGCTGCGTGCGCTTCAACGAGATCGACTGGGAAGCTTTGCCGCCCGGCGCCAAGAAGGTGAACGAGAAGGTCGAACCCGGTGCGCCGGTGCTCAAGATCGACGACCTCAAGAAGTATTACAGGGTCGGCGGCAGCGAAGTCTTCGGGTCCAGCGAAGGCCGTGTGGTCAAGGCCAACGAGACGATCTCGTTCACCGCGCGCGAGTCGGAGACGGTCGCGATCGTCGGCGAGTCCGGCTGCGGGAAGTCGACGCTGGCCAAGGTGCTGCTCGGCCTCGAAACGGCCAGCTCGGGCACGGTGACGCTGGGCAACAAGGAGATCCAGTCGACCGGCATCGAGAGCCGCAATGTCGAGACGGTGTCGTCGATCCAGATGGTGTTCCAGAACCCGTTCGACACCCTCAACCCCAGCCACACGGTCGGCTCGCAGATCATCCGTACGCTGGAGAAGTTCAACGTCGGCAAGACGGTCGCAGAGCGGCGTAAGCGCATGCTGGAGTTGCTCGACCTGGTGAAGCTGCCTCGGGCCTTCGAGACCCGCAAGCCGCGCCAGCTTTCGGGCGGCCAGAAGCAGCGCATCGGCGTGGCGCGGGCCTTTGCGGGCGATGCCAAGGTGGTGGTGGCCGACGAGCCGGTCTCGGCGCTCGACGTGTCCGTGCAGGCCGCGGTGACCGAGCTGTTGATGGACATCCAGCGCAAGAACAAGACGACGATGCTGTTCATCAGCCACGACCTCTCGGTGGTGCGCTACATCGCCGACCGCGTCGTCGTCATGTATCTCGGCTACATCGTCGAGCAGGGCACGACCGACCAGATATTCTCGCCACCCTATCATCCGTATACCGAGGCGCTGCTGTCGGCGATCCCGATTGCCGACACCAGCGTGGTGAAGAAGCACATCGTGCTCGAGGGCGACATCCCGTCGGCAATGAATCCGCCGACCGGCTGCCCGTTCCAGACGCGCTGCGGCTACAAGAAGCTGGTTCCGGACAATCTGTGTGAAACGAAGGTGCCGCCGGTGAAGAACCTTGGCGACGGCCATATGAGTCTCTGCTGGCTGGCGGACGATGTGCTGGCCAAGATGGAGCCGGTGATCAAGTTCGACAAGGAACACGCCGCGCATGAGGGCGTGCCGGACGATGCGGCGCACGGGTCAGGACCAGGCCAGTCGGGAACGACGCCCGATCGACCGCACGGCAAGACGGCCAGCGCGGAAGCGGACGAGATCGGCGAGGCCGTGGAGGAAAGCGATGCCGGCATGCGGGCTCGTCGTCACAAAGTCCGCGACGAGGACTCCGAAACCGGTACGTTCAGGCCGAAAGATCCGACGAGGCGGCACTAGGCCAGACGAAGCGTCAGCTGCCGCATTGCCTTAACTGCGCCTGATAATCGCGCGCCATTTGGTCGGTGGCGCGTGCGTAGTTCTGCACGCCGGCGTCGCCCCGATTGCCGCGGCCGTAGGCGGTCCAGCCGAGATAGTAGGCGAGGTAGAGATTGTAGGTGTCGTTTCGGGCCACGCCGAAGCTGTCGGCGGTCTTGGAATGGTACCAGCCCACGAAATCGATGGCGTCGGCGAAGCGTGTTCGCCGCGCCGTCCAGTTGCCGGTCTCGCTCTGGTATTGCGACCAGGTGCCGTCGAGGGCCTGCGAGTAACCGGTGGCGCTTGAGACATGCGTCCAGGGAATGAAGCCGAGGAGCTTGGTGCGCGGCGGCCTGGCATTGCTCTTGAAGCCGGATTCCTTCCTCACCGTCGCCATCAGCACGGGCACCGGTATGCCGTATTTCTGCTGGGTGCGCTCTGCTGCGGACTGCCAGTTGTCGAACCAGCCGTCATTCTGGTCGAAGACCGCGCAGACATTGTTGATGTGGCTCGGCGCCGTCGCGCAGGCCGAAAGCGCCAGCAGCACAGAGACAGCTACAATTTTACTAAAACTCGACCTACGCATTGGATGACGAATAGGCCGAAATC
>NZ_JANINM010000403.1 GCF_024509055.1 Mesorhizobium sp. | reverse complement strand
CCAAGGCGCCGTCGTCAGAGAAGATCTTCCTCAACGAAGCTGGCCAGATCGAAGGCCTGTTCTAGGAAATCCGTACTCCCCAAGGCGCAAGACCACGGAGCGCCCTTCAAGTCTTGGCACATCGTGCCAAGACTTTCTTTTTGCGTGGTTGCCGGCGGCTAAGTCAGCCCAATTGCAGTGGCGACGCCGCCGCGCGGGTCAATGCGCAGCGGCGAAGAGCCACGTCGAAATGGGATTGTCTCAGCCGGGGTGCAATCGGCTCCGCGGGATTAAGCGGCGCGAGCGAATGATGCCTGAACCCCATATTCGAGGCAGGAGTCCAGGATGGTATGCCAAAGGCTGTCGGCGAAACTGGTGAAGACGAGCATGTTGAAGACAGCGAGCCCGTCCGTGCCATCAACCTCGCGCCAGATGTTCATCGCCGTATGGTCGATGGAGGTTGTCGCCGCGGCACCAAGTGGAAACGCCGCGTCATCCAGATCCAACGAGCAAAACTTCGCCAGCGCCTGACGGGCGCTAGGCCCGCCGATCCGGATCAGGCAGCGCCCGTCCGACTGGTCGGAGAGCGACGCAACGCCGGCAAAGGCCTCCGACAGTCTGGAAAACTGATCATCTCCCGATCGCGCGGAAAAGGCGATGAACTGGTCCGGGCCTGACCAGATCAGCGTGGCATGCCGACTCGCCGCGGCACTGGGAGAGGTCGGCGGCTCGATGCCGAATACCTTTTTGGCCGCCTTTGCGGTCTCAGCCGTCCTGCCACGCCGGGCCATGACCTGAACCAGGCTGATGTCGCGAAGCTCCTCCAGCGTAACGCCGCCTTGCGTAGCCGTTGCGCCGTGGTGGCCAGGAACGAGCGCACTCTCCAGCGGCGATTGGGTGTTCCAGGAAAATTCAGCCACGCTGGCGTACTCCTTCTGGATCGTAGAAGACGGGGCTGCAGATTTCGGCCTCGTAATCCTCGCTCCGCAGGGGGTCATGGATACGAACGATCTCACCAACGCGCTCTCGTCCGCGTTCGACCAGACCAAGGCCGATCCACTGTTCGAGCATTGGCGAGAAGCAGACCGAGGTGACGTAGCCCTGGTCGGTTTGCGGGCCTGGGGTCGCGCCCTTGGGTATGACATGGGCGCCAGAGCGCAGGCGGCGGGCCCGGTCCACCGGCTTTATGCCGACGACGACCTGACGGTTCGAGGCCGTCAGCGCCTCGCGGCCGGCCATGACGCGGCCGATGAAATCCTTCTTCTTGGACATCATCTTGCCGAGGCCGAGGTCATCGGCCGTGGTTGTGCCATTGAGCTCGGGGCCGGCGACATGGCCCTTCTCGACGCGCATGACGCCGAGCGCTTCGGTACCGTAGGGCGTCACCCCATAAGGCTTGCCGGCGATCATCAGGTTCTCGGCCATCGCCGCGCCGTAGCGGGCCGGCACCGAGATCTCGAAGGCCATTTCGCCAGAGAACGAGATGCGGAACAGGCGAGCGGTTACGCCCCCGCGCAGCTTGACCTCGCGGACGCCCATGAACGGGAAGCCCTCATTGGTTAGATCCTCCGACGGGTCGACCAGGGCCTGCAGCAGTTTGCGCGTGTTCGGCCCGGCGATTGAGAACTGCGCCCACTGATCGGTGGCGCTGGTCAGTTGCACGTCGAGTTCCGGGAACAGCACCTGTCGGCAGAACTCGAGATGCTGCATGACCGGACCGGCCTTGGCCGTGGTGGTGGTGAGGAAGTAATGGTCTTCGGCCAGGCGTGAGGTCGTGCCGTCGTCCATGACGATGCCGTCCTCGCGCAGCATCAGGCCGTATCGCGCCTTGCCGACCGCCAGCGAGGAGAAGGCATTGATATAGACGCGGTCAAGGAAGGTTCCTGCGCCCGCGCCGCGGACGTCGACCTTGCCGAGCGTGGAGACGTCGCAGAAACCGACACCGTTGCGCACGGCCTTGACTTCGCGGGTCACCGATTCCAGCCAGTCTTTCTCCCCTGCGCGCGGATACCACTGAGCGCGCTTCCATAGCCCCGTGTCGACGAACACAGCACCCTGTCTGCCGGCCCAATGGTGGGACGGCGTGAGCCGCGTGGCATGGAAATTCTCGTCGCGATGGTGGCCGGCAAACGCGCCAATGGCGACGGGCGCGTATGGTGGCCGGTAGATTGTCGTGCCGGTCTCCGGGATGGTGCGACCGGTGGCCTCGGCCATGATGGCAAGGCCGTTGATGTTGGATGTCTTGCCCTGGTCGGTGGCCATGCCAAGCGTGGTGTAGCGCTTCAGGTGCTCAACGCTTTCGAAGCCTTCCCGCTGGGCCAGGGTCACATCGGACGCCGTAACGTCGTGCTGGAAGTCGACGAACGCCTTGCCCTTGCCTTTGACATGCCAGAGCGGCGAGATCGCGTAGGCCTCATCGTCAGCCTTCGCTGCCTCCCCGGGCTTGCTCGCGGCACCGCATTCGGCCGCCGCTTTCGCACCGGCGTTATGCCCTTCACGAAGGCAGCCGGCGAGCGAGAACTCACCATTGGCGGCACCGGCCATGGCCATCCCCTTGGGGGCCCCGCCCGGCACAAAAGCCGCGATATCTTCGCGCCAGACTGGCTTGCCGCGGTGGAAGCACGACAGACCTACATTCGGATTCCACCCTCCCGAGACGGCAAGGCAGTCCGTATCGATACGCTGCGTGCGGCCGTTCCTGTCGGTTACGGCGACACCGCTCACACCGTCGACACCGCCCTTGACGTCGGATACGACCCCGGCGAGCACGCGCAGGTCGTAAGTGTCGACGAGCCTGCTGTATTGCGACGGCGCCTCGCCGCGCGGATCGACGACCGCAGCGATATTGGCACCGGTCCTTTGGATGGCCTCCACCGTGCGCCAGCCATCGTCATTGTTGGCAAACAACGTGACACGCTTGCCGGGCAGGGCCGCGAAGCGATTGACATAGGTGCGCACGGCGGATGCCATCATGACGCCAGGCCGATCATTGCCAGGGAAGACGATCGGCCGTTCAATCGCGCCGGCCGCCACCACCGAGCGCCTGGCAACGATGCGCCAAAGCCGCTGCCGGACCTGATGGCGATCCGGCATCGGGACGTTATCGCTGACGCGCTCGAGCGCGGCATAGGTGCCGCCGTCATAGACGCCGAACAGCGCCGTCCTGGTCATCATTCGGACATTGGGCAGCGCAGCGAGCTCGGTGGTCGCGCGACGCAGCCATTCCCTGGCGTCCAGGCCATCGATCTCGCCGCCGTCGCTGAGCAGGCGACCGCCGAACAGCGTGTCTTCCTCAACGAGGATGACACGCGAGCCGGCGCGGCCCGCGGCAAGCGCCGCCGACAGGCCAGCGGGACCGCCCCCGACCACGAGCACGTCGCAATGGGCCCAGGCCTTGTCGTAGTGGTCCGGATCAGGCAATTCGGCGCTCTTGCCGAGGCCCGCGGCGCGACGGATCATCGGCTCGTAGATCGACTCCCAGAACTTCGCCGGCCACATGAAGGTCTTGTAGTAGAAGCCGGCAACGAAGATCGGGGCGAACAGCTGATTGATCGACATGAAATCGCGGCGCAATGACGGCCAGCGGTTCTGGCTGTTCGCGATCAAGCCGTCATAAAGCTCCTGCGTGGTCGCCCTCGTGTTCGGCTCACGCCGGGCGCCGGTGCGCATCTCGACAAGCGCGCTCGGCTCTTCCGAGCCGGCGGTGAGGATGCCACGGGGGCGATGATACTTGAACGAACGCGCAACCAGCTTGACGCCGTTGGCGACAAGGGCGGAGGCCAGCGTGTCGCCGGCGAAGCCGGTCATTGCCTTGCCGTCGAAGGAGAACTGGAGCGGCTGCCGACGGTCGATCATGCCCTCACTGTGCAGCCGGTGGGACTGGCTGGCGGGCGCGACGCCCGTGCGGTGATCGGCCTCCATCGGCGCGGTCCTGGCGAGAGGTTCGGATTGGGAATAGCCCGACATGGTCATTCTCCCGTCCGCGGCGCTTGAGCGGCGCCCGCGCCTGGAGCCGCCGTCACGGAAATAAATTCATGGGTGACGGTATTGCGCTGGGCCACGAGCCAGGAGCGGCAGCCGCCGCCGTGATACCAGTATTCGTGCATGACGCCCGCCACGTTGTCGCGCAGGTAGACGTAGTCGTAGAAGGCATCCTCGACACGCTCGGGACTCTCCCCGCCATCCGCAGCGAAGTTCGGCCGCTTGGGCGAGGCATCGCCGAGGTAGGTGAACTCGCCATTCTCGCGTTCGCCGCAGAAAGGACATGCAATACGCATTCCGCCAGTCTCGCTTTCAGTGCAGGTTCGGCTGGGCGCCCTGGCCCTTTTCATCGATCATCGCGCCGCGGCGGAACCGGTCGAGCCGGAACAGCGCCGCCTCGGGATGCGGTTCGTCGCGCGCGAGAAGATGGGCGAAGACGAGCCCCGATGCCGGCGTCGCCTTGAAGCCGCCGTAGCACCAACCCGCGTTGAGGTAGAGGCCGTCCACCGGCGTCTTGTCGATGATCGGCGTGCCGTCCATTGACATGTCCATGATGCCGCCCCACTGCCGCAGCATGCGCACGCGGCCGATCATCGGGATGATGGCCATGCCGCCCTCGCAGACATCTTCCATGACCGGCATGTTGCCGCGCTGGGCGTAGGAATTGTAGCCGTCTAGATCGCCGCCAAACACCAACCCGCCTTTGTCCGACTGGCTGACATAAAAATGTCCTGCGCCGAAAGTGATGACACCTGGGATCAGAGGCTTGATGGCTTCGGAGACAAAGGCCTGCAGCACGTGGCTTTCGATCGGCAGCTTCATGCCAGCCATCGCGGCTACCCGCGACGAAGAGCCGGCGACCGCCATGCCGACCTTGCCGGCGCCGATCCGGCCGCGCGAGGTCTCTACACCGGTCACCTTGCCATTGGCGTCGCGAACGAAACCGGTGACCTCGCAGTTCTGGATGATGTCGACGCCGCCTTCACTGGCGGCCCTGGCATAGCCCCACACGACCGCATCATGGCGAGCGGTGCCGCCGCGCCGCTGCAAGAGTCCGCCCATGATGGGGAAGCGGGCATTGTTGTAGTTCAGGAACGGCAATTCCTTGCGGAGCTGCTCCGCGTCGAGGAGTTCGGCATCGATGCCATTGATGCGCATGGTGTTGCCACGGCGGGCGAAAGCGTCGCGCTGCGCGTCGGAATGATAGAGGTTGAGGACGCCGCGCTGGCTGACCATCGTGTTGTAGTTGAGGTCCTGCTCCATGCGCTCCCACAGCTTCATCGACAATTCGTAGAAGCCGGTGTTGCCGGGAAGGCCGTAGTTGGAGCGGATGATGGTGGTGTTGCGGCCGGCATTGCCGGAGCCGATCCAGCCCTTTTCCAGCACCGCCACGTTGCGGATGCCGTACTCGTGGGCGAGAAAATAAGCCGTCGCCAGTCCGTGGCCGCCACCGCCGATGATGACCACGTCATAGCGGCTCTTGGGCGCCGGGTCACGCCACGCCCGCGTCCATCCCTTGTGGCCGGACAGCGCGGCCTTGGCGAGCGAAAAGATCGAATATTTCATCGCATGTATTCCGGCGAAAAAGTCACGTCGTGCGGATCAGCGCCCGGTCGGGAAATCGGGCGCCGATCCTTAGCTGGTTACCGGTCAGACATCCAGCGTATGATCGCGCTCCCACTGGGTGAAGTGCGAGGCGTAGGAGTTCCACTCCTGGGTCTTCAGCTTGATGTAGGCAGAGGAAAACTCCTCGCCCATCGCCGCCTTCAGCTCGGCGTCGTCGTCATAGGCGCGAAGCGCATCAAGCAGATTGAGCGGGAGCTTCGCGCCATGCGTGACGGTATGTCCGTCCTTGTACATGTCGATGTCGCTGCGTTGGCCTGGGTCGGCCTCGGTGCGGACGCCGCTGAGGCCTGCAGCGATGATGGCTGCCTGCATCAGGTAAGGGTTGGCAGCACCATCAGGCAGGCGCAATTCGAAGCGGCCGGGACCAGGCACGCGCACCATATGGGTGCGGTTGTTGCCGGTCCAGGTCACCGTGTTCGGCGCCCAGGTCGCGCCGGAGATGGTGCGCGGTGCGTTGATGCGCTTGTAGGAATTCACCGTCGGATTGGTGATCGCCGCCAGCGCCGAGGCGTGCTTCATGATGCCGCCCAGGAAGTGCCTGCCCTTTTCCGACAGACCCAACTCCATGTCCTTGTCGGCGAATGCATTGGTCTTGCCGCCGAGATCCCATACCGAGATATGGGCGTGGCAGCCGCTACCGGTGAGGCCCTGGAAGGGCTTCGGCATGAAGGTCGCTCGCAGGCCGTGCTTTTCGGCGATCGACTTGACCATGAACTTGAAGAAGGAGTGCTTGTCGGCCGTCGCCAGAACGTCGTCGAAGGCCCAGTTCATTTCGAACTGGCCGTTCGCATCCTCATGGTCGTTCTGGTAGGGCTGCCAGCCCAGGTCGAGCATGGCGTCGCAGATTTCGGCGATGACGTCATAGCGGCGCATCACGGCCTGCTGGTCGTAGCAGGATTTGGACGCCGTATCGTACTCGTCGCTGATGTGCTTGCCGTCGGGCGTCACAAGGAAGAATTCCGGCTCGACGCCAGTCTTGACGCGCATACCTTCCTTGGCGGCTTCGGCAACGAGCCGCTTCAGGGTGTTGCGCGGCGCCTGGGCGACGCCCTTGCCTTCCATCAGGCAGTCAGAGGCAAGCCAGGCGACTTCAGGCTTCCACGGCAGTTGTATCACCGACGAAGCGTCCGGCACCGCCAGCATGTCGGGATGCGCTGGGGTCAGGTCGAGCCAGGTCGCGAAGCCGGCAAAGCCGGCACCGTCCTTCTGCATGTCCCCGATGGCCTGCGCCGGGACCAGCTTCGCCCGCTGGCCGCCGAACAGGTCCGTGTATGACACCATGAAGTATTTGACGTTGCGGACCTTAGCGAATTCTTGGAGATCAGCCCCCTCCGACTGATCGGTTTTGGCTTCAAAGGCCTTATTCATCTGCACTCCTCCCAATTTCTTGTGGTTTAGAAGCCGCCCTGCCCCGGCACCCAGCTCGTCCCTGCGAGGGGTACACCGGCCATGGCAGCCGCTTCGATCGAAAGCGCGCAAAGATCTTCCGGCTCGAGATTGTGCAGGTGATTTTTGCCGCAGGCACGCGCGATCGTCTGCGCTTCGAGCGTCATCACCTTCAGATAATTCGCCAGCCGACGCCCGGCTGCGACCGGATCGACGCGCTTCATCAGTTCGGGATCCTGCGTGGTGATGCCGGCGGGATCCTTGCCCTCATGCCAGTCGTCGTAAGCGCCGGAGGTCGTGCCAAGCTTTTGGTATTCGTCCTCCCAACGCGGATCGTTGTCGCCGAGCGCGATCAGCGCCGCGGTGCCGATCGATACGGCGTCGGCGCCGAGTGCCAACGCCTTGGCGACGTCGGCGCCATTGCGGATGCCACCAGAGATTATGAGCTGTACCTTGCGGTGCATGCCGAGGTCCTGGAGGGCCTTCACAGCGGGCCTGATGCAGGCAAGCGTCGGCTGGCCGACATGTTCGATAAACACCTCCTGCGTGGCGGCCGTGCCGCCTTGCATGCCGTCGAGCACCACAACGTCGGCCCCGGCCTTCACCGCAAGCGCGGTGTCGTAGTAGGGCCGCGCGCCGCCGACCTTGACGTAGATCGGCTTTTCCCAGTCGGTGATCTCGCGAATTTCGAGGATCTTGATCTCGAGATCGTCAGGGCCGGTCCAGTCGGGGTGGCGGCAGGCCGAGCGCTGATCGATGCCCTTGGGCAGCGTGCGCATCTCCGCGACGCGGTCGGAGATCTTCTGGCCGAGCAGCATGCCGCCGCCGCCTGGCTTGGCACCCTGGCCAACGACGATCTCGATGGCGTCGGCGCGGCGAAGGTCACGCGGGTTCATTCCGTAGCGCGACGGCAGGTATTGATACACCAGCGTCTTGGAATGGCCGCGTTCCTCTTCGGTCATGCCGCCGTCGCCAGTGGTCGTCGAGGTGCCGGCGATGGTCGCGCCACGCCCGAGAGCCTCTTTGGCGGGGCCGGAGAGCGAGCCGAAACTCATGCCCGCCACCGTGATCGGGATCTTCAGTTCGATCGGCTTTTTGGCATGGCGCGAGCCCAGAACCACGCTGGTGTCGCAGCGCTCGCGATAGCCTTCCAGCGGATAGCGCGAGATCGAGGCGCCGAGGAAGAGCAGGTCGTCGAAATGCGGGACCTTGCGCTTCGCGCCAGAGCCCCGGATGTCGTAGATGCCCGTTGCCGCCGCGCGCCGGATTTCCGACATCGCGTAATCGTCGAAGGTCGCTGACTTGCGCGGCGTCGTCGGAGGATTGTGATAGCTCATGTTCGCCCTCAGTATGCGTCAGCGTTGTCGATGTTGAAGTTGTAGAGCGTACGGGCCGAGCCGTAGCGGGTGAACTCTTCCGGCTTGGCATCCTTGATGCCGGCACGGTCGAGCAGATCCTGCAGGATCGCGATGTGCTCGGCACGCATCTCCTTTTTGATGCAATCCGCGCCGAGGCTCTTGACGTTGCCACGGACGAACAGCCGCGCCTCATAGATCGAGTCGCCGAGCGCATCGCCGGCGTCGCCCAGCACCACCAGGTTGCCCGACTGCGCCATGAAGGCCGACATATGGCCGATATTGCCGCGGACAACGATGTTGATGCCCTTCATCGAGATGCCGCAGCGCGACGAGGCATTGCCCTCGATGACGAGAAGGCCGCCGCGACCGGTGGCGCCGGCATACTGGCTGGCGTCGCCTTTGACCACGATCGAGCCCGACATCATGTTCTCGCCGACGCCAGGGCCGACGGAGCCGTGCACGGTGATGGCGCCGCCGGCGTTCATGCCGCCGCAGTAGTAGCCGACGTTGCCCCGGACATCGATGGTGACCGGCTGGTCGACGCCGACGGCGACTGAATGACTGCCTTTCGGGTTGAGCACTTCCCAGGCGGTCTCGTTCGAGCCCGGAGCGAGATTGTGCAGAGCCTGGTTCAGCTCGCGTAGCGAATTTTTGCCGAGGTCGAAGACGCGCTGCGCGAAGTCCACTTCACGCGACGGCGCCGTGGCAACATTCGAAATATTCATGATCCTCAATGCTCCCAGAAATAGACAGTGGACGGCTCCGGCTCCCAGACCCTTGCTTCCTCGATGCCAGGCAGGTTGGCCAGGGCGCGGTATTCCGAACCGAAGGCGACGTACTGGTCAGTCTCAGCCATCACGGCGGGCTTGCAGGCGATCGGGTCGCGGACCACCCCGAAGCCGTTCTTGGTGCCGACCACAAAGGTAAAGAAGCCGTCGAGGTCGTCGAGGCTGCTCTGCAGCGCCTCGCCGAGATTCTGACCGTGAGCGATCTTGGACGAGAGATAGGCGGCGGCGACTTCGGTGTCGTTCTCGGTCTCGAAGCGCATGCCGTCGCGGATCAGTTCACGACGAAGATTGTTATGGTTCGAGAGCGAGCCGTTGTGCACGAGGCACTGGTCCGGGCCGGTCGAGAAAGGATGCGCGCCCAGCGTGGTCACAGCGGACTCGGTCGCCATGCGGGTGTGGCCGATGCCGTGGCTGCCGGACATGTTGGTCAGGTCGAACCGCTTGACCACGTCGGCCGGCAGACCGACTTCCTTGTAGATCTCGATCGCCTCGCCGGCGCCCATGAGGCGCGCGTTGGGGCGCAGTTCGGAGATCGCGGCGCGGGCCTCCTCAAGTTTGTCGACCGGCACGTCGAAAACGGCATGCGTCGACTTCACCGTCGATGAAACCTTGGCTCCGATCTTCTTGCCGAGCTCCGCTTCGAGGCCGGGGAAATCCGTGGCAGGGGCCGGAGACTGAATGGTGATCTTGGCGCGTCCCTTCGCTGCCGCGCTGTCATAAATGGCTATGCCGGCGCTATCGGGACCGCGGTCGGTCAATGAGACCAGCATTTCCGACAGAAGGGCACCCAGTCGTGGCTCAAGTGATTTGTCTTTCAGAAAGAGTCCAACGATCCCACACATCCCGGTCACCTCGATTGGTTGTTACCTATCGTAATGCCTAGCAGGTTCCCAATTGCAATTCAACTGTCATGAATTTTTTTTTCCTGTAGAAAAACACGCCGGCTCAAATGCCGGGCGGTCCGGGCTATCCTTTTCGATAGCGGCAGGCTTGGTCGACACGCTCGGCTTGCCGGCCCCGGGAGCCATCATGTCAAATGTCGAGAAAGTCCTTGAAGCCCAGGCCTCGGCAGCGATTGTCCGGACGCGCAAAGGCATAGAACCCGCGGCTCCTCAAGAGCGCATAAATGGCTGTGCGCGACAACCGTGCGTCCCCCTGGACGCGCGAGGAACGCTGTCAGAGCGCTTTGATTGCGGTCGTTGTTTTGCGAACCTGCGGCTCGGGTCATGCGCGATGACGTCATCAGCCCTTCGCAAGGCTTCAATTCGCCCACAGCCACAGTTGGCCGAGCAATGGGCGGCACGCTGCAAATGCCCCTGCAGGGCTACCTTAGCCTTTTCCGCGTCCGCGGGGATAGGAGATGATCGACAGGTATCGCATCGGCAAGTGCGTCAGTTCTTCGGGACCGTGCGGCGCATCGGCGTCGAAGAACAAACTGTCGCCCGGGGTCATGCGGTAGAGGTTGCTGCCGTGGCGGTAAACCACCTCGCCTTCCAGCATGTAGAGGAACTCCATGCCGTCATGCTGGAAGGTCGGGAAGACATCCGAGTCTTCCGTCAGCGTAATGAGGTAGGGCTCGACGACGACGCTGGTATCCGAACCGATATGGCCCAACAATGTATACTGATGCCCGGCCCGCGTGCCACGCCGTTCCACATCCACGCCCGATCCGGCCTTGACGAAGACGGCCTTGCGTTCTTCCTCGAAGCTGCGGAAGAACGCGGTGAGCGGTACCCCGAGCGCGTGCGACAACGACTTCAGCGTGGTCAACGACGGCGAGGTGATGCCATTCTCGATCTTGGACAGCATGCCGAGTGAAAGACCTGTGGTCGCGGCAAGATCGGCGACGGTAATGCCGAGTTTCTTGCGAAGGGCGCGAACCTCGTGGCCAATGGCGACCTCAAGCACGTTCTCACGCGTGTCGCGAACGGCGTGGGGATCCTGAACAAGGGGGGCGCTGCGAGGCAGTGTGCTAACTGTCGCCGCACCCGGTCCTTTTGCGCGAGCCGGCGACTTGCCGACCTTCTTTGCTGCTTGAGTCTTCGCCATATCAATGCCACCCGCTGATTCCATCTTATTCACTAACAGTAAACATTTTAAGCGCAAGGCACAACCGGCGGGCATCGAAGCAACCGATTGGATTTCAAGCACCTGGCACGGCCCGGCAAGTGAGTGCCGTAAGCGGGCTATGGCATCCGCAGTATTTCAGGCCGCAGACATTGCGACCAGATGGCTCGTCGTGCAACAAATTGCCGCAAGACAACCGCACATAATTGGAAGTTGCTGCACAGATGAGCTTCTAGATTACCAAAGGCTGGCAAGCATTCGTCGACTTGTATCGACGCATCGATTGCCGCGGCTTCTTGTCCGCGCGTGAACCGGTCCCGCCAGTGAAGCACACTGCCTTTGACAGGTACGATCATTTCGCCAGGGCAATTGATGCCTGCCAGAGTGTAAACGGCAAGCTGGTGCACCGTCCGTCAGGCCGAGGACGGAATGACCCCGTAGGTCACGCCCTTCTGGCTGAGCCAGCGTCGATAGGCGATGGCAGACTTGTCGGCCCGGATCGGGGTCTCGGCGCGCGGATCGAGCGGCAAGCGCTTCGGCACCTGGTTTTCCAGTATCGGCTTGTCCTGACCGAAGATGAGAAGCTGGAAACGGCGAATGAATGTGTCGTCATGCTCGTCGTCGAGGATGCTCAGAAGCATGTGCGCGCGAATCCGCTCGTGGTCCATTGCCTGCAAAAACAGGCAGATCACGTCCATGCGCCGTTCATCGAGCGGACTGGACTTGTACAGAACCGAGCAGAAAGGATGCGGAACACGATAGATATAGTCAACGTCGGCGCCGCTGGTGGAGACAGTTGAAGCCATTGGCTGAAAGAAGCGGCAGCGGGTGGCAAGAATTTCGTCGCGATCCACCGATATCTCGACGTCGTACTCCTTCACCTCCGTGCGCGGCTCAGCGCCGAGGATACCGGCATGCACGTAGGGAAAGTGGCCCATGTCGAGGAAATTCTCGATGGCGCGCGGCGCTGAAACATTAACTCCGACGGAAGCGACGGCGACGTTGCGGCGGTCGGGCTCATGGTATTCGGGGATGGGAAATATCGGCTTCGGCCTACCCGGCGAGGTCCAAACAAAGCCGTAAGCGCTTTGGACGGGCAAAGTCGTCGCAGATTTGTCTTCGGCGCGAAAAACGCGGAAATCGCCACCAGCAGCGCGCAAGATGCCAAGTCGCTGCCCCAACAGCCTGGTCTCCATGCTTGCCCCCAATGGCAAGGCATCGGTCGCGCACAAGGGATGCCACAAATCGAGAAGAGCCTGATCAACGCAATTGAACATGCCAAATCCCTGAGCGACCGGTGAAGTCTGGTGTCTGTTTTGGCGTTCCGCCGCCAGTTTCGGATGTCGACAATAGCTCCGACGGCTCCCGTCAAGAATGACGGAAACATCGCGGTTCATATCCAAGATTCAATTGATCGCGGAATGCGGTGAGCACACAAGGCCGAGACTATGGCGCCGTGTCGGACCTTCATCTTGGACATCAATAGGATTGTTACAAGCATTTCGTCGCGCCTTGGCTACCGATACCCTTGCGAAGGGCGCGCTGTGACTGGCGATTCTTGCAGGAATCGCCATAGCACCCAATCAAACTGCGATGGGCGACATGGAAAAAGTATTCTGCGGAACAGCGTTCCACACTCCCGAAAGGGGTGTTGTCGAGATGCTGAGGGACGTCACGATTGTTGTCGACAACAACGGGACCATCCAGCAGGTCCTTGACCCGAACGAGCCTGGGGCTGGCGCGGCCCAAGAGCGTGCCCGTCAGTCAGGCCGCTTCAATGGACTGGGGCCGACAGAGGTCTTGATCCCAGGTCTGGTAGACCTCCACATCCATGCTCCCCAGTGGCCCCAGCTCGGGAAGGCCCTTGATGCTCCCCTGGAGGCATGGCTGCAGAAATACACGTTTCCATTGGAATCCCGATACGAGGACCTCGAATTCGCGCAAGAAATCTACACCGATCTTGTCGCTACCCTGCTCGCGAACGGCACGACGACGGCAGTCTACTTCGCCACGATCCACGTCGAGGCCTCGCTGCTGCTGGCGCGGATCTGTCTGGAACGGGGCCAACGGGCATTTGTCGGCAAGGTCGCGATGGACGACAAAGACCAGTGTCCCGACTTCTACCGCGACGCCTCCTGCGAAGCAGGCATCTCCGAGACACGCGCTTTCATTGAACGGCTCCGCGCCCTGGCACCGGAGCCCGATCCGCTTGTCCAGCCAATCATTACTCCGCGATTTATCCCGAGCTGCTCGAACGACCTGCTTGAAGGGCTCGGCCGCCTCGCAAGCCAATATGATTGCCGGGTCCAGACGCATTGCAGCGAAAGCGACTGGGAGACTGCGTTTGTCCAGTCGCGGTTTGGAAAGACCGATACGCAAGTGCTTGCGGACTATGGCTTGCTTCGAGAAGGCACGATCCTAGCGCACGCGAATTTCGTCTGTGACGAGGACCTCGATCTCATCCGCAAGAACAGCTCGGCTGTAGCGCATTGCCCGCTGTCCAATGTCTACTTCGCTAACGCCGTCTTCCCGCTGCGGACGGCGCTCGATCGCGGCGTCCGCGTGGGGTTGGGTACCGACATTTCGGGCGGATACAGCGCATCGGTTCTGGACGCCTGTCGGCACGCACTTATCGCTGGCAGGATGCGAAACGGCGGCGTCGATCCAACCCTCCCAATGGATCGCAGAGGTATCCCGGGCTCTACCATTAGCGCGGCCGAAGCCTTTTGGGTTGCGACCAGGGGCGGGGCGGAAGCACTTGGAATCAACGCTGGCAAGTTTGCACCCGGGCAGAAATTCGATGCGGTTTCACTCGATCTTGCCGCGCCGTCTTCCAACTTGCGCATTTTCCCTGGGTTCGACAGCGATGCCGATTGCTTCGAAAAGATCGCTCTGAATGCGACCCGCGCCAACATCTCGGCGGTTTGGGTCAACGGGTCCCAAGTCTGTGGAACCGCACCCCGCACTGCTTCGATGTTCTAAAGCATGATCCCGAAAAGTGGGATCCGGTTTTCGGAAAAGATCATGCTGTAGCAATAGGATAGAGCGGGATGACGTTTCGAAGAAAAGTCATCTCGCTCTAGCGCCGCTGCTCAGGAGAAAATGGCGTTTGCGGTGTTCTCCGCCTCATTCGCCGGGGTGCGGAAGCCGCGCTGGTGACGCACCGCTTTCGGAGAGAGGCCAAACAGCTGCTTGATATGGCGCGAAAAATGAAATGGTGTCTTGTAGCCGCATTGATAGGCGATCTCGGAGACCGAAAGGCCGCTGTGAAGCAGCAGGAAATGCCCGCGTTCTGCCCGTTTGCGCCAAAGATAACGGATAGGAGTCTCGCCCACGTGCCGCCGGAAAAGTGTGTTCAGGTGCTGTGACGTGATGCCGACCGTGTCTGCAAGCTCGCTGACGGTGAAGGTCTTTGCGTAACTGTGTTCAATCGTCGATCGCACCAAGACGACCGGCTTTGGAATATTGAGACTTTCTTCAAGGATATGAGCTTCATGGAAGAATTCCATGAACAAGGCGTAGCCAATGGCGTTGCGAAGCATATTTGCACTCTGGTTCATGCCTCTGCCAAGCTGAATGCCGAAACGTTGCAGGGTGGCTACCTGCTGTGACGTTTGCAGTCGGATCGGTTTGCCGCGCAGCTTTTGTACGACAGACTCCGGCAAGGTTGCCGGCATGGTTTCGCACCAGGTGACCCTGTCCGACTGACCGCGCTCGTACTCGGCCAGGTAATATCTGTCGTTGCGAAAGACCGCGCACTGCCCCTTCTCGAGACGAACAGATTCATTGTCGCATGTGATTGTGGCCGCGCCTTCCGTCATCAGCACCAGGCTGACATGTTTGTTCAACAGCGGACCGAACACGCCACCATTGGGATAGAACGCTTCGCCAAAAGCGAACCCGTAGGCTGAGTTGGTCATTGTCGTCATCGGCTCGTCCAACCTTGAGAAAGGCGCTGCCCGATCCTTCTCCGGTTCGATTGGAGTTAAGCGGCCGGCGCTCGCCGATTCAAGCGGCTATTTATTTCCAGATATGTTTTGGATTGCGCACGGCATTCCCGCGCGCCGCCCCTTTGCCCATAGTCAATATCTCTGGTTGGTTTCAATCGACCGAGACACCCGATGTGACCGGGTGATTGCCGCACAACAAAAGAAGCGACCAAAGCGCAAGGGGAACGATGCCATGAGATTGACAAGACGCGACGCCCTGAAATTCGGCGGCTCGGCAGGATTGCTGGTGGGAGCCTCGGCTATGACAGGCCGAGCGTGGGCGCAGGCGCCCATCAAGGTAGGCGTGGTCAATGCGTCTCCTGCCACCGAGATCGGCTGGAGCAAGCAGCATGCGCTCGGCGTGGACGCCATGAAGGCGGCCTTGGGCGATGCCATCTCGGTAACGGTCCTCGATAACATCTTTGTTCCACAAGACGCCGAGCGTGTTTTCCGCGAGCTCGCCACGTCCGGCAACAGCCTGATCTTCGGCACCAGTTTCTCGCTCGGGGCGCCGATGCAAAAGGTGGCCGCGCGTTTCCCCAAGGTGGCCTTCGAGCATTGCTCGGGCATCGTCCACACGGCGAACATTGGAACTTTCGAAGCCAAGTACCACGAAGGCGCCTATGTCGGTGGTGTCGCGGCCGGTCATATGAGCAAGACCAACAAGATCGGCTTCATCGGCGGCTTTCCGGTGCCCGACATCGTCGGCCCGGCCAACGCGCTGCTGCTCGGTGCCCAGAGCGTCAAGCCTGAAATCACCTGCAACGTCATCTTCCTGAATTCCTGGTTCGACCCAGGCAAGGAAAAGGAAGCAGCCAAGGTGCTGATTTCGCAGGGTTGCGACGTAATCTGCGGGATGACGGATACCGGAGCGAGCAGCGAGGTGGCTGGCGAAGCCGGGCATTGGTCGATCGGCTATGCCAGCGACATGTCCAAGTTCAGCTCCGGCAAGCAACTGACGGCATTCATGCTGGACTGGTCAAGCGACTATGTCCACGCCGCGAAAGGCGTTCTGGCCGGCGACTGGAAATCGGACGTGCGCTGGGATGGCCTGGCGGCGGGTGTGGTCAAAATGGCGCCTTACAACCAAACCATCCCCGCCGACGTCATCGCAAAGCTCAAGCAGCTCGAGGCCGATATCGGTTCCGGCAAGGTCCATCCCTATGCTGGCGAGCTCAAGGACCAGGACGGCAACGTCAAGGCGGCCGCGGGAGCGGTGCTTTCGGACGCCGACATTCGTGGCATGAACTGGTTCGTCAAGGGGATCATCGGCAAGCTTTCCTGATCGGCCACGCCCAGGGCCCGAGCCGCAACGGCGTCAACCGTTCCGGCTTCCGGTCTTGCCCGTCCCACCCGCCCAAGCATGGCAGGATAAACGATGACGCCCCGTCTCGAACTACGGGACATCTGCAAACGCTATCCCGGCGTCGTTGCCAATGACGGCGTATCGCTCTCGATCATGCCGGGAGAGATCCACGCTGTTCTTGGCGAGAATGGTGCCGGAAAATCGACGTTGATGAAGATCATCTACGGCGCCGCACAAGCGGATTCTGGCGAGATCCTTTTCGATGGCAAACCAATTGCGTCACCCGATCCGGCCAGCTCGCGCGCGCTCGGCATCGAGATGGTCTACCAGCATTTCGCGTTGTTCGAATCCGTTAGCGTGGTCGAGAACATCGTGCTTTCGACCACGGGCGGCTTTCATTTGGAAACGCTGGCCAGGCAGGTCACCGAGCTGTCCCAGCACTATGGCATGCCGATCGATCCGTGGCGGCGGGTGCATGACCTTTCGGTCGGCGAGCGGCAGCGCGTCGAGATCGTGCGCTGCCTGCTGCAGGCACCGAAGCTTCTCATCCTCGACGAGCCGACTTCGGTGCTGACACCGCAGGCGGTGGTCAAGCTGTTCAACACCTTGCGCCAGCTTGCCGCCGAAGGTTGCTCGATCCTCTATATCAGCCACAAGCTCGACGAGGTGCAGGAGCTCTGCGACACCGCCACGGTTCTGCGCAACGGCCGCGTCACCGGCACATCGCTGCCGAAGCAGTCGACCGCGCTTGAACTCGCGCGCCTGATGGTCGGCTCCGAGCTTCCTGAAATGCGCGTCGGCCATTGCCTGCGCAGCCCGGCTCCGGTCCTGCGCGTGCGGGGGCTTTCATCACCCGAACTGAAGAACGTGTCTTTCGAGGTCCATGGCGGCGAAATCGTTGGTCTTGCCGGTGTTTCCGGCAACGGCCAGGCAGGGCTGGTCGCCCTGCTGAGCGGCGAGCAACAGCATTGCGAGGCCGATGTCGTCGAAATTAACGGCAGGCCGGTCGGCCGTCTCGATGCCAGCGCGCGGCGACGGCTGGGCATGGCCTTCGTGCCCGAGGAAAGACTTGGTCGCGGAGCGGTGCCGCCACATGCGTTGTGGGAGAACGCGGTGTTGACCGGCCATCGTGCCGGGCTGGTCCGCAACGGTCTGGTCGACCGCAAGCGCGCACGAGACTTCGCCGGTTCGGTCATCGAGAAATTCAAGGTCAAGGCAAACGGTCCGCGGGCCAGCGCCCAAAGCCTTTCGGGCGGCAATCTGCAGAAATTCATCGTCGGCCGCGAGATCGCCCTGCAGCCCAGGCTGTTCGTGGTGGCGCAGCCGACATGGGGTGTCGACGTCGGAGCGGCTGCCTTCATCCGCCAGGCGCTGGTCGATCTCAGCCGGGCCGGGGCGGCTGTCCTGGTGATCTCGGAGGAACTCGATGAGCTGTTCGAGATCAGCGACCGTTTGCTGGTCATCTGCCAAGGGCGCGTCTCGCAGTCGTTGCCACGCAGCCAGACCACTCCAGAGGAAGTCGGACTGCTGATGACCAGCATCGCTCCCAACGACGAAAATGGCCGGAGAAGCCAAATTGCGCTTCAAGATTGAACAACGACCGGAGCCTTCCGCCGCCATGCGCGTCGCCGCTCCCGTGGCCGCGACCATCCTTACCCTGCTGGTCGGCTCCGTGCTGTTTGCCGGGCTTGGTTACAATCCGGTCGTGACCATGAAAGCCTTCTTCGTCGAGCCGCTGGGCTCCATCAATGGCCTGTCCGAATGGCTGCTCAAGGCCTCCCCTCTTATCCTGATCGGCTGCGGTCTCGCAGTCGGATTCCGCGCCAATGTCTGGAACATCGGCGCGGAGGGCCAGCTCATCATCGGCGCCGTCGCGGCCTGGGGCTTCGGCTATCTTTATCCCGATCAGGAGAGCCCGCTGCTCTTGCCGCTGATGTTGGTGGCAGCCTGCTGCGCCGGTATGGCTTGGGCCGCGATTCCCGCTTTCCTGCGCGCACGGATGAACACCAACGAGATCCTCGTCACGCTTATGCTGACCTATATCGCCACGCTGATTTTGTCGTGGTTGGTGCACGGACCCTGGCGAGATCCGGCAGGCTTCAATTATCCGCAGACCGCCCTGTTGCCGCCAGCGGCGATGTTCCGGCCCTTCGACGAGGCCTATCGGCTGAATTCGTCGATCTGGATCACGGTGATGGCGGTGGTCCTCAGTTGGCTGTTCGCCGATCGCAGCTTCCTGGGCTACAAGATGTCGGTAAGCGGTGCAGCCCCGCTGGCCGCGCGCTATGCCGGGTTCCGTGAATCCTCCGCGGTCTGGACGGGGCTGCTTGCTGGAGGAGCCGCCGCGGGCATAGCGGGCATGGCTGAAGTCGCCGGCCCGCTCGGGCAGCTGTCGCCACAGATTTCACCAGGCTACGGGTTCGCTGCCATCATCGTTGCCTTCATCGGCAGGCTGAACGCCTTCGGCATCGTGCTGGGCGGACTGTTGATGTCGTTGCTGTTCCTGGGCGGCGAGGCGGTTCAGCTCTCGCTTGGGCTGCCTTCCGCCCTGACGCGGGTCTTCCAGGGCATGTTGCTGTTCTTCCTGCTGGCCGCCGACTTCTTCATCTTCTACCGCATACGTCGCGTGCCGGAGTAAGCCTGATGGACCTGTTCGTCGCCATATTCACCGGCACGATCGTCGCCGCCACGCCGCTGATCTTCGCGGCGCTCGGCGAACTGGTGGTGGAGAAATCCGGTGTGCTCAACCTCGGCATCGAAGGCATGATGCTGGTGGGCGCTGCCTTCGCCTTCTGGGCGGTGGTTGCCGGTCTGCCGATGCCGCTCGCAATCCTTTCGGGTGCGCTGGCTGGCGCGGGCGCCTCGCTGCTGTTCGGCGTGCTTGCGCTGACCTTCCTCACCAATCAGTATGCCGCGGGATTGGCGCTCGCCATCTTCGGTTCGGGCGTCTCAGCCTTCCTTGGCCGCAATTTCGGCAGCGCCCCCATCGAAGCGCTGAAGCCAATCCATGTTCCGTTCCTGTCCGATCTGCCGCTGGTCGGACCGCTGTTCTTCCGCTTCGACCCGCTGGTCTACCTGGCGCTGGCGATGTTCCTGGCCATCAGCTGGTTCCTCTACCGCGCCAAGGGCGGCCTGGTGCTGCGCACCGTCGGCGAGTCACCCGAAACGGCGCATGCGATCGGCTATCGGGTGGTCAAGATCCGCTACATGGCCGTCGTGTTCGGCGGCCTGATGGCGGGCTTGGCGGGCGCATATCTTTCGGTCGCCTATACGCCGTTATGGGTAGAGAACATGACCGCTGGCAAAGGCTGGATTTCACTGGCGCTGGTCGTGTTCGCCACATGGCGACCGCTGCGCGTGCTCATCGGCGCCTGGCTGTTCGGCGGCATGACCATTCTGCAGCTTCAGGGACAGGCACTCGGTCTCGCGGTGCCGTCCGAACTGCTGTCTGCCCTACCCTATTTCGCGACGATCGTGGTGCTCGTCATCATTTCGCGGAACCGGCAGATGTTGGCCCTGCACTTCCCCGCCTCCCTTGCGCGCCCTTTCAGGCCGGCCAGCTAGGCAGCGACGACAACCTTCGACCTACCAGAGGTTCACGTGACGACGAACGAAGCCGCCGTGAGC
>NZ_JANINM010000402.1 GCF_024509055.1 Mesorhizobium sp. | reverse complement strand
CGCCGAGATCGACGCCGCGATGGAAGCAGAACTGCCCGTCCTCGGACATGATCACCGAATGCGCCAGCACCGGCGCCACGTCGTCGATCGACACCCAGCGCCGGTCGTAGCCGGAAAAGGTGACGAGGTCCTTCAGCATCAGCGTCGAGACGGGATGCACGAATGAAGGCAGATAGAGGAAGGTGAGCACGGCCGGGATCGCCGCCAGCAAGATCGCCGCGAGCAGGCAGCGCCGGCCGAGGCGCTTGAGACTGGCGCGATTCAGGCGCCGAGGTCGCGCCATGTCCAGCCCTTCGGTTTCATGATCGACGATCGGTTCCGTCAAGCCGCCCCACCCATGCCACTCGCCCAACCGGCATAAAGGCGCAAGGCTTCTTGCGCAATGTCTGAGTGTCGGCTACCCGTCCGGCGATGATGAAAGACGACCAGATGGCCTTCGAATCCGCGCTTTTCGCGCGCGCCGCTGCGGTGGAGGTGCTGCTGCGGCAAATCCTCGACGCGCGCCCGCTGACTGGCGAAATCGCGCGACCGGAACGCCTGATGGCTGCCATGCGCCACGGCGTGCTGAACGGCGGCAAGCGGCTGCGCCCGTTTCTGGTCCTGGAAAGCGCTGCGCTCTTTTCTGCCGATGGCGAGGCTGCGCTCCGCGTCGCGGCGGCGCTCGAATGCGTGCACTGCTATTCGCTGATCCATGACGACCTGCCCGCGATGGACGACGACGACCTGCGCCGCGGCCAGCCAACCGTGCATAAGGCTTTCGATGAAGCCACCGCCATCCTCGCCGGCGACGCGCTGCTGACGCTCGCCTTCGATATTGTCGCCGACGAGGCAACGGCGCTGCCGGCTGAGCGCCGCGCCGCCCTCGTGCTGGCACTCGCCCGTGCGGCGGGCGCCGGCGGCATGGTCGGTGGCCAGACGCTCGACCTTGAAGCCGAGCGCCAGCGGCCCGATGAAGCCGGCATCATCAGGCTGCAGGCGATGAAGACCGGCGCGCTGATCCGCTTCGCCTGCGAGGCCGGCGCAATCGTCGCCGGCGCCTCTCCCGCCGACCGCGAGCGGCTGGCCGAATTCGGCTCGGCGATCGGTCTTGCATTCCAGCTCGCCGACGACCTGCTTGACCTTACGGCCGACGCCAAGCAGATGGGCAAGGCGACGAACAAGGACGCTGCCGCCGGCAAGGCGACGCTTGCCGCGCTGCACGGGCCGGACTGGGCGCGCGAGCAGCTTCACGGACTTATCGACCAGGCGCATGCCCTGCTCGAACCCTATGATGAACATGCGGCGCTGCTGAAGGCCGCCGCGACGTTTGTCGCGACACGCAAGAGCTGACAGCGCGGCAAGGCCTTTTTTGAATTGCCTGCTCCCGGGCCAAAAGCCTTCGTCCATCGTAAATCCCGACGATGCGTGCGGCGGGATCCTCTATCTAGTCTTGGGCAATCAGGTCGACCATGGCTTCGATGACGTTGCCGGCAGCCGCCCCCGTGGCCGACCTGTCATTGACGATGATCGAAGTGCGGAACGGGATATCGAACTCAATTTCCTTCAGCGCCAATCCGAACTCGGAATACACGTTCGCCGTGAACGGATCGACGACGGCGAGCGAGGAACTGCCCCTGACCAGCGCGCAAGCCAGGAACGACTGGAAGATATCGGCGACCGTGTTGGCCGCGGTCGCTTCGAGCAGCTTGACGCCATCACGGCTGCGCCGGAAATAGAGTTCCCCCAGCGATACGAACGGATGGCGTGAAAAATCCTCCATACGGACCCGCTCGCGATCTGCGAGCGGATGATCCTTGTCCATGACACAGACGCTGTTGCGCTCGAAGGTGGCGACGCATTTGGCATCGAGAAACGAGACGTCGGCGTCCACCACACCGACATCGGTAAGACGCGCGGCGACCGAAGACACGATTTCCGTCGAGCTGCGCACCGCGATGGTGGTCCTGGCTTCCGGAAAGCGCGTTCGAAGCTGCCGGATCGCTTCCGGCACGATGCGGAACGACATCGCCGCCAGCGTGCCTATGCGAACCAGGCCGCGCTTCAGCTCTCTGATCTCCTGCGCCGCGGTGATGAGATGGCGCGCGCCGTGGAAAGTCTTGCTGACCTCACCGTAGAAAAGCAGTCCCTGCTCGGTCGGAACCAGTCGGCCGTGCGAACGATCAAACAGGCTGAGGCCGGTGTCGATCTCCAGTTCCTGCAGCAGCCGGCTGACGCTTGGCTGCGAGACGTTGAGCGAAGCCGCCGCGCCAGATACGGAGCCGGCAACCATCGTTGCCTCGAAGGCCTCCAATTGCCGGACGCTGAGCCCCGAAAAACGCATCTCTCACTCCCGGTATAGGATTAGCACATACCAGACGAAAATCTTGATCTTTGATTCCGCAGTGGTTCGAGCCGTAGCTGTAGCCTTGGCAGAAACGGGCAGAGCCGTCGTGAAGCGACCCAACCTCATCTTCATTTGCGCCGATCAAATGCGCTATGACGCGCTGTCGGTCACCGGCAATCGCGTCGCCCATACCAGCAACATCGACCGCATCGCCGCGCGCGGCGCGACCTTCCACCGGCATTTCACGCCCAACCAGATCTGCTCGCCGAGCCGTGCGACCATGGCGACGGGTCTTTATCCGCGCCATCACGGCCTGTGGCGCAACGGGGTGGCGCTCGACGATCGGCTGCCCAACCTCTGGCAGGCGCTGTCACGATCGGGCTATGCGACGAGGGGAGTGGGCAAACTCCACTTTCAGCCGCTTCTCGCGCCGGCCGAGCGCGACATGCCGGAATCGCTGGCCTACTGGGAAAGGCCCGGCAGCGAGGACTGGCGTGGCCCCTATTTCGGCTTCGATGCCGTCGACCTCGTCATGGGCGAAGCCAACGAATCCACGCGCGCCGGCCACTATGCCGCGTGGCTCAAGCGAAACCACCCGGAAGTGGTGAGCCTCTATGAGCCCGAAGCAAGTCCCGACGGTCGAGCACGAGATTTGAATGAGGTCTGGAAGAGCGCGGTGCCACGCGGGCTGCACTACACCAACTGGATCGCCGACCGCGCTATCGCCGTCATAGAGCATCAGGGCAAACAATCGAAGCCGTTCGGGCTGTTCGTTTCGTTCCCGGACCCTCATCACCCCTTCGCCCCTCCCCGGCCCTACTGCGACATGTTCCGGCCGGAGCGGATGCCAAGGCCGACCATGCGGACAGGCGAGTTGGAGCGCATGCCGGCCTATCTCGGCCAAGGCGACGATCCGATGAAGGCGCCTTACACCGCCAGTGGCGAGCAGCCGCGCGAGCAGGGCTTCCTGCTTCGCACCGACGACATTTCGGCAGAAACGCTGGCCACCGCGATCGCCTATACGCATGGCATGGTGCAGATGATCGACGACGCCGTCGGGCGGCTGCTTGAGGCGCTGGCGAACGCCGGCATGCTGGACGACACCTATGTGCTGTTCACAGCCGATCACGGCGAACTGCTCGGCGACCACGGGCTGCTGCGCAAGGGGCCGCCACCCTACCGCCAATTGCTGCAGGTGCCATTGGTGCTTTGCGGCCCGGGCATCCGCGCCGGCATAGGCCTCGATGCGCTCACCAGCCATGTCGACCTGTTCGCGACGATCGCGTCGCTGCTCGGCCTTCCGGCGCCGGCTACGGACGGCATCGATCTCAAGCCGCTGATTGACGGACAGGTGGCCGATGTGCGCGACTTCCTCTTCGCCGAATACCATCCGCGCCGCGATGCTCAGCTTTACAACCAATCGATCATCTCGAAGGATTGGCGGTTCACCCGTTATCCCATCCACCCGGCCTGGGGCGAGCTCTTCGACCTTCGCGACGATCCCTGGGAACACTGGAATCTGTTTGCAGAGAACGAGTTCCGCGACCAGGCGCGCATGCTGAACTCGGTTCTCGATAAGCGGCTGCCGCCGCGGCCGCTGATACCTAACGAAGTGCTCGGCGCCTACTGAAACCAAAGGGGGATGACATGAACAATACAATCACGTCCTTGATCCATGGCGGCATGAACCGTCGCCGCTTCCTTCAGACGGCCGCCGCCACGACAATCGCCATGGCCGCGTTTCCGCGTGGCGGCTTCGCCGAGACGCCGCGCAAGGGCGGCACGCTGCGCCTTGGTCTCAATGGCGGCAGCTCCGCCGACACCCTCGACCCGACCCAGCTGATCGGAACGTTTTCCATCAATGTTTCGCGGCAGGTCTACAACACGCTGGTCGAGATCGGCGACGACGGCAAACCGGCACCTGAGCTGGCGGCGAACTGGGAAGCCAGCGACGGCAACAAACGCTGGATCCTCAATCTCAGGTCCGGCGTGCAATTCCATAACGGCAAGGCGTTTGACGCCGAGGACGTCAAATACTCGCTCGGCCTGCATATCGGCGACAAGACGAAGTCGAAGGCCAAGGGGCTGGTCGCTGACATTGCCGAAGTGCGCGCGGCCTCGCCGACGCAGGTCGAGATCCTGCTCAAATCGCCCAATCCCGACATGGATTACGTGCTGTCGGATTTGCACTTCGCCATGGTTCCGGCCGGTTTCAGCGACTGGCCAAAAGCGGTTGGCACCGGTCCGTTCAAGCTCACCGCCTTTCAACCGGGCGTGCGCGCGACGGCCACGCGCAACGAGGCCTATTGGCGCAGCGATCGCGGCCACGTCGACGCGGTCGAGACGCTGGTGGTCAACGATGCCACGGCGCGCATTTCGGCGCTTCAGGGTGGCTCGGTCCACATCATCAACGGCATCGACTACAAGATCGCGCCGCTGCTCAAGAAGGATCCCCGAACCTATCTGGTTGTCACGGAAGGCAAGCAGCATTTCTCGCTGCCGATGGACGCCACCAAGGAGCCGTTCAAAGATCCTGACATCGTCCTGGCGCTGAAGCATGCCATCGACCGCGAGCAGATGGTCAAGCTCCTGATGGCCGGCTACGGCCGCGTCGGCAACGACCATCCGATCGCCGCCAGCGATCCGAGTTTCAATCCCAACATCGCACAACGCAGCTTTGACCCGGACAAGGCCCGCTTTCACCTGAAGAAGGCAGGAAAGAGCGATCTCACGCTCGAACTGCATGCGGCGCCGGCGGCCTTCGAGCAGGCGGTCAACACCGCCGAACTCTTCGCGCAATCCGCCAAGTCCGCGGGCATCACCATCGCCGTCAGGCGCGAGCCCGACGACGGCTACTGGAGCGACGTGTGGTTGAAGAAATCCTGGGTCGCCTCCTTCTGGGCCGGGCGGCCATCGGCCAGCATGATGTTCTCCTCCGTCTATGCGTCAGACGCGCCATGGAACGAGACGCATTGGAAGAACGACAGCTTCGACCGAAAACTCGCGGAGTCACGCTCGTTCGCCGATCCGGCAAAGCGCCGCGAGGTCTATTTCGAACTCCAGCAGATGATCCATGACGACTGCCCGACCATCATCCCGGCCTTTGCCAGTTGGATCGACGCGGCGCGCCAGGAGGTCAAGGGCTTCGTCCCCAATCCCAACTTCCTGCTCAGCGACCATCGGGTCGCCGAACGCATCTGGCTGAGCGCATGAATAAACTGGCGCGGCTCCTCAAAAGCCTCGTCGCGCCAGCTGCAACTGGCTTCAGATCACTTCGGTCCAATCGATAGCCTTGCCGTAGAATCGACGCAGGTCCTCCACGGACCGCGCGGTCAGCATCCTTTGCCGCCCCACCAACGAAATCTTAATGTAAATGAAGCGTAATCCCGACCGTTAAAATTATGCGTATGTGTTGGGGGTAGCGCATGCCGGAATATTCCTCTTTTATCCGGTCGATCCGGATTCGCTATATTTCTGGGCTGCTGATCTTCGCGCTGGCCTCTGCCGCCATCATGTTCGCGCTCAACCGCGTAAATTCCTTCCGCCACGAGGTCGATGCCCTCAGCGGCAATTTCGTCATCTTCGCCCGCGACCTGCGCAATGCCACCAACTTCGCCGAAACGACGGGCACCGCCTGGCGGGCCGAAACGCGTGATGCTCTGACTGCCGCTGCTCGCGGCCATTCCGAACGCCTGATGAGCGAGATCGACACGCTGAACGCGCAGCTGGACGCCATCAGGCCGCGGCTGTCGAAGGACACTTTCAACGCGATCGATTCCGCTTCGGTGAACGGCGACCTGTTCTGGTCGGCGCGCGACATGGTGCGCAATTTCAACCTGATGTCTGTGGCCCAGAAGGTCGACGAGTGGAGCTACCGCGAGATCCGCAACCAGAACGATCTCTTCGCGCAGCCGATGCTGGTGCGCGTGCGCACCGCGCTCGATGAGGAACGGCATATCGCCGATACTTCCAGCGACCGGCTGCTCCTGTGGGCGAGCGGCCTGCTGATCGCCGTGCTCGCCGTTGCCGGTATCTGGATTTTCCGGCCGATGGAGAACGCTATCCGCCGCGCCTTTGCCGAGACGGCCGCGTCGTTGTTCAAGGCCGAGGCCGCCGACCGCGCCAAGTCGGAATTCCTCGCCAACATGAGCCATGAGATCCGTACGCCGATGAACGGTGTTCTGGGCATGGCCGAGCTTCTCGCCAAGACCGAGCTGACCCCGCGCCAGAAGACCTTTACGGACGTGATCGTCAAATCCGGCAACGCGCTGCTCACCATCATCAACGACATCCTCGATTTCTCGAAGATCAATGCCGGCCAGCTGACGCTCGACCCCGCGCCCTTCCGCCTGGCGGAAGCGGTCGAGGACGTGGCGACATTGGTGTCGGCGCGCGTGGCCGAGAAAAACCTCGAGCTTATCGTGCGCGTCGACCCGCGCCTGCCAGCCTTCGTGGTCGGCGATGCCGGCCGCTTCCGGCAGATCGTCACCAATCTGCTCGGCAACGCCGTGAAATTCACCGAGAAAGGCCATGTGCTGATCGATGTCGGCGGCGATATGGTCGGCACGACCGTGCAGCTCAAGGTCCGCGTCGAGGACACCGGCATCGGCATTCCCGCCGAGAAGCTGCAAAGCGTGTTCGAGAAATTCGCCCAGGTCGACAGTTCCTCGACCCGCCGCCATGAAGGCACCGGTCTCGGCCTCGCCATCTCGGCCCGTCTTGTCGACCTTATGGGCGGCAAGATCGGCGTGGAGAGCGAGATCGGGCGCGGCTCCGTCTTCTGGTTCGCCGTGCCACTTCCGGCACACAGGCAGGACACCCGTGACGAGCTGGTGCCGGTCGACGTCACCGGCGCCCGGGTGCTGGTCATCGACGACAATCCGGTCAATCGCGAGATCCTGCTGGAGCAGTTGAGGAGCTGGAGCTTCGACTGCGCCGCCGCCGAAAGCGGGGCCGTCGGTCTCGCCTTCCTCGACCGCGCGTGCCAGCTCGGCGCCTCGGTCGACTGCATTATCCTCGACTACCAGATGCCCGGCATGAACGGCGCCGATGTCGCCAAGGCGATTGCGGCCGACAGCCGTCTGGCGTCCATTCCGGTCGTCCTGCTGACCTCGGTCGACCAGGTCGATTTCGGCAAAATGGTGATCGATTTCGGCATCGTCGCGCATCTGACCAAGCCGGCACGCTCGGCGGTGCTACTCGGAACGGTCATCTCCGCCATTCAGCGGGCCCGCACCCAGATCGGCAAGACGCATTTCGTGCGCGAGCCCGTCATTGCCCAGCCGACAACGCCCGCCTTCACCGTTATTCGCGGCCCGGCGCCTCCCGTGACCGCCGCCCCTGAATCGTCAGCGCCCCCAAGCGGGCCGATCGATATCCTGATTGCCGAGGACAATGACGTGAACCAACTGGTCTTCGGCCAGATCCTCAATGGCCTCGGTCTCAGCCACCGCATCGCTGGCAATGGCCGCACCGCGGTCGAGATGTATCGCTCGCTGCGGCCCAGGCTCGTGCTCATGGACGTCTCGATGCCTGAGATGAACGGGTACGAAGCGACGCGCGCCATCCGTGCCATCGAGCAGCAGAACGGCGGCCACACGCCGATCATCGGCGTCACCGCGCATGCGCTGAAGGGCGATCGCGAAAAATGCGTCGAGGCCGGCATGGACGACTATCTGCCGAAGCCGGTGTCGCCCGACCGCCTCGGCGCCAAGATCGGCACCTGGCTCAGCGAGACGGTCGCGGCAAAGACGGCTTGAACCGAAAGTCGCCCTGATCAGACCGCGCATCCGCATTGTGGCGATACATCCATTCGAGGCTCGTCTCGTCGGCGAGCTTCGCCACGCCCGGTCTGACATCCCTGACGTCCGGTGGCTGAACACCCAAGGTCTCGCAGATGGACACCAGCATCGTGGCGGGATCGCTTGAGAGGCGCTCATAGCCGATCCGCAACGGAGCAATGCCTTGCTCCGCGAACCACGTGTTCCACGCGGCATCATAGGCGTCGAGCCTGGCCAGCTCTCGGCCGATGCGCTCGAAATCGTACTGAGGTTCCTTCGGCGGTCCCAATCTTTCGATCTCGGTCCCATCGGGGGCGACATGCCAAAGGCCGGTCTGCTCGGCCTTGATGAGCGAGACCGCCTGCGCAAGTTTGTCCTCGCGAGAAAGATGGATGTAGAGAACACGGCCAAAGGCCTTTTCGAAGCGCGCCCTGTCCGATGCAAGCCCCGGGAAAATCTGGTCAAGGATAGCAGAAAGCTCCCCAAGGTTTTCTCTCATCAGGCGCAGGCCGAAGATGCCGGTGCCACCCTTCCCCGCGGCGATCGCAGCTTTGAGATAGGCGGCATGGAACTCCAGCTCGCTCATCGTCTCGCGATCGGGCAGGTTCCATTCCTCCGCCCACTCCGACACGTTCTGTCGTCGATAGAAGGAGTGAGGATCGCCGGTTCTGCCGGTCGACGCTAGCAGCTTGCACAGCAGGGTGCTTCCGGTTCGCGGCGTGCCGCAGATAATGTATGCATCGAACATTCTACGGCTCACCTCGGATCCTTGCGTTCATGGTCTCTACGGCGCGCCGGGCTATCGATTGCGCAAAACCACGCAAGCGCCGCCGACACCTTGCAGCTTGCCGCAGATGCCGTCGGCCTCCGCCCGCGAGTCGGCGCCGATCCTGACCGCATAGATGCCGCGCCGGCCGATCGGCGTGCGCACCCGGCTGACCACAGGGTCATGGCTGGCAAGCAGCGCCGGGAACCGGCTCCGCACCCTCAGCCACTGGTTGATAGCCGCCGAGCGGCGGAAATTGCCGGCCACCTGTATGCCCCACGGCTTGACGTTGATCGAGGCCATGGCGACGGTCTGTGACATGATTACCGGCAACTTGCGGCAAGCGACCGCGAAGCTCGTCTTGGCATCGAGCGGCTGGACGGTTCCGGCATACGACGTGTCCGAGAACTTGTCGACCGGCTCGCCCATGATGTCGAACACATAGCTTTCGGTCTCCATCGGCAGGAAGCCGCCGGAGGAGAGCCAGCGCGACACCCGGTTCTCGCCGGCATTGTAGGCGGCAGCGGCGAGGCCGAGATTGCCGTAACCGACCTTCATCTCGGCGAGATATTTCGCCGAGGCCGGGATCGCCTGCTCGATGTCGAACGGATCGGCGAGCCCGCGCAACTTGGCCGTGCCCGGCATGAACTGGGCGATGCCTTCGGCGCCGACCGGGCTGACCGCGTTGGGATCGAAGCGGCTTTCCTTCCAGATCAGCCTTGCGAAGAAATCCTTGGGCAGGCCGTTCTTGTCGGCCTCGGTCTCGATCAGGTCGCAGACACGGCTGATCAGCTGTTTTGCCGCGGAGCGGGACTGTGGCGGATCGGCAAATGCCTGGCCGGCCGAAACCAGTGTGCAAGTCAGGATGAGCGCCACCCCGGACAAGCGCCGCATTGGCCTACTCGGCCGCGGCTTTGCCGTGCCCGTACCGCTGCTCGATATAGTCGCCGACCATCTTCTCGAAATCCTGCGCGATCGACGGACCGCGCAGCGTCGCCGCCTTCTTGCCGTCGATGAAGACCGGTGCCGTCGGCGTCTCGCCGGTGCCGGGCAGCGAAATGCCGATGTCGGCATGCTTGGACTCACCGGGCCCGTTGACGATGCAGCCCATCACCGCGACCTTGAGGTTCTCGACGCCAGGATATTTCTCGCGCCACACCGGCATGTTCTTGCGGATGTCGGCCTGGATGCTCTGCGCAAGTTCCTGGAACACGGTGGAGGTCGTGCGGCCGCAGCCGGGACAGGCGGCGACGATCGGCACGAATTGGCGGAAGCCCATCGTCTGCAGCAATTCCTGCGACACCTGCACCTCGCGTGTGCGGTCGCCATTCGGCTCCGGCGTTAGCGAGATGCGGATCGTGTCGCCTATGCCCTGCTGCAGAAGGATGCCCATCGCCGCCGAAGAGGCGACGATGCCTTTGGTGCCCATGCCGGCTTCGGTGAGGCCGAGATGCAGCGCATGGTTGGAGCGCGTGGCAAGCGCGGTATAGACGGCGATGAGATCCTGCACGCCGCTGACCTTGGCCGACAGGATTATCTTGTCGCGGCCTAGCCCGATCTCTTCCGCCATTTCGGCCGACAGGATCGCCGACTGCACGATCGCCTCGCGGGTAACCTCTTGTGCGGTGAGCGGCGAGCCCCTGCTCTGGTTCTCGTCCATCAGCCGGGTCAGGAGCTCCTGGTCGAGCGAGCCCCAGTTGACGCCGATGCGCACTGGCTTGTCGTGCCTGATCGCCATTTCGACGATCGCCGCGAACTGCCGGTCCTTCTTGTCCTTGAAGCCGACATTGCCGGGATTGATGCGGTACTTCGCCAGCGCCTCGGCGCAGGCCGGATGGTCGGCAAGCAGCTTGTGGCCGATATAGTGGAAGTCGCCGACAAGCGGCACGTCGATGCCGAGCCGCAACAGCCTTTCATGGATGCGCGGCACCGCGGCGGCGCTCTCGTCGCGGTCGACGGTGATGCGCACGATCTCCGAACCGGCCCGGTGCAGCGCGGCAACCTGAGCGACCGTCTGGTCGACATCGGCCGTGTCGGTGTTGGTCATCGACTGCACGACGACGGGCGCGCCACCGCCGACGATCACCCCGCCGACGGAAACGCCGACAGATGTTCTGCGCGGGAAAGGAGAAGAAAAATATCCGGTCATGCCGGCCGCCTTCATCTGAGGTTCCGGGCATGAGGTGGCGGACCAAAGATGGCTTGTCAATGGCAAGTGACAGCCGTCGGCCGCAATTCGGTGGCTCGGCATCGGCGGCCAGACCTAGGCCAGCTTGCCGGATACACGTCCGAACGGCTCGGTGATCTCAGCGTAAAACACCGTGCCGGTGGCATTTTTGCCACCGGAGGGGTGCACCGCGGCGGGTACGGTGATGTGATCTAGAAAAGCTTCAGTGTGCTGTCGGTTTTCCCTTCAGCTTTTCAATCTCGTCCTTGATTGCCAACTTGCGCCGCTTGAGGCACGCGATTTCGAGGTCGTCCACCGAAGGATGGTTCATCGCGTCGGTGATTTCGCGCTCGATGTCGCCGTGCTTCCGTTGCAGCTCATCAAGATGGGACGCAAGAGACATGATTGGTTCTCCCTTTCATGGTTTCCTCGATTGCAGCCGCCGCGGGCGCGTCCACCGCAGGCTCACGACTGTGACGGCACGATGACAGTTTGCCACCATCCGATCTCGATGTCGAATGCCCCGTGGTAGCATTCCACGGCAATGTGAAATGTGATAAGGGCTGCGCGCCGGCACAAACCCAACCGGCCCCGCCCATCGGCCCATCCTCGGGCGACGCATACGCAGACGGTAGATAATGTCCGAACAGGAACAGGCTGAGATACGCCTAGAATACTCCCGGCTGAAACAGGAACACGCCGATTTCGACGCCGCCATCAATGCGATGATCGCCACCGGATGTGACCCGCTTCAGATCCAGCGCATGAAGAAGAAGAAGCTTCTCCTCAAGGACAGGCTGATGGCGCTGGAAGACCGCATCATTCCCGACATCATCGCCTGACCTGTCCGGCCTGGGCCGCGTTCAGGAGATCGAAAGCCTGGCGGCGCGTTCGCGCAGCAGCGCGAGCAGCTCGCCGGTCCGCTCCTCGGATGTGTCGATCGGAACCACCAGGCACATCGTCGCCTCGACATTGCCGGGCGCCGAAAAGACGGGTGCGGCCAGGCACTTGGTGTAAGCATCGACAAGGCCCGAAGTCACGCAATAGCCGGTGACCCGGGCACGCGCGATGTCGTCGATGAAATCCCCGAGCTCGAGCCTGCGACCGTCCGGCAAGACCAGATCATCATCGGAAATCATGGCTTCGATCCGGCCCCGCTCGAAGCCGGCGAGCAGCAGCCTGCCGGAGGCTGTCCAGGGCAGCGGTATCTGCAGGCCGGTCGCGGAGCTGATGCGGAACGGCCTCGTGCCCGGGCTGGAATGGACGATGGTGTAGCGACCGCTCTGCAGCATGCAGAGTTCCGACGTCTCACCCGTCTCCCGCGACAGCGTGTCGACCTCCTGCCGCCCGCGCCGCAAGAGGTCGTTGCCGCGCATATAGGCCATTCCATAGAGGTAAAGCTTCTTGCCGAAATAGACGCGATTGCCGTCGCCAGCCATCTCCAGCAGCCCGGCTTCGACCAGCTCGCGCACCAGCGTGTAGGTCGTCGAACGCGGTGCGTTCACCCCCTTCGCCAGCTCGCCGATCCCGACCGCGCGCTGCGTGGCGTGCAGGAACTCCAGGATGTGAAGAACCCGGTTGAGGCCCTTCTCACGTGAGTTCGCCGGTCTCTCCTCGGCCGCGCCGCCCCCAGGCCAAGCGGCCGACACTTCACTATCTTGCATTGTCGATTCCTGATGTTAGTATGTCTTGTACAGGATACATGCGTCTCTTGTAAGAGACAATAGCTACTAATCAATGGCGCACGTATCGCTGCACCAAGGGGAACAACCGCGAAAGGAGGTCGCCGTGAACGACACATCCGGAAGACGTGATTTTCTGAAAATGGGAATGGCGGGGCTGGCTACCGCCGGCGCGCTGGCCGCGGTCAGCTCGGAGAAGGCAGCCGCGCAGGCCGCCTCCGACAGCGTGCTGCGCACCGTGCTCGATCGCGGCAAGCTGATCGTCGGCACCGGCAGCACGAATGCGCCATGGCACTTCGAGAACGATGCCGGCGAGCTGGTCGGCATGGACATCACCATGGGGCGCATTCTCGCAAAAGGTCTTTTCGACGACCCGACCAAGGTCGAATTCGTCATGCAGGATCCGGCCCAGCGCATCCCTAACGTCACCACCAACAAGGTCGACATCACCATTCAGTTCATGACCATGAGCGCGCAGCGCTCGCAGTTGATCCACTTCTCCAGGCCTTACTATGTCGAGGGCGTCGCTTTGCTGACGCTGCCGACAGCCGAGAACAAGACCTTCGACAAGCTCTTGGCCGGTGGCTCCGCCACGCGCGTCTCCATCCTGCAGAATGTCGATGCCGAAAGCTCGGTCCACTACGCGCTGCCGCAAGCGCAGGTCATGCAGATCGACACCCAGGCCAATGTGCTGCAGGCGCTGGAATCCAAGCGCGTCGACGCCGCCGCCGTCGATCTCTCCACCGTGCGCTGGCTCGCCTCGCGCAACCCGGACAAGTATTTCGATGCCGGCAAGAGCTGGTATTCGATGCTCTATGGCGCAGCGGTGCGGCAAGGCGATCTCGACTGGCTGACCTTCGTCGACCAGACCTTCACTATCGCCATGTTCGGCCACGAGACGGCGCTCTATGACGCCGCCTTCAAGGAATATTTCGGCCAGGAGCCGCCGCCCCGCCACCCGGGCTTCCCGATCATCTGACAAAGCGGCGGAAGGGTGTCGGAAACACCCTTCCGCCTGTTTCTCAATCGAGACGGACGCATGGGCTATACGCTCAATTTCAACCTGATCTGGCGGCATTTCGACAAGCTCTCGGGCGGGCTTCTGCTCAGCTTGGAGCTTGCCGTGATCTCGATCGCCATCGGCATCGTCATCGGGCTGGTGCTGGCGGTGTGGTACGTCTCGGCCGGACGCGTCGTCCGCTCCATCATCGCGGCTTACGTCGAATTCATCCGCAACGTGCCGCTGATCCTGCTCGTCTATCTGGTTTTCTACGGCTTGCCGACCGTCGTCGACCTCGCCTACAGCGCCCAGACCTCGTTCGTGGCGACGCTTGCGCTTTATAGCGGCGCGTATCTGGTCGAGGTGTTCCGCTCCGGCCTGGAGGCCGTCCCGCGCGGCCAGATCGATGCCGGCAAGGCGATCGGCCTGACGCCGTGGCAGCGGCTGTTGCATGTGCGCCTGCCGACGATGATGCGCATCACGCTGCCGGCGCTCTCCAACACCTTCATCTCGCTGTTCAAGGACACTTCGGTCGCTTCGGTCATCTCGGTGCCCGAGCTGACCTATGGCGCGCAGTGGATCAATTTCAACACCTTCCGCATCGTCGAGGTCTATCTCGTGGTGACGGCGATGTATCTGGTGACGGGCTATGCCCTTCTCTTCGCGCTGCGGCTGGTCGAGCGCTGGTACAGGACGGCGCGCTGATGCTGAGCCAGATCGCCTATGCCTTGCCCTTCCTCGCCAAAGGCTTCGCGCTGACGCTCTGGGTGTCGCTCCTCGTCGTCGCGCTGTCGCTGGTCGCCGGCGTCATCCTCGGCGTCGGGCTCGTCTATGGGCCGGCGCCGCTGCGCTGGGCCGTGCGCATCTTCAGCGACACCATCCGCGGCATCCCGATCCTGGTGTTGATATTCTTCGTCTACTACGGCCTGCCGGCCGTTGGGCTGCATCTGCCTTCATTCTGGGCAGCCGTGCTGGCGCTCACCCTCTTCAAGACGGCGCAGGTCGTCGAATATCTGAGGGGCGCGGTCGCCTCGATACCTAAGGGTCAGTCGGAGGCGGCGATGGCGATCGGCCTCACCTTCCGCCAGCGGCTCGCCTACGTCATCTTCCCGCAGGCCTTCCGCCGCTTCCTGCCGCCATGGATCAACGGCGTCACCGACGCGGTGAAGGGCAGCGCGCTGGTCTCGCTGCTCGGCATCACCGACCTGATGCAGGCAATCAACCAGGTCATCGGCCGCACCTATGAGGCGATGCCGCTCTATATCCTCGGCGCCCTGATCTACTTCGCCGTCAACTACGCGCTCTCATACGCCAGCCGGCGTTTGGAGCGCCGCTTCGCCTTCATCCGGGACTGACGTCATGGCCACAGGTTCCAGCAACAGCCCAGCGCTTCTCGATATCGCCGAAGTCTCGAAATCCTTCGGCGCCGTCGAGGTGTTGCGCTCCGTCAGTCTCACGGTCTCAAAGGGCGAGGTGGTAACCATCATCGGCCCCTCGGGCAGCGGCAAGACCACGTTGCTGCGCTGCGTCAATTTCCTCGAAAGCTACGACAGCGGCTCGATCCGCATCGACGGCAAGGAGGTCGGCTTCCGCGATGGCGGGGCGCGCCAGAAGCGCAGCGAGCGCGACCTCGCTGCCATGCGCGCCGAGACCGGCATGGTGTTCCAAAGCTTCAACCTCTTCCCGCATCTGACGGCGGCCGGCAACATCATGCTCGGCCTCACCAAGGTGCGGGGCAAGAGCAAGGCGGAAGCCCGCTCGATCGCCGAGCATTGGCTCGGCCGCGTCGGTCTTGCCCACAAGGCCGACAGCCTCCCGGCGGAGCTCTCCGGCGGCCAGCAGCAGCGCGTCGGCATCGCCCGCGCGGTCGCCATGGAGCCGAAGATCCTGCTGCTCGACGAGATCACCTCGGCGCTCGATCCCGAACTCGTCGGCGAAGTGCTGGCGGTTGTGCGCAGCCTGGCGGAAGACGGCATGACGATGGTGATGGTGACCCACGAGATGGCCTTCGCCCGGGATGCCTCCAGCCGCATCGTCTTCATGGCCGATGGCGGCGTTTCGGCGGTCGGGCCGCCGAAGGATGTGCTCGCCGCGGAGACGACCAACGAGCGCCTTCGAACCTTCCTGGCGCGCTTCCGCGCCTCGCATTTCTGACATCGGGCGGCGAAAAGCCGCCAAGGAGCATTCCCTATGACGCCTTACACCCGGCTCGCCGAACTCGGCCTGACGCTGCCCGAGCCGCCGACGCCCATCGCCAATTTCGTAACCCATGCCGAGAGCGGCCGGCTGATCTTTCTCTCCGGCCAGGGGCCGTTGCGTGCCGACGGCACGCTCTGCACCGGCAAGGTCGGCGAGGATGTGACCGTCGCGCAGGCCTATGAACACGCCCGCCTCACCGGCCTCAACCTGCTCGCCGTCATGCATGCGGCGGCCGGCGACCTCGGCCGTATCGTGCGCGTGGTGAAGCTGCTCGGCTTCGTCAACGCCACGCCGACCTTCGGCGACCATCCCAAGGTGGTCAATGGCTGCTCCGATCTCTTCGCCGATGTCTTCGACAAGATCGGCGGCCACGCGCGCTCGGCCATCGGCGTCGGCTCGCTGCCTGGAAACATCACTGTCGAAATCGAAGCGGTCGTCGAGATCGCGGCCTGACATCAACGGGATCTGCTTGCCATGAAAACCTATTCCGACACCGGCTCCAACTCCACGATCCGCGAGAGGCTGGGCCTTCGCCCTATCATCAACGTCTCCGGCACGATGACGACGCTGGGCGCCTCGATCATCGTTCCTGAGGCGATCAGCGCCATGGCCGAGATCGCCTCGCAATGGGTGGAGATGGACGATCTGCAGCGCGCCGCGAGCGCTGTCATTGCCCGCCTCACCGGCGGCGAGGCAGGCTTCATTACCGCCTGTTGCGCCTCGGGCATCACCATGGCGGTGGCCGGCGCGATGACCGGCACCAACCTTTTGGCGATCGAACGCCTGCCCGACGACACTGAAGGGCTGAAGTCGGAAGTCGTCATCCAGCTCGGCCATATCGTCAATTACGGCGCGCCGATCGACCAGTCGATCCGCGTCGCCGGCGCCAGGGTGATCCCGGCAGGCACCGTCAGCGTCACCCAGGATTATCATGTCCGCGAGGCGATCAACGAGCGCACGGCGGCCGCGCTCTACGTCGTTGCCCATCATACCGTGCAATACGGCATGCTTTCGCTGGAGGAGTTCTGCGAGATTTGTCACGCCAAGAATATTCCGGTGATCGTCGATGCGGCTTCGGAATACGACCTGCGCAGCTTCCTCGCCCGCGGCGCCGACATCGTCGTTTATAGCGGCCACAAGTTCCTGAGCGGCCCGACCAGCGGCATCGTCACCGGTCGCAAGGACCTTGTCCGCGCCGCCTATCTGCAGAACCGGGGCGTGGCGCGGGCCATGAAGGTCGGCAAGGAAAGCGTCGCCGGCACGATGGCGGCGCTCGATGCCTGGGAGAAACGCGACCATGCCGGTATCCGACGACGCGAGGAAGCGGCGCTCAATCTGTGGAAGGACGCGCTGCAAGGCATTCCCGGCATCGGCGCTCAGATCATCCCCGATCCGACCAACAATCCGCTCGACCGCCTGCAGATTTTTGTGCGCCCGGAAAGCCGCTTCACCGCCGCCGGCCTCGCCTCGGCGCTGGCCGCTGCCTCGCCACCCATCATCGTGCGCAACCACGAGGTCGAGCGCGGTCATTTCTTCCTCGACCCGTGCAACCTGCATCCGGGCGAGGCCGAGATAGTGGCCGGGCAACTGCGCGCCATGCTGACGGCCAAGGACCGGCCGTCCGATGCGATGAAGGTGGCGCGCAAGGATTCGTCGGGCGCGCTGCGCTGGCCGGACTAGGCTGCCTCCATCGGCGCACGTAAGCCGCGACAATCCTTGCGGCTATGCGCGAATTCCGGTAAGGCGCGCCTTTGCCGCCGGAGAGCGAACCCTTGACCGATCAGCGTGCCGACGTCGCCATCATCATGGGCAGCCAGTCCGACTGGGCGACGATGCGCCAGGCGGCCGAAACGCTGGAGGCGCTGGGCATTCCGCACAGGCGGCTGATCGTCTCTGCCCACCGCACTCCCGACCGCCTTTATGAATTCGCCAAGGGCGCCAAGGCCGCCGGCTTCAAGGTGATCATTGCCGGCGCCGGCGGCGCCGCGCATTTGCCCGGCATGACGGCGGCGATGACGCCGCTACCCGTCTTCGGCGTTCCAGTGGAATCCAAGGCGCTGTCCGGACAGGATTCGCTGCTGTCCATCGTGCAGATGCCGGCCGGCATTCCGGTCGGTACGCTGGCGATCGGCAAGGCGGGCGCGGCCAACGCAGCGCTTCTGGCGGCCGCCGTGCTTGCCCTCAGCGACGACAAGCTCGCCGCCCGGCTCGATACCTGGCGCGCAGCGCAGACGGCAAAAGTCGCCATCGAGCCGGCGGACACGCAGTGAGCCTGGCGCCCGGATCGACCATCGGCATCATCGGCGGCGGCCAGCTCGGCCGCATGCTGGCGGTCGCCGCAGCACGCCTCGGCTTCCGCACCATCGTGCTCGAGCCTCAGGCCGATTGCCCGGCGGCGCAGGTCGCCAACCGGCAGATTGTTGCTGCCTATGACGACACGGCCGCCCTCGAAGAACTCGCCACCGCTTCCGATGTCGTCACCTATGAATTCGAGAACGTTCCCGTCGGAGCCGCGGAAATGCTCGTTGCGCGCGTTCCCGTTTGTCCGCCCGCGCGGGCGCTCGAAGTCGCTCAGGACCGCGTGACCGAGAAGAATTTCCTGAACGGCATCGGCATTCCGACAGCACGGTTCTGTCCGGTTGACAATGACGACCAGCTGACAGCGGCGCTGAAGGCGTTTGATGGCAGCGGCGTGCTAAAGACGCGTCGCATGGGCTATGACGGCAAGGGCCAGCGCGTCTTCCGCAACATGGAGGCGGGCGGCTTCGCCGGCACATGCGAGGCGATGGGCAATGTGCCGCTGATCCTCGAATCGCTGGTCGCCTTCGAACGCGAGATCTCGGTCATTGCCGCGCGCGGGCCGGATGGCTCCGTCGCCGCATACGATCCGGCCGAAAACGTCCACCGCGAAGGCATCCTGCGCACCTCGACGCTTCCGGCGGCAATTGGTCCGACGACAGCGGCTGCGGCCAAGGATGCGGCGTCAAGAATCCTCTCGGCGCTCGACTATGTCGGCGTCATCGGCGTCGAGTTCTTCGTCCTGGCCGACGGCTCGCTGCTCGCCAACGAACTGGCGCCGCGCGTTCACAATTCCGGCCACTGGACGGAAGCCGCCTGTGTCATCTCGCAGTTCGAGCAGCATATCCGCGCCGTCGCCGGCCTGCCGCTGGGCTCGCCCGACCGGCATTCCGACTGCGTGATGGAAAACCTGATCGGCGACGACATGCTGAAGGTGCCGGCCCTGCTCGCCGAACCTGACTTGATGCTGCACCTCTACGGCAAGGTCGAGTCGCGTCCTGGCCGCAAGATGGGCCATTTCACGCGCATCAGCCGGCGAAGCTGAGCAATCGCAGGAAAGGCGTTAAGCGGTCTTCTGTCCGAAACGGCGTGGAGTAAGCTCTAGGCTGCTGCAACCTAGTTGTCACCATCGTCCGGGCTGGCGCAACTCTGGTCGCTCTCCTGGCAATTGGAGCCTGACGTGAGCTGCTTGGTCCGCTCATTGGTCAGCGCCGTAAGGCATTGCGAGACCTCCATCGGATGGATGGAGCCGCCTACGCTCGCCGCGGTCGAGTAGGTGCATTCGGCGTCGCGGAACGTGATCCAGGCACGCTGTGCCGTCTGCAGCAACTGGTTGGTCTTCTGGTCGTTGCGGCGCACAAGATCCTGATAGGTCTGGTTGAGCTTGGCATCCGCGGTCTGGTAGTCGACGCCGGCGCAGATTGTCATCATCGACTGGCTGTCGTCGTTGGGATCGCATTCCTGCGCCCACGCTGCCGAAGCCGTCGCCAGTGCTGCCAGGCAGACAGACAGAAAGAGACTGCGCATTGTGACCTCCAGATCGCTTCGCGTCGCGGCACCATTCCAGCGCCCCTTGAGTCGCGCAATGCCGCGCCGGCCGGATGGGCGAATATTTGATGGACCGCGCATTTGCTGCATGCCATCTGCTTGCTTGCGGTTGACATGGGCAAGGCTCTTCGTTTATGAGCCACGCAACTTCAAAGGCGCGCTTTTTTCCGGGCGCGCCTTTAAAATTCGGCCCGGGATCGGGCCCAGACCGAACAGGCAAGACCATGAAGATCAAGAATTCGCTCAAGGCGCTCAAGGCGCGTCACCGCGACAACCGGCTGGTTCGCCGCAAGGGACGCATCTACATCATCAACAAGACCGCTCCGCGCTACAAGGCGCGCCAGGGCTGAG
>NZ_JANINM010000401.1 GCF_024509055.1 Mesorhizobium sp. | reverse complement strand
TTGCCGTCGAGCGCGACATAGGCGAGGTCGTATTTCGACGCCTCGATCTCCTTCTCGTCCTCTTCAGTGGTGTCGCGTAGCTCGACCACGTCCGGGTGGCGGAAGAGAGCGTTGTTGTCGAACGACACTTTTGCGTCGAGGACGCGCAGGTGGCCGTTCTTCATCACGATCAGCGGGTTGACCTCGAGCAGGCTCATGTCCTTCTCGACGAAGGCCATGTAGAGGATCGGGAACAGCGTGCCGCCGTCCCTGGCCGCGTCGCCGTCGAGCTTCAGCGCGCCGTTGAGCTTCTTGACGTCATCGGCCGTCACGCCCTTTTCCGGATCGATGGCAACGGTGACGATCTTTTCCGGCGTGTCATGCGCGACCGTCTCGATGTCCATGCCGCCTTCGGTCGAGACGACGAAGGCGATGCGGCCGACCGAGCGGTCGACCAGGATCGACAGATAGAGCTCGCGCTCGATGTCGGCGCCGTCCTCGATATAGAGACGGTTGACCTGCTTGCCCGCGGGCCCGGTCTGCTTGGTGACCAGCGTGTGGCCGAGCATCTCGTTGGTGTTGGCGACCACCTCGGCCGCCGACTTCGCCAACCGCACGCCGCCCTTGGCGTCAGGCCCGAGTTCCTTGAACTTGCCTTTGCCGCGGCCGCCGGCATGGATCTGGCTCTTCACCACATAGAGCGGGCCGGGCAATGCCTTGGCGGCGGCTTCCGCCTCGCTTGCCTTGAACACGGGCACGCCCGCCGCGACCGGCGCGCCGAAGGACTTCAGCAGCGCCTTGGCCTGATACTCATGGATGTTCATGCGCTTGGTCTCCGAGGGAGGGGCGATTGGTTGCCGGCGAGTTTACTTGCCGGCGAGATGCGGGGCGATCTTGGTGCAGGCGTCGGTCAGGCCCTGAACGGCCGCCACCGAGGAGTCGAACATCTTCTGTTCCGACTTCGACAGGTCGATCTCGATGACGCGTTCGACGCCGCCGGCGCCGATCACCACCGGCACGCCGACATAGGTTCCCTTGACGCCATACTGGCCCGACAGGTGCGCCGCGCAGGGCAGCACGCGCTTCTTGTCCTTGAGGTAGGACTCGGCCATGGCGATCGCGGAGGCCGCCGGCGCATAGTAGGCCGAGCCGGTCTTGAGCAGGCCGACGATCTCGGCGCCGCCGTCGCGGGTGCGCTGGACGATCTTGTCGAGCTTTTCCTTCGAGGTCCAACCCATCTTGACCAGGTCGGGCAGCGGAATGCCGGCGACCGTCGAATAGCGGATCATCGGCACCATGGAATCGCCGTGGCCGCCGAGCACGAAGGCGGTGACGTCCTCGACCGAAACCTTGAACTCCTCGGCCAGGAAGTAGCGGAAGCGGGCGCTGTCGAGCACGCCGGCCATGCCGACGACATGGCTGGTCGGCAGGCCGGAGAATTTCTGCAGCGCCCAGACCATGGCGTCGAGCGGGTTGGTGATGCAGATGACGAAGGCCTTCGGGGCGTATTTCTTGAGACCCGCGCCGACCTGTTCCATGACCTTGAGGTTGATGCCGAGCAGGTCGTCGCGGCTCATGCCGGGCTTGCGCGGCACGCCGGCGGTGACGATGCACACATCCGCGCCTTCGATGCCGGCATAGTCGTTGACGCCGGTAAGTCGCGAGTCGAACTTGTCGACGGGCGAGGACTGGGCGATGTCGAGGCCCTTGCCCTGCGGGATGCCCTCGGCAATATCGAACAGCACCACGTCGCCGAGATCCTTCAGGCCGACCATATGGGCGAGCGTGCCGCCGATCATGCCAGAGCCGATGAGCGCTATCTTGTTGCGTGCCATGTCAGGATGTTTTCCCTTTGTCTGTGACGGTGCCGTGACGGGGCCGGGGAGGCCGAAAAGGATGCGAAAAACCGCGAGATTTCGCCGCACCCAATAGCTCCGGCGCGGATGAAATTCAAACGGTTATTTTGAGCCTAGCATTTTCAATCGGTTAGATGCATTGGGACTTACGTAAACGTCAAAGTTTATGAGCCGACTGAGGAGAATTTACACAATGAACGTCGAAATCAGAAGGCTACATCCGGGCGATGACGCCCTTGTGATGCGCCTCGCCGACGAAGTCTTCGACGAGCCCGTCCGTCCCGAGCGCCTCGCGGCCTACCTTGCCTCGCCCGGTCATTTCATGATCGTGGCGATAATTGACGAAATCGTGGTCGCCCAATGCGCCGCCGTCATCCACCGCCATCCAGACAAGGTGAGCGAGCTCTACATCGACGAAGTCGGCGTGGCGCCGGCCTTTCGGCGTCACGGCATCGCGCGAAAAATGCTCGACGCCATGTTCGTGATCGGCCGCGAACATGGCTGCGAGGAAGCCTGGGTCGGCACCGAGCCGGACAATCTCCCGGCGCGGGCGCTCTATGAGACGCGCAAGGAACCGCACGGGCTGGCCGAGCATTTCGTGATGTATGTGTATCGGCTTTAGGCCGTCGTTCAGCGAAGCAGCCATAGCTTCTCGGCTGCGAAACGATGTCGTCCCGCCAGGCGAGCCTTTCCAGCCAGTCGGCCGGGATTCCCGACAAGCCGTACAGCGCGCCGGCTAGCTGGCCAGTCACAGCACCCACGGTGTCGGCATCGTCGCCAAGGTTGGCTGCCTTCAGGACCGCTGACCTGAAATCGCCGGTCGTGGCCACGGACCAGCACGCGGCATCGAGCGTCGCCGGCGCGTGGCCGCTGCTCGACACGTCCCGGCGCGCAAGACCTGCCTTGGCCGCGACGCCGCCTGGAAGCACACCGGTCTCGATCGTCTGCCACAGATAGGCAGCCAGCTTTTGGCAGCATTGCTGAGGGACAGGAGCAGAATGCGTCGTGCCGCCTTGGGTCAGAGCAAGGGCGATTGCGGCATGTTGCGATCGGGCACAAAGCACAACAGGCGCCAGCCGCATTATTGAACCGTTGGCCTGGTGCTGCCGTTCCCGGTTGTTTTCAACCGCGCCATGCAGTTCGAAATTCCGCAGCGCGTTGCGGGTGGCGCCGCCAATGTCGAAACATTCCCCGGTCACGGAATTGAACCCGTGACGCCACCAGTTTACGAAATGACCAAGCAGATGGCGCGGCACAACTTGGCCCCTGTCGGCAATCAAGGAATCCGCCAGGCAGAGCGCCATCGACGTGTCGTCGGTCCACTCCCCAGGCTTCAGTCCGAAAGGTCCGCCGCCGACCATGTCGGTGAGTGGCGGGCGGCTGTCCCGCGCAACGAATTCCAGAGCCGTGCCGACTGCGTCACCAACGGCCAGCCCGACAAGGGCACCGACAGCACGATCCTTCTTTATGTCCGGGATCATTGCGCTGCGGTGTCGGCTCGCAGCTGGTCAGGGTCAGGCCGGATGAGCTTCCGCCGTTCCGCCCAGCCTTCCAGCCAGTCGCGGCTTTGCATTTCGATGAGACGCGAGGCGGTGCGCTCGAATTCGAACACTTCGGTGCCGCGCCTGGCGGAGTAGAGCCCGGACGGGTCCGCCGCAGCGCTCATCACCAGCCGCATGTGGTGGTCGTAGAGCGTATCGATCAGCAGGATGAAGCGCTTCGCCTCGTTGCGCTTGCCCTCGCCGAGCACGGGCACATGGTCGATGAAGACGGTCGAGAAGCGGCCGGCGATCGCCAGATAGTCGCGCGCGCCGAGCGGCTTTTCGCAGAGGTCGGCGAAGGAAAACCGCGCCGCGTCGCCGGTCGCGCGCGGCACGACAAGCTGGCGTCCCTTCAGCGTCAGGGTCACCTCGGCGACCGGCCTGCCATGCGTCATCGCCTTCCAGGCATCGTCCAGCGCGCGGTCGGCGGCTTCGTCTGCTGGCGTGACATAGACCGGCAGGCGGTTGAGCCTTTCCTGCCGGTAATCCTTTTCGGTATCCAGCGTCATCACGTCCGCATTGCGTTCGAGCAACGAGATGAACGGCAGGAACAATTGCCGGTTCAGCCCGTCTCGATAAAGGTCTTGCGGCGCCACGTTCGAGGTGGCGACCAGCACCACACCATTGGCGAACAGAGCCGAGAACAGTCGCGACAGGATCATCGCATCGGCGATATCGGTGACGGAGAATTCGTCGAAGCACAGCACCCAGGCTTGCTCGGCGAGCCCTCGGGCCACCGGCGGGATCGGATCGTCCTCCTTGACCGTCCCTTCCTTGCGCGCCTGCCTGTGCTTCTGGATGCGGTCCTGCACATCGGCCATGAAGTCGTTGAAATGCACGCGGCGCTTGCGCCGAACCGGCAACAGCTCGAAGAACATGTCCATCAGCATGGTCTTGCCACGCCCGACGCCGCCATGGATGTAGAGGCCCTTGACCGCCTCGCTCGGCTGGTGCTTGCGCGCGAACAGCCAGCCCAGCGCGCTCGATTTCTTCGCCAGCCTCTTCGCCGAGATCTCGTCGGTCAGTCGATCGAGCGCGGCGGCAATGCGCTCCTGCGCCGCATCGCGATCGACCATGCCGGTGTCGACCAGATGGTCGTAGCGCTGCCTGACGGTCGCATGGGTTTGGAGGCCGTCACGCAGATGCATCGGTCACGTTCGTTCCAGGGCAGTTCCGGGGAGCCGGAATTGCGTCAACAAAGGGCGGTTTCGCCTTACCTTGTAAGCGCGATCGCCTGGCCGTTGGAAGTCTGGCCGTCGAACTTTTCACCGCCCGACGAATAGAGCCGGGCCAGCGTGCCGCCGTTTTCGTCGTAAAGCGTCAGCTGCTTGCCGGCGACGTTCCACGACTTGATGCCGTCGATTGGGGCGGGGCAATGCAGCGGCCCGGCGCGATACCCGGCGCCGAACTTGGTCTGCGGCGTCGCCACCTTGCAGCTCTGGCCGCCGACATTGACGTTCCACACGCCGGCGACGCTGGCCGCCGTGAGGTCGCTGGCGCCGGCGGGCGCCGAACCGTCGGTGGGCAACGAGGCAACCTGGTTGTTCTTCGGCGCGGTGGGGAACTGCGACGGGTCGGTTGTGCCCGGGGCGGCGGGCGGCGGCAGCTGGTTTTGCGTCACCGTGCCGGAGGGCGCCGGCGTGAGCGGCGCCGGCTGCTGATCGTCCATCGACGAGAAGCGCGACGTCGAGCAGCCGCTCGCAACGAGCGCGGCCAGCGATACGGCCACAAGACCGGTCTTCGAAAAATGCATTCCAAACCTCCGTCGGAGCGGGCCGGGGGGAAGCCCTCCGCGTAATGTTCGCTTCACCAAGATGGCGAAGGTGGCAGAATTTCAACCTGATATGGTTAAAATAGGGTTTTCGATGCTGCTGTTGCAAATTTATCGCAGAAGCGCCCGCCGCTCGGGCTGACCGCTCTTCCGGCCAGCTAATTTATTGATATTAAAGACTTATAGCGGGACGCTCGGCACGAAGACATAGCCGTCTGGACCAACGATATGGCATTCGCGGAGCCCATGCGGCTTGTCGATGGCGCCGGCGAGCACGACGTGCCCCAAGGCGGCCGCCTTTTTCTCGATCGAGTCTGGGTCGGCGCCGTAAAGGCGCAGTTCGATGCCGGCGCCGCGGGTGTCCACACCGAAAATGACGCCGGTCATCGGATTGTCGAGATAGGAATGATCGGCATGCAGCATGAACACCGAGCCGAGAAGTTCGATCGCCGCGAAATCCTCATCGGCATAGATGATGCGGGCGCCGAGCACGTCGCGGCAGAAGGCCTCCATCGCCGCCATGTCGGTCACGAGCAGGTTGACTCCCAACCCACGCGGCAGCGAGCGGCCGAAGTCGTCGGCTTTCATCCAAGGTGTCTTGGTGCGCTTCTTCAAAGGATTCCCCCGATCGACCTTGGTGCGATCCTAGCCGAGGAACTTTGAAGACCCTTGGTATTCGCGAGCGAAATGCTTGCACCAGGCAACCGTGTCCTTATTTCAGGGAGAGGGAATAGACGGCGGGAGAAAAGATGGCCGCGAAAAAGAGTCCCGCGAACCGCTATTACAGCGGCCCGCCCAGCGACCATTTCGACGGCGCGCTCTTTTTCAATCCCGACGGCAGGCCACCCGCGCGCTTCGCCGATCTGCTGAAATGGCAATTCGGCGGCGGGCGCGCGAAATGGCCCGCGACATGGCCGAGCCCCTATCCGCAGGCAAAGCCTGACGCGAGGATTGAAGGCGAGGCGCTGCGGCTCACAATGGTTGGCCATGCCTCGCTGCTCATCCAGACCGCCGGACTGAACATCCTCACCGACCCGGTCTGGTCGGAGCGCTCCTCGCCATTCACCTTCGCCGGGCCGAAGCGGGTCAACGCGCCGGGCATCGCCTTTGTCGACCTGCCGCGTATCGACCTCGTCCTGGTCAGCCACAATCACTACGACCATCTCGACCTCGCCACACTGAAACGGCTGAAGGAAAGCCACGACCCGCTGGTGATCACACCGCTCGGCAACGATGCCATTGTCGGCCGCGCGGTGCCCGGCATGCGGCTCGGCGCGCATGACTGGGGCGACAGGATCGATGCCGGCAAAGGCACGGCCATCCATGTCGAGCCGGCGCATCACTGGTCGGCGCGCGGCTCGCGCGACCGGCGCATGGCGCTGTGGGCTGGCTTCGTCATCGAGGCAGCCGGCGGCAAGATCTACTTCGCCGGTGACACCGGTTTCCATGACGGCATCAACTACCGCTTGATGGCTGAAAAACACGGCGGCTTCCGCCTCGCCATCCTGCCGATCGGTGCCTATGAGCCACGCTGGTTCATGGCGCCCCAGCATCAGAACCCCGAGGAAGCCGTGCAAGGCATGAAGCTTTGCAACGCCGCCCATGCCGCCGGCTGCCATTGGGGCACCTTCCAGCTTACCGACGAGCCGATCGACGAACCGGCCATGAAGCTGGAGGAAGCGCTCGCGGTCGAAGACGTGCAGCCGGAGCGGTTCCGTGCCATGCGCCCGGGCGAGGTTTGGGACGTGCCCGCCACCTGACGGAGGAACCCAAGCCGGGCAACCGCGTTGGTCCCACAACGCAAATTTCGCCTGGAGCCTCTTATGATCAAGTGGATCATCATCCTTCTGATCGTCGCCGCGGCGGCGAGCCTACTCGGCATGCCGGCGTTGGCCGGAGCCGCCGCAACCGGCGCGCGCCTCCTCATCGGCGTGGTTCTAGTCGTCTTCCTACTGATCGTGCTCGGCGTGTTCGCGGTAACCTAGGCGCGGCGCGACCTCCGGTCGTCGCGGCGCGGCGTCTTCGTCGCGGCCAAGGCGCCGGACTGGTAATTCCCGCCCGTTTCCGCCATATAGCGCCAAACGGATAAGAAATGACCGGCTAGATGGCAGGAACCGCTCCCTTCGCCAAGATGAATGGCATCGGCAACGAGATCATCGTTGCCGATATGCGTAGCCGTGCCGACAGGGTGACGCCGACGGCCGCGATCGCGCTCAATGCCGACGCCGCGACAAAGTTCGACCAGATCATGGCGATCCATGACGCAAGGACACCCGGCACCGCCTATTACGTCGACATCCTGAACTCCGATGGCTCAGGCGCGCAGGCTTGCGGCAACGGCATGCGCTGCGTCGTGCAGGCGCTGGCGTCCGAGACCGGCCTGAAGAGCTTCACCTTCGAGACCCGCGCCGGCATCCTCAATGCCGAGGAACATGCCGACGGCTTGATCTCCGTCGACATGGGCAAGCCGCGCTTCGGCTGGCAGGAGATCCCGCTCGCCGAGGAGTTCCGCGACACCCGTATGATCGAGCTGCAGATCGGCCCGATCGACGCGCCGGTGCTGCATTCGCCTTCGGCTGTCTCGATGGGCAATCCGCACGCCATTTTCTGGGTCGACCACGACGTCTGGTCCTACGAACTGGACCGCTTCGGCCCCTTGCTCGAAAACCACCCGATCTTTCCCGAGCGGGCCAACATCACCATCGCGCAGGTGACCTCGCCTGAAACCATGGTGGTCCGCACCTGGGAGCGCGGCGCCGGCCTTACCAAGGCCTGCGGCTCGGCGGCATGCGCCGCTGTGGTGGCGGCAGCGCGCACCAAGCGCACCGGCCGCAGCGTTTCCCTGGTCACGCCCGGCGGCGGCGAGCTGCATGTCGAGTGGCGCGACGATGACCACGTCATCCTGACGGGCGCGGCCGAGTGGGAATTTTCCGGCAGCTTCGACCCTTCGACCGGCACCTGGGCCCGCGACACCGAAAGCGCTGCCTGATGTCCGCCCCTGCCAACTCCAAGGGCATCGACGTCGTCACCTTCGGCTGTCGTCTCAACACTTATGAATCGGAAGTGATGCGCCGCGAGGCCGAAAGCGCCGGCCTCGGCACGCTGGCAGGCGGAGCCGTCATCTTCAACACATGCGCCGTCACCGGCGAAGCCGTGCGCCAGGCCAAGCAGGCTATCCGCAAGGCCCGCCGCGAGAACCCGCAAGCGCGCATCATCGTCACCGGTTGCGCCGCGCAGACCGAGCCGCAGAACTTCGCCGCCATGGACGAGGTCGATCTCGTGCTCGGCAATGAGGAGAAGCTGAAGGCGAACTCCTACCGCGCGCTTCCCGATTTCGGCGTCAACGACACCGAGAAGGCCCGCGTCAACGACATTTTTTCGGTGCGCGAGACGGCAAGCCACATGGTCGACGCCATCGAGGGCCGGGCGCGCGCCTTCGTGCAGGTGCAGAATGGCTGCGACCATCGCTGCACCTTCTGCATCATTCCTTACGGACGCGGCAATTCGCGCTCGGTGCCGATGGGCGCCGTGGTCGAGCAGGTGAAGCGGCTGGCGGGCAACGGCTATGCCGAGATCGTTCTGACCGGCGTCGACATGACCAGCTTCGGCGCCGACCTGCCGGGCAGTCCGAAGCTTGGCAAGCTGGTGAAGACCATCCTGCGCCAGGTGCCCGACGTGAAGCGGCTCAGGCTCTCCTCGATCGATTCCATCGAGGCAGACGACGACTTGCTCGACGCGATCGCCACCGAACCGAGGCTGATGCCGCATCTGCATCTGTCGTTGCAATCGGGCGACGACATGATCCTGAAGCGCATGAAGCGTCGACATCTGCGCGACCAGTCGATCCGCTTCTGCGAGGACGTGCGCAAGCTGCGTCCAGGCATCGTCTTTGGCGCCGACATCATTGCCGGCTTTCCGACCGAGACCGAGGCGATGTTCGAGAATTCGGAGAAAATCGTCGAGGAATGCGGCCTGACGCATCTCCACGTCTTCCCGTTCTCGCCACGCGAGGGCACGCCCGCCGCGCGCATGCCGCAGGTCGGCCGCGAGGTGGTGAAGGCGCGCGCCGCGAGGCTGCGCGCCGCTGGCGAAGCCGCCTATCGCCTTCATTTGTCGTCGCTTCCCGGCACACGGCAATCGATCCTGGTCGAGCGCGACGGGCTCGGCCGCACCGAAGGGTTCACGCTGGCCGCGATCGACACCGGCATGCCCGGCGAGATCGTCGACGCCAAGATCACCGGCCATGACGGCGCCCGCCTGCTTGCGGCGCCGCTGGCCGCGCAAGCCGCCTGAGACTGCGAGACGCATGGCTGGTTTTTTCAAGAAGATATTTTCGTTCGGCAAGAAAGAGGTCGTCGAGGAGCGTGTCGACGAGACGGCCCCGCTGCCGCCGATCAAATGGGACGCGCTGGAGGCGCTGAAGCCGGAAGCCGCGGAGGTTCCGGCGCGCGCCGGGCAGCAGCCCGTAGCGGAGGCCGCGCCGGTAAGCGAGCCCGCTGTCGAGCTTGCCCCCGTCCCACCGCCTGAAGAGCCGAAGCCCGAGCCTGCCCCGACCGTTCCCGCCGAGCCGGAACCGCTGCCGGAGCCCAAGCCCGACGAAGAGCCGCAACCGGCGCCAGAGAAGCCCCAGCCGCCGGCGCCCGAGGAAGTACCCGAGCCGCCAGCCAAACCTGAGCCGGCACCCGCGCCCGAACCTGCTCCGCGGGAAGTGCCCCCGCCGGCTCAGCCAGACATCGAGCCGTCGCGTCCGGAACCGCAGCCTGAGCCGGCACCGGCTGAAGCGCCGACGCCGCCCGCCGAAGTCCCGGCAGAGACGCCGGCGCCGATCGAGGTTCCGCCGACCGAGGCGCCTTCCATGGAGCCATCCTCGGAAGCCGGCGCCGAGGCGCATTCGCCTGCCGGCACCTTCTCCGCGCATGCGGACAAGGACGAGGCTCCAGCGCTGGCGCCCCCCTCTCCCCGTCCTTCGCCGGAGGAGGATGAGGAGCAGCGCCAGCTTCCGGAAGACCTGCCGCCATCCGCCGAGGCCGGCACGGAAATCGCGCCCCCTATTCGACAGCCCGCCCCCGTCGAGCCGCAGCCGATCCATGCCGAGATCGCACCGGAACCGGAGGCCGTGCCGTCGCCGCCAAAACCCACACCCTCCGCTGGCAAGGTGACGGTTTCGAAAAAGGTCGAGCAGAAAGCCGAGCCGGTTAAGGCGCCGGAGCCGGCGGCGCGGCACTCATGGTTCCAGCGCATGCGCGAAGGGCTTGCCCGTTCCTCGCGCGAACTCACCGGCAACATTGCCGGCGTCTTCACCAAGCGCAAATTGGATGAAGACACGCTGCAGGATTTGGAAGACGTGCTCATCCGCGCCGATCTCGGCGTCGAAACCGCGCTCCGTGTCACCGATTCGCTCGCCTCCAGCCGCTACGGCAAGGACGTCTCCGATGCCGAAGTCCGCGCCGTCATGGCAGCGGAGGTGGAGAAGGTGCTGACACCGGTTGCGAAACCGCTCGAGCTCGATCTCAACCACAAGCCGCATGTCATCCTGGTCGTCGGCGTCAACGGCACCGGCAAGACCACGACCATCGGCAAGCTGGCGGCGAAGCTGACCGACGGCGGCCTCAAGGTGATGCTGGCGGCCGGCGACACCTTCCGCGCCGCCGCAATCGAGCAGCTGAAGATCTGGGGCGAGCGCACGAAATCGCCGGTGATCGCGACCAAGCTCGGCGCCGATGCGGCCGGTCTTGCCTACGACGCCTTCGAGAAAGCGAAGGAAGCCGGCTCCGACGTGCTGATCATCGACACGGCGGGCCGCCTGCAGAACAAGACCGAGCTGATGGCCGAGCTGGAAAAGATCGTGCGTGTCCTCGGCAAGCTCGACCCGGAAGCGCCGCACACGGTGCTGCAGACGGTCGACGCCACCACCGGCCAGAATGCGCTCAGCCAGGTCGAGATCTTCCGCAACGTCGCCGGCGTCAACGGCCTGGTGATGACCAAGCTGGACGGCACGGCGCGCGGCGGTATTCTGGTTGCGATCGCCGCCAAGCACAGACTGCCGGTCTATTTCATCGGCGTCGGCGAACAGGTCGACGACCTCGAACCATTTTCCGCCAGCGAATTCGCGAGAGCAATCGCCGGCGTGGCCTGAACAATCCCAAAAGCGCCGACTTTTGGGGCAACAAGGATCCTCATGAACATCCTCGAACGCGACCCGTCCGACCCGCAAAAGCACAAGAAGGAAGGCGTCAACCCGCTTCTCAAGCTCGTGCTCGAGCTCGGCCCGTTGCTGGTCTTCTTCTTCGCCAATGCGCGTGGCGAATGGCTGGTGCAAAAGTTTCCGGTGCTGGGTGAGTTCGGCGGCCCGATCTTCGTCGCCACCGGCCTGTTCATGGCGGCCACCGCGCTGGCGCTGGTCGCCTCCTGGGCGCTGACCCGCACCTTGCCGATCATGCCGCTGGTGTCGGGCGTCGTCGTCCTGATCTTCGGCGCGCTGACGCTCTACCTGCAGGACGACATCTTCATCAAGATGAAGCCGACCATCGTCAACACGCTGTTCGGCGGCGTGCTGCTTGGCGGGCTTCTGTTCGGCAAGTCGCTGCTCGGCTACGTCTTCGACTCCGCCTTCAGCCTCGATGCGGAGGGCTGGAGGAAGCTCACCTTCCGCTGGGGCCTGTTCTTCCTGTTCCTGGCCATCGTCAACGAAGTGGTCTGGCGGAATTTCTCGACTGACGCCTGGGTTACCTTCAAGGTCTGGGGCATCATGCCGATCACGCTGCTTTTCACCTTCAGCCAGATGCCGCTGATCATGCGCCACTCGCTGGAGGATAAGGCCAAGGAAGAAACCGCCGGCAAGTAGGACCAAAAAGGGGGTCGTAATGGAATTCCTCGCCACGCATGACGAGTTGAGGACGATCTACAAGACCCCCCGACCGACCGACGGCTCCATCCGCAAGGAGCTGAAGACGCTCGACGGCCATTGCCGCTCCTTCATCGCCAAGAGCCCGTTCGTGCTGATCGGCTCCTCCGACGGCGCCGGCAATTCCGACGTCACTCCCAAGGGCGACCGGCCCGGCTTCACCGCCATCCTCGACAACAGCACCATCGCCATCCCCGATCGTCCCGGCAACAACCGGCTGGACACGCTGGAAAACATCATCCGCAACCCATCGGTCGGTCTGCTCTTCCTGATTCCCGGCATGAACGAGACGCTGCGCGTCAACGGCGATGCGCGTATCACCGCGGATGCTAGCCTGCGCGAGCGTTTGGCCGTGGATGGCAAGGAACCGCCGAGCATCATCGTGGTGTCGGTGAAGGCCGCCTACATGCATTGCGCCAAGGCCTTCATGCGCTCCGATCTCTGGAAGCCCGACACCTGGTACGATCGTGCGACCTTGCCGACGCTCGGCCAGATCATCCGCGACCAGCTGGCGCTGGCCGAAAGCGCAGGCGAGATCGACCGCGAGCTGGACGAGGATTACCGCCAGACCTTGTGGTAGGCTGCGGCGACGACTCACCGCTCCGTCGAAACTCCCTTGATCGAAATCCTCGCCATTTCCGGCAGCCTGCGCGCCGCCTCGACCAACTCGGCCCTGCTCGAAGCGCTAGCCGCCAACGCGCCGGCGGATTGCCGCGTCACTATCTATGATGGCCTTGGCCGGTTGCCGATCTTCAACCCCGATGACGAAGGCGAGCGCACGCCAACCGAAGCCGCCCGCCTGATCGACGCCGTCACCCGCGCCGACGGCATCATCGTCTCTTGTCCAGAATATGCGCATGGCGTTCCGGGCGGCATGAAGAACGCGCTCGACTGGCTGGTGTCGCGCGACGCCGCGGTCGGCAAGCCGGCAATGCTCGTCCACGCCTCGCCGCGCTCGCTCTACGCCCGGGCGGCGCTCGCCGAGATCATGCGGACGATGTCGTTTGCGATGTATGAGGACAGGGTGGTGGAGATCGCGCTGCTGGGGAGGAAGCCAGCTGAGGTGGAGGCTATCCTGAGCGAGGATGCGAACCGTCAGGCGATGCGTGAGGCGGTGTTGGGTTTTGCGGAGTTTATAGGTGATGAGCGATAACACGCTTCCGTCGCGATCCTACGGCGCCCCCCTCTGCCCTGCCGGGCATCTCCCCCACGAGTGGGGAGATTGGCGGTTTCGCCGCCGGCGCTCTTCCTGCGACGTTGGTAATTGGCGAAAAGCAGGGCGACATCTGATCTCCCCCCTTGTGGGGGAGATGTCCGGCAGGACAGAGGGGGGCGCTGTCCCGCCGACCTCTCGCAACGTTCCAGCCTGCGGCGAAGCTACCCCTTCCGCAGCGTCTCGACATCGGTCCTGCCGACATACCAGTCGCGGGCGTTGACCTCCTCGAAGACCACCCAGACATCGTCATTGCCGAGCCCGGTGGCCTCCATAATGGCTGCGGTCACCTTCTTCGCGATATCAGCCTTCTTGCCGGCCGGATCGGCGGCGATCACTTCCTTGACGATGCGGATGTTGACGAATGGCATGATGTCCTCCCTTGGAGTTCTGTCGGTCGGCATCTGGCGAATGCCTGGCAATCCGCTCTGGCGGACCCGATGGCGGTTGGGGAAACCGCAGCGCGGCGGGCACCGCGGGGATGCGCAGAAAGGCCAGGAATGGCCAAAGAAGCGCGCTGAGCAGCTTCAATAGGTCTTGGCTCCGTTCACCATCAGCCTGACCATATAGAGCGACGTGGTGCCGGCGATGTAGAGGCAGTTCAGCTTGTTGCCGCCGAAGACGCAATTGGCAGTCACTTCCGGCACTTTCACCTTGCCGATCAGCGTGCCGTCGGGATCGTAGCAATGGATGCCGTCTTCGGCGCTGGTCCAGATGCGGCCGTCGGAATCAAGCCGGAAGCCGTCGAACAGGCCTGCCGTGCAGTCGGCGAAGACCTTGCCCCCGGAAACCTTCTTGCCGTGCTTGCCGACATTGAAGACGCGCATGTGTGCTGGGTTCTTCTCGCCATGCGTGCGGCCGGTGTCGACGACATAGAGCAGGCTTTCGTCGAGCGAGAAGGCGAGCCCGTTCGGCCTGACCATGTCGGTGATGACGGCCTCGACATCGCCGGTGTCCGGGTCGACGCGATAGACGTTGCAATTGCCGATCTCGCTCTCGGCCTTGTCACCTTCATAGTCGGTGTCGATGCCGTAGCTCGGATCGGTGAACCAGATCGAGCCGTCGGACCTCACCACGACATCGTTAGGCGAGTTCAGCCGTTTGCCCTTCCATTTGTCGGCAATGGTGGTGATCGAGCCGTCATGCTCGGTGCGGCTGACGCGGCGGCCGGAATGCTCGCATGTCACCAGCCGGCCCTGCCGGTCGACCGTGTTGCCGTTGGAGTTGCCGGACGGCTGGCGGAAGACGCTGACGCTGCCGTCGGTCTCGTCGTAACGCAGCATGCGGTTGTTGGGGATGTCGGACCACACGACGTAGCGGCCGGCGGCGAACCAGGCCGGACCCTCAGCCCACCGGCATCCGGTGAACAGTTTTTCGACCTGCGCGCTGCCGTTGAACAGCCGCGCGAAGCGCGGGTCGAGAACTTCGTAATAGTCGGCGGCCGCCATGCTTTTCCTCCCGGCATCACGTGACGGATGGATCAAGCCAGCCCGGGATCGATCTGGCAAGCGGCAGGACTACAATTGTAAGACAAAACCGAGGAGACGATTCGCCGGGCTCCAGCGCATGGCTCATTAGTCCGGCATTAACCGGCTATGCGCTCATTGCAATGGTGCATTGCAACATCTTTCTTTTGCGACGCACCATTCCTATGTCATGCTGGCAATCGATGAGGGAGGAACAACCCGCCGCGCCAATGCGGCATGAAAGGAACCTCGTCATGATCTTCGACAATCTTGTCACCCGCGCGCGCACCAGCATGGCCAAGCGCCGTCACTACAACCGCCTCGTCGCCGAAATCGAGAACCTGTCGAGCCGCGATCTCGCCGATCTGCGCGCCGACCGTTCCGAAATGCTCTACCAGGTCCACAAGCAGATCTACGGCTGAACGATAGGCCGATCGTCCGGCCACTTCGTCATTCTCGGGCTTGACCCAAGAATCCATTCCGTGACTTTCGAGCGTCGCGGCGATGAAGAAAGCGCTGCACAGGCACTTATCTTGGACCGCAGTGTTCTACGATCAGCGTCACGGAATGGATTCTAGGGTCTGCGCCGCGTCGCTTCGCTCCTTGCTTCGCCCTAGAATGACGACGCTGGGGGACGCCTAGCCCGGCGCCGCCAGCGCCTTCTCGATCTGCGGCAACAGCGCATCCCGCGCCGACTCCGGCGTCAGCGGCCCGACATGCTTGTAGGCGATCTTGCCGTCCTTGCCGATGACGAACGTTTCCGGCACGCCATAGACGCCCCAGTCGATCGCCGTGCGACCGGCCGGGTCGACGCCGATGGCCTGGAACGGATTGCCGAGGTCGCCAAGGAAGCGGCGGGCGTTTTCCGGCTGGTCCTTGTAGTTCAGCGCGGCGAACGTGAAGCGCTTGTCCTGCGACAGCGCCAGGAGCACCGGATGCTCTTCGCGGCACGGCGCGCACCATGACGCAAAGACGTTGACCAGCGTCACCTTGCCGGCGAAGGCCTTGGAATCGAGCCCCGGCAGATTCATCCCTTCGAGCGGCGGCAGGTTGGTCTGCGGCGCCGGCAGCCCGATCAGGGCCGAGGGGATTTCCGAGGCGTCGCGCCCGGACAGAAGCTGTGACAGGAACAGCCCGGCCAGCCCCAGGAACACCAGCAACGGCAGAAGCACGAACAGGCGGCGGCGCGGCGCCGGCGTTTCGGTTTCCATGCTCACTGTTTTGACGCCCCGGTCTTGTCGGAGCGGCGCCGCACACCGGCTGCCTCAAGGGCGGCAAGCTGGCGTTTGCGCGCCCGCTGGTCGAGCAGGATCCAGCCGATCAGCCCGGCAAGAACGATCGCCGTTATCGTATAGGCGGCAGTGACGAACAGGGCGTGCGCGCTCATACTCGCTCCCTGCGGCCTTCAGCGGATCTCGTGCCGGTTCGTTCGATCATGCCTTCCCTTAAACATGCGTCCTTGCTCGCGCAATCAGCCGCCACGTCGCAGCAGAAAACGTTCCGTGCGCCTCAATCCGTCCCGTGTCGCAGCGCCAGCGCCGCCGCGAGCGGCCCAAGCACGGCAAGAAACAACGTCAGCGCGGCAAGAATGAGGAACGGCTGCAGGAACGGCGCCGGATCGGCCACCGCGCCGTAGCTGGCCGATACGCCGAAGATCAGCACCGGAATGGTGAGCGGCAGCACCAGCACCGAGATCAGCAGCCCGCCGCGCGGCAGCGCCACCGCGACGGCCGCGCCCGCCGCGCCGATGAAGGTGATGGCCGGCGTGCCGACAAGCAGCGTCAGCGCCGTGGCGCCGATCGCAACCGGCTGCATGTTCATGAACAGGCCGAGCAAGGGCGCCGCGACCACCAGCGGCAGCACGCTGCCCGTCCAGTGCGCCAGGCACTTCGTCAACACCGTCAGCGCCAGCATGTGGCGGTCGCTGTTCAGCACCAGCAGGTCGAGCGAGCCATCCTCACGGTCGGCCTGGAAAAGCCGGTCGAGCCCGAGCAGGCAGGCAAGCAGGGCCGCGATCCAAAGGATAGCTGGGCCGATGCGCGACAGGAGATTGAGGTCGGGGCCGACGCCGAAGGGGATGGTGACGATCACGGCAAGGAAGAAGATGACGCCGATCAACGCGCCGCCGCCGGCGCGGATCGAGAGGCGGATATCGCGGAGGAAGAGGGCTAGCATGATTTGAGATGCCTGCGCCCAGGCACCCCCCTCTGCCCTGCCGGGCATCTCCCCCTCAAGGGTGGAGATTGAATGTCACGCCGGCCTTCGCCAATCTCCAACGTTGAAAGGTTCGCGGAGCGCCGGAACAGCTGATTTCCCCCCTTGAGGGGGAGATGCCCGGCAGGGCAGAGGGGGGTGCCTCGCGCCGACATCAATTCCCCATCCTCAATGCCTTTGTCCCTTCCAGCCCCAACGGCAGATGCGTCGCGGCAACGACGATCCCTCCGTCCCGCAAATGCCCCCGCATCAATTCCGCGAACCTCTCCTCCGACGCTTTGTCCAATCCAGCCGTCGGTTCGTCGAGCAGCCACACCGGCCGCCGGCTGACCAGAAGCTTGGCGATCGAAGCCCGCCGCCGCTGCCCGGTCGAGAGATAGCCGAAGGGCAGATGGCCAATTCCACCAAGCCCGACCGTCTCCAGCGCCTCATCCACGCTCGAGCCCTGCTCGCCCTGAAAGGCGCGCCAGAAACCCAGGTTCTCCTCGACGCTGAGCGCCGTCTTCATCGCGTTGAGATGGCCGAGATAATGAGAGGCCGAAGCGACCGAGGGAAAATCATCGCCGCCGTCTTCGACCCGCACCCGGCCCTCGGCCGCCGGCAACAGGCCGGCAACGACCCTCAGCAGCGTCGACTTGCCCGAGCCGTTCGGCCCGGTGACGATCAATGCCTCGCCCTTTTCGAGTGTGAAGCCGATCCCGGAAAAGACCGTCTCGCCGCCGCGCTCGCCGCCCAGATTTTCGGCGATCAGCCGCATGCCTGCCCGTCCCAGAAGCACCGTTTCGCGGCCGTCGCCGCCTCACGCAAATTCGTCTTTCGACTGTCTAGAACTATTCCGGGAAATTCTCTATATGCGGTGCATCCGTGCCAGCGGTCGGCGCGGGAACAGTATTAGCGCCGAACCAGCGCACGCGCCGCCTTGAACGGCTCGGGTTGCTTGGGAGCGGACAGCGGAAATGGCCGTACCCGCACCTTTGCGCGTGATTGCATGCCAACGGCGTCCGTTCCCTTTCAGGCTGAACAGACAAGGACGGATCGCCGTGACGAAATCCCTCGATAGTTTCAACTGCCGCCGCACCCTGACCGTGGGTGGCGCGGACTATGTCTATTTCGACCTCGCCGAGGCCGAAAAGAACGGCCTCAGCGGTATCGCCAGGTTGCCCTATTCGATGAAGGTGCTGCTGGAGAACCTGCTGCGCAACGAAGACGGCCGCTCCGTCACCAAGGAATCGATCCAGGCGGTGGCCGCCTGGCTGACCGACAAGGGTACCGCCGGCGTCGAGATCGCCTATCGCCCGGCGCGCGTGCTGATGCAGGACTTCACCGGCGTTCCGGCCGTGGTCGACCTCGCCGCCATGCGCGACGGCATCAAGGCGCTCGGCGGCGATCCGGAAAAGATCAATCCGCTTGTGCCGGTCGATCTCGTCATCGACCACTCCGTCATCGTCGACGAGTTCGGCACGCCGATGGCCTTCGCCCGCAATGTCGAGCTCGAATATGAGCGCAACGAAGAGCGCTACAAGTTCCTGAAATGGGGCCAGCAGGCCTTCCGCAACTTCCGCGTCGTGCCGCCAGGCACCGGTATCTGCCACCAGGTCAACCTCGAGTATCTCGGACAGGTGGTGTGGACCAATGCCGAGGACGGCGAAACGACCGCTTATCCCGACACCTGCGTCGGCACCGATTCGCACACCACCATGATCAACGGCCTCGGCGTGCTCGGCTGGGGCGTCGGCGGCATCGAGGCGGAGGCGGCCATGCTCGGCCAGCCGGTCTCCATGCTGCTCCCGGAGGTGATCGGCTTCCGCCTCACCGGCAAGCTGAAGGAAGGCGTCACCGCCACCGACCTCGTGCTCACCGTCACCCAGATGCTGCGCAAGAAGGGCGTCGTCGGCAAGTTCGTCGAGTTCTTCGGTCCCGGCCTCTCCAACATGACGCTGGCCGACCGCGCCACCATCGGCAACATGGCGCCGGAATATGGCGCCACCTGCGGCTTCTTCCCGGTCGATAGCGAAACCATCCGCTACCTGACGATGTCCGGCCGCGAGGAAAGCCGCATCGCGCTGGTCGAGGCCTATTCGAAGGCACAGGGCATGTGGCGCGACGCCGGCTCGGCCGATCCGGTCTTCACCGACCTGCTCGAGCTCGATCTCGGCGACGTCGTGCCGTCGATGGCCGGCCCGAAGCGTCCCGAGGGCCGCGTGGCGCTGGAAGGCATCCCGGCCGGCTTCGCCAAGGCGATGGAGACCGAGTACAAGAAGGCCGCCGAGATTTCGAAGCGCTATGACGTCGAAGGCACCTCCCATGACCTCGGCCATGGCGACGTCGTCATTGCCGCTATCACGTCGTGCACCAATACCTCGAACCCGAGCGTCCTGATCGGCGCCGGCCTCTTGGCTCGCAACGCCAACCGCGTCGGCCTTAAGCAGAAGCCGTGGGTGAAGACCTCGCTGGCGCCGGGAAGCCAGGTGGTCGCCGAGTATCTGGAAAAGTCCGGCCTGCAGAAGGAGCTCGACCAGATCGGCTTCAACCTCGTCGGCTTCGGCTGCACCACTTGCATCGGCAATTCCGGACCGCTGCCGGCGCCGATCTCCAAGACCATCAACGACAAGGGCCTGATCGCTGCCGCGGTGCTCTCCGGCAACCGCAACTTCGAAGGCCGCGTCTCGCCCGACGTGCAGGCGAACTATCTCGCCTCGCCGCCGCTGGTGGTGGCGCATGCGCTGGCCGGCACGGTGACCAAGGACCTCACCACCGAGCCGCTCGGCGAGGGCAGCGACGGCAAGCCGGTCTATCTCAAGGACATCTGGCCAAGCTCGGCCGAGATCCAGGAATTCATCGAGAAGAACGTCACACGCGAGCTGTTCGCCCGCAAATATGCCGACGTCTTCAAGGGCGACGAGTACTGGCAGAAGGTCAAGGCGCCGGAAGGCCAGACCTACGCCTGGGACGATCACTCGACCTATGTGCAGAACCCGCCCTATTTCGCCGGCATGGGCCGCTCCTTCGGCAAGGTCGGCGACATCAAGGGCGCGCGCGTGCTCGGCCTGTTCGGCGACAAGATCACCACCGACCACATCTCGCCCGCGGGTTCGATCAAGGCGGCCTCCCCGGCCGGCAAGTACCTTACCGAGCATGGTGTCGGTGTCGCCGACTTCAATCAGTACGGCACGCGGCGCGGCAAC
>NZ_JANINM010000400.1:138-20288 GCF_024509055.1 Mesorhizobium sp. | reverse complement strand
CACACGCTCGCCCGGCGCGATTTTCAGCGACAGATTGTCGATGACGCCACCTTTGCCGTCGACGCGCGAGTAATTGAAATTCACCCGGTCGAATTCGATGCCGCCGGCGGTCACCACGAGCGCCGGAGCGCCCGGCCTGTCCTGCATGGTGATGGGCCGCGCGATCGTTGTCATCGAATTGCTGGCGACGCCGATCTGCCGAAAGACGTTTGCGCCGACATCGAGGATCCTGCCGGAGATGTTGGCGATCTGCAACGCGAACGGGATCGCCGTTGCCACGGCCGCAGTGGTCATGTGACCGGCGTTCCACCCGGCAAGAGCCAACCAGCTTATGGCGACCAGCAGCAGCGCATTCAGAACGAACAATGTTGACCACATCAACGTGAAGACGCGCATCAAACGGTAAAACGTGTCGGCATGCTCGATCACTGCCTGCGAGACATATCTGTCCTCATGTTCGCCGGTCGAAAACGTCTTGAGCGTCAGGATGTTGGTGTAGCTGTCGACCATGCGGCCGCTGACCACCGACCACCGCTCAGAGAGGGCCGTTGACCACCGCGCAATCCTGGGCATCGAAAATCGGAAGAGCAGGCAATAGAACACCAGCCATATTGCCACCACCGCGAGCAGGACAGGGTCGAGCTGCGCCAGGACGACGATGGCCACGGCAACAAAGACCAGCGCATACCAGGCGGCGTCGATGGTGAGGTTGACGCTCATCTCCACCGAATCGCCGCTTTGCATGACTTTTGTCCCGATGCGTCCCGCGAAATCGTTCTGGAAGAACGACCAGTCCTGCCGCGCGACATGCCAATGGCTCTGCCAGCGCACGAGATCGATCAGATTTGGCGCGATGGCGTGGTTGCGGACGAGCCCGTCGATGATGGTCGCAAGTGGACGCAGCAGCACGACGAACGCCATCGCGGCGAGCAGTGGCGTATGTGCCGCGAAAAAATCACCCGGCTTGGTGCTGGAGAGCAGGCCCACGATCACGCCGACGAAAATCGGCAGCATCGCATCCGCGATGGCGGCGACCGCAACGATGATCATGCGCAGGCAATACGCGGCGCGAAACTGGCTTATGAAATACCAGTAGAACTTCCAAAGCCCCATGGGCGGCTGCCGGTCGTCGGCCAGTGCGACCGGCGAATAGCGGCTTTCGAACCAGGCAAACAGGCGATCGAACATTTTTCCTCACGGGCGCCACAAGCGGGCGCGCCCTGTCCGGGATCAGCCCCTTGTGCCTCGACTTCGTTTCGATTGCGGGCGGTGGTTACGCCCGCAATCACTGTTCCTGTGGACCCTGCGCAAGAGGCGATCTTACTCGGCGGCCATCCCGGATTCGGGCGCCAGTGCCTTGGTGTCGGCTTCGGCAGGACCATCGTCGAGCAGGAAGCCGCCCGACTGTCGCTGCCACAGCTGTGCGTAGAGCCCACCCCTGGCGACGAGCTGGTCATGCGAGCCTTCCTCGATGATCCGGCCCTTGTCCATGACGACCAGCCGGTCCATCGCCGCGATGGTCGAAAGCCGATGGGCGATGGCAATGACGGTCTTGCCCTGCATGAGCTTGTAGAGGTTCTCCTGGATCGCCGCCTCGGCCTCGGAATCGAGCGCGGATGTCGCCTCGTCGAGGATGAGGATCGGCGCGTCCTTCAGCATCACGCGGGCGATGGCGATGCGCTGCCGCTGACCGCCGGACAATTTGACGCCGCGGTCGCCGACATAGGCATCGAAATTCTTGCGGCCTTCGGAATCGGACAGCTCGCCGATGAAGTCCAGCGCCTCGGCCCGCTTGGCAGCCTCGATCAGCATCCCTTCGTTCGCGTCGGGCCTGCCGTAGAGGATGTTGTCGCGTACGGACCGGTGTAGCAGTGAAGTATCCTGCGTCACCATGCCGATCTGCGCGCGCAGCGAATCCTGCGTCACCGCGGCGATCTCCTGGCCGTCGATCAGGATCCGGCCGGCTTCGAGGTCGTAGAAGCGCAGCAACAGGTTGACCAGCGTCGATTTGCCGGCCCCAGAGCGACCGACAATACCGACCTTCTCGCCCGGCTTCACAGTCAGCGACAGGTTTTCGATAACGCCCTTCTGCTTGCCGTAGTGGAAGCCGATCTCGTCGAAGCGTATCTCGCCGTGGCTGATGATAATGTCCTTGGCGTCCGGTCGGTCCTCGACCAGGCGCGGCAGCGAGATCGAGGCTATGCCGTCCTGCACCGTGCCGATATTCTCGAACAGGCCCGACATCTCCCACATGATCCACTGCGACATGCCCCACATGCGCAGCACCAGGCCGATGACCACGGCGACGGCGCCGATCGTCACCGCATCGCCGAGCCACAGCCACAGCGAGAGCGCGGTGACAGAGAACAGCAACAGCGCATTCAGTATGTAGAGGAGGCCGTAGAGCACCGTCACCAGCCGCATCGAGCGATAGACCGTCTCGATGAAACCCGCCATCCCTTCCCTGGCGAAGGCCGCCTCGCGCCGCGCGTGGGAGAACAGCTTCACCGTCTGGATGTTGGCGTAGCTGTCGACGACGCGACCAGTCATGGTCGAGCGCGCATTGGCCTGCTCTTCGCCGACCTTGCCCAGTCGAGGAATGAAGTAACGCAGCAGCGCGATATAGCCGATCAGCCACACGCCGAGTGGCGCCGCCAGCCGCAAGTCAGCTGAGCCGACGATGAGCAGCATGCCAAGGAAGTAGACGATGACGTAATTGAGGACGTCTATCACCTTTATCACGCAGTCGCGCACGGCGAGCGCCGTCTGCATCAGCTTGGTCGCGATTCGGCCGGCGAACTCGTCCTGGTAGAAGGCCATCGACTGCTTGAGCAGGTAACGATGAACCTGCCAGCGAATGCGCATGGGATAATTGCCCATCAGCGTCTGCTGGTTGAGCAGCGAGTGCAGCCAGACCGTGCCAGGCAGAGCGAACAGCACGACGAAAGCCATGCCGGCAAGCTTCCAGCTCTCAGTCTGCAGAAAGGTTTCGCGGTTCTGCGCTGACAGCCAGTCGACGATGCGGCCCATGAAGCCGAACATCCACACTTCGGCGATGGCGATCGCCGCCACCAGAACCGCATCGACGAGGATATAGGGCCACGCGCCGCGCGTATAATGCACGCAGAAGGCAACCAGCGTCTTCGGCGGCTCGACCGGCTCCGCGGCGGGAAACGGATCGAGCCTTTTTTCAAACCAGCGGAACATTCAAGGCACTCTTAAAGTCAACGCGCTCACGCAGCGCGGGATTGATGTACAAGGCTTTTCGGCCGCGCGACATCGCGGGCCGGCGATACGGAATCAACTGAATCGCCGGCCCTGCTTCGCGCAATATAGGGTGTTGCAGGCTTTTCGCCGACAGGCTCGGTAGAGGCTATTGGCGACGCCGGGGTTCCGGCCCGGCCCTTCTCGCCTGGCCGCATCATCCTGATCATGCGGCGCACCAGCGACGACCGGCCAGGGTCGGGAACCGCGCGCGAGAAATCCACGTCCGGCAGCATGCCGCGATGTGGGCGCCGACGCGTCTCGGCATGTACGGCGGACGAGTAGGTCTCGCCGATCAGCAACGCCCACGTCGCCATCTTGCGATCGTGCAGACTCCTCGAGCCGGGTATTCTGAATGGATCGAACATCGGTCCGTCCTCCATGTGGAAATGCGATAAAAAAGGTGAAACGAACTCGAACGCCGGCATTCGGCCGGAGACACGGGTTACGTCGACCGGGGCGCGACTGTGAGCGTCGGCCGCGGCAGCTTCGGGCGGGGCCGGGCGCCCCTTTGGCAGTTTGAAAAACATCGCGAGATTCCTTGGAAAGCCGAAAACTGGGTTCGGCGGGAATCGGTGCGATGAAGTCTTAAAGTGTCAGAAGAATCGTCGTACCGAAACCGCCGTCGGGCATACGTGGCCCAGGGAGAGAAACTGAATGTGCATGGTCATCATTTGCTTCCCCTCCTTCGGTTCGGGTTGACGATGAGCGGCATATACTTGACTTCGCAGAAAATGACCACCCGCCAGTCCAGAAATCGCCAAAACCGGGATATGCCTGTGGCCGATCTGCCACTTATTAGAAGGACGCGGAAATGAACGATCGTCTCCGCATCGCGCTCTACCAGCCTGACATCGCCGGCAACACCGGGACAATCCTGCGCTTCGCCGCTTGCCTCGGCCTCGGCGTCGACATCATCGAACCGGCCGGCTTCCCGCTCTCCGACCGGGCGCTCAAACGCGCAGGCATGGACTACCTCGAAATGGCGGCGCTTTCCCGCCACGCCGACTGGCACGCCTTCGAGGAGTGGCGCCAGACCAATGCGCGCCGTCTGGTGTTGCTCACCACCAAGGCCACCACCGCCTATACGGACTTTGCTTTCGCCGCCGGCGACATCCTTTTGTTCGGCCGCGAATCCGCCGGCGTTCCGGACCATGTCCATCATTCGGCGGATGCGCGGCTGACCATCCCGATGCGGCCCGGCGCGCGTAGCATCAATGTCGCGCTCTCCGTCGCGATGTCCGCTGGCGAAGCGTTGCGCCAGATCGGATAGAACTTTCAGCCCCTCCTCAACGTCGCTTACCGCCTCCCCTGTCGTTGCCATCCTCACCCAGGCGCACATCGCCTTCTCCTGTGTTTGCCTTGTCTGGGTTTCCTCGCTACAAGCTCAACTTAACTTGAGGTCAAGCGGAAAGTGGGAAATGGCTCCGGTAAGGGAATTGACGGTCGGCCAGGTGGCGATGCGCAGTGGGGTCGCGGTGTCGGCACTGCATTTTTATGAAGCGCGGGGGCTTATCCGCAGCCATCGCACGGCGGGCAACCAGCGGCGCTACAGCCGGGATGTATTGAGACGGGTAGCGATCATCCGCGTCGCTCAGGAGGTCGGCATCTCGCTGGCCGAGATCGCCGCCGCGTTCCAGTCCCTGCCCGAGGGCCGCACGCCGACGCGCGGCGATTGGAATCTGCTTTCAACGGCTTGGCGCGACGGGCTCGATCATAAGATTAGCCAACTGACGAAATTGCGCGATGGGCTGACCGACTGCATCGGCTGCGGCTGCATGTCGATCGACAAATGCCCGCTCCGCAACAAGGACGATCGGTTGGCCAGGGAGGGAACCGGCGCAAGGCGGCTGGTGGCGGACTAAAGCAAATACGGCACGACTGACACTTACAAAATTATCCCTGTACCAGAAGCCTCGCAGTCTTGTGGAGGCGATTTGCGTATGGTTGATACGTTCTTGCAAATAATCCTTTGGGGGCAGAATTGAAATTGAATTACAAGACTTTTCCCGCGTTGCTTGGCGCCATTGTGTTGGCTGGATGTATGCCGAGCGAAGGCGAGTGGAATACGGCAAGGACCATGGTTCAGGGCAGCCCGGCCATGTACAAGGAGTTGCTTGCAGACTGCATCGCGCGTTCCGAGAAAGCTCCACTCAGTACCAAGCAGGAAGCTGCTAAGGTCATTAATGCAAGCCCGGCCAGCACACCGCGCGTCTGGTGTACAAGAACGGTCCGGGCCTTTGCCAATGGCCGTCTGACGTATGCCGAAATGCGTCGGGCGCACCTTGGATCAGGCGACAGAAGCGAATTCATCAAAATCATACAAGGGAAATAGGACGGCTTTTGCTTCCGGCACAGACAACCGGCGGCGCTTAGTCCGCCGCCGGCAGCCGCCGCATCGTGAATTCGATGACGTCGCCTGGCCGCTCGAACCAGCTCTCGATCTCGGTCCAGTAGGCCTGCTTCGGAAAACGCTCGAACCATTCCTTCGCCTTGAGTCGTGCGGCCGGGCGCGGCAGCACGAAGGTTTCGCGGAGGAACCCGTCGCGCGGCTCTTTTTCGCGCTCGGCCCGCGAGCGCTCTAGCCTTTTCCTCAAGCCATCCAGCGGCGGTCTTGCCGGGGTGCGCACAAAGGAACTCCTTGCACCTTGGTCAGACAGGACTTGACCCTTGCCCTCAAGAGATTAGGGATCGCGCGCGGAAAAAACGAGTCATTTGTCGGGCAAACAGGCCCGTTGCTGGAGACCGAATTGGAACGACCCGAAATTCCGGTGGGCCTGCCCGCCGACATCGAAGAGAAGAAGATAAAGGCCCGTCTCTGGTTCGAGGCGCTGCGCGAGCGCATCTGCGCCACCTTCGAGGAGATCGAGCAGGAGGTCAGCGGCCCGCAATCCTCATGGTCGCCCGGCCATTTCGAGAAGACGCCGTGGGAGCGGGACGAGGGCCGCGGCGGCGGCGGCACGATGTCGATGATGCGCGGCCGCGTCTTTGAGAAGGTCGGTGTCCATACCTCCACCGTCTTTGGCGAGTTTTCACCGGAATTCAGGAAGCAGATCCCGGGCGCCGAGGAGGATCCGCGCTTCTGGGCGAGCGGCATCTCCTTGATCGCCCATCCCTGGAACCCCAACGTCCCCGCGGTCCACATGAACACGCGCATGGTTGTGACCACGCGCCATTGGTTCGGCGGCGGCGCCGATCTGACGCCGGTGCTCGACCGGCGCCGGGTCCAGGATGACCCCGACAGCGTAGCCTTCCACCGGGCCATGCAGTTTGCCTGCGAGAAGAATGCCGCGGTCGCCGACTATGCCAGGTTCAAGGACTGGTGCGACGAGTATTTCTTCCTGCCGCATCGCAACGAGGTCCGCGGCATCGGCGGTGTCTTTTTCGACTGGCTGCATTCGGGCGAGGACCAGGGCGGCTGGGATGCCGATTTCAACTTCGTCCAGGATATCGGCCGCTCTTTCCTGGTCGTCTACGCCCACCTCGTGCGCCGCAACTTCAACCAGAACTGGACCGACGGCGATCGCGACGAACAGCTCATCCGGCGCGGCCGCTACGTCGAGTTCAACTTGCTGTACGATCGCGGCACCATCTTCGGACTGAAGACCGGCGGCAATGTCGCCTCGATCCTCTCCAGCATGCCGCCCGAGGTAAAATGGCCGTGAAAATCCGGCGAGTAGCGTCGACGGCTGGCATCCCGCGACCTTTCTCGGAACATGCGGACAAGAATAAAGTGCCGAAAGCCGTCAAGACCATGAAATGACGGCCCGATAGCAGGATCAGGCAATGGGAAAGGCGGAGCAGCGATGGTCCGCCTTTCGGTTTGAACAGGTGGCAAAAACGATTTGTCGCCGGCTCGATGCAACCGAAACCGGCCGGCATGTGTTATGCTTATCCACCAGAGCAATTCCAGACACCACCCAGCCCATTCAGCCGGGAATTGCCATAACGACAATAAGCTGGAGCGTATGGAGGGCCGGACCGCTCCAGAGCGAGGAAGGAAAATCCGATGAAGGAGTTCCAATGCGGGTCGCTCGTCCCGGGCTGCGATTGGCATACGCGCGCCGAAGAGGAAGCGGAGGTGATGCGCCGCGCTGTCGAGCACATGCGCGAAACCCACGGCGAAACAACCATTCGCGAGACGATGGTCGAAGCGATCCGTTCGCGCATCCAGAAGGTTCGCGACGCCGCCTGAGGCACCGGCAAAAAAGAGCAGATCGCGGCATTTGCGCGGCGCGGCCAGCACAAGCGGCCCGCCCGCTTCCTCGTCGAAATTCATGTAAATTATTATATTCTAATTGTCTTGGATAACCTCACGGTAACGGTCCGCATATAATAGTCCTGCGAACAACCCGGCTACAGAGGGCTGCCCGAGGAGCCCGCCGCCATGAGGCGTTGTCGGGATCGGTGGGGCAAGGTGCTGCGCACTATGCGCGAAAGGTCCGGCAATCGACGCAATTTGCGCAAGGCGGCGCTCCTGGCCTGCGCGTTCCTCATTGCCTCGCCAGCGGCAGCTCAGGAAATCACCACGTCGTTCGTCGATATTCATCAGGGGTCGCCACTGAGCGATCAGGTGAGAGGCCTTGGCAATGGCGGTTACGAACTGCAGAGCGGAAGCTGGGTTCCGTTCAATCAGTGGTATCACTCGAACTGGGTCGACTTCCATGTCGACTTCCTCACGCAACTCACTGAAAACACCGGCATTCTCTGGGGGTTTGGAACCGGGGAACAAGGTGAGAAATACACCATAGCGCCGAGTCTCAAGCTTGGCTTTCTTACCCAAACCCATCCGAACCCGAACAGCACCCTGTCCTTGTCCGTCACTTCGACCATTGGCGGTGACCTGACCGAAAAGCCCTGCACGGCGGACTACGGGGATCTGGGCACCTACAGCGTCAATTGCCGGCTCGCCGCCGGTCAGATGGCGCCTGAGGAAACGCTGAAATATCTGGTTAACGCTAAGCCGGAGACGATGCATCTGTGGCTGAATTACCGTGTTACGTTTTGATCGCCGGGAGACCATGCATGAGACATCTTTCTTTCCCGAAATTCGCGATCATCCGCCTTCTTTCCTTTTTGATCCGGAGTAAGGACATGTTTGGTAATCACTGGAAATTCGCAATTGCCGCGGCCCTTCTCCTCCTGCCGGCGTCCGTGGCGTCGGCCCAGGAGGTCGATGCGGACGAGATGGCCGCGCTGTGCCACGGCGGTGGTCAGTCCATATGCATGAGCACAACCATCCCGGTCGCACGCACGGCCCAGACGCTTCAGAGCTGGATGAGCCCCGACGTCGGCGCAGCATGGGCTGCGGGCTACAAGGGCCAGGGCGTCACCATCACCATGGTCGACGACTTCAGCAGCTCGACGCGCTTTTCCGGAAATTTCGGCCTTGGCACCCAGACCCAGCGGCATGGCGAATGGACCCGCGAGGAAGCCAGCATGATCGCCCCCTCGGCGACCATCCGCTCCAAGGATTTCTCGACAGGCACTGCCGTCTCACTTGCCAACGGCCGCAATGTGCTCAACCTCAGTTACGGCATGTACGCAAACGCGGGCTACAGCGTGAACCAGATCTGGTGGGCACCGGAGGAGGCATCGATCATCTCCTACGCCAGCCGTGGGTCTGCCATAATCTCCAAAGCAGCCGGCAACGACTCGGTCGCGGTCGGCGGCGTCACCGGCGGTCAGCAGGACTATCTCGATCTCGCCCTGATCGGTAAGCAGACGGCGATCTTCGTCGGCGCGCTGTCGACGAATGGCACGACGACCAACAAGGCCCAGCTTGCCTGGTACTCGGACTATGCGGGATCGAACACGCAGGTGCAGAGCCACTTCCTCGTCGTCGGCGTCGACGGAGACCAGACCGGTCTTTATGGCACCTCGTTCGCCGCACCGATCATCTCCGGCTACGCCGCAATCATCGGCAGCAAGTTCAGCAGCGCGACACCGGTCCAGATCACCAACGACCTGCTCAACACGGCCCGCACCGACACGCTGGTCAACTACAACCCGGCCATCTATGGCAAGGGCGAGGCAAGCCTCTCGCGCGCCCTGGCCCCCGTGGCTATTCGGTAATTTGGACCTAGCTTTCGAGAGCTTGCGCGGCGCGCTTGAGCAGCGCGCCGCGGTCCGCTGTAAACCCGGACTCGACCCATTCCTTTTCAAGATTCCGCAGTGTGGCGCCGAGTTTCGGACCAGGTGACGCGCCGAGTTCGGTCAGGTCGGCTCCCTTGATCGGAAACACCGGCTTTTCCCATCTCAGTACGAAGTTGAGCAAGCGCGAAAAGCCACCGGCCTCCATCATCGCCTGATTGTCCTCGACGGCACGCGTCCGCGCCCCGGCCAGGGCAAGCCGGAGCCGATCGAGGTAACCGCCGCGATCGCTGAAATAGACCTTCTTCGCCAGTTCCGTCTCGGTGGTCCGGGGTTCCGGCGCGGTGGTCAGCGCCCAGAGCCGCAAGCGATCGGCTTCTTCGTTGGAGAATCTCAACCGCTCGGCAAGCGTCTTCATGCGCGCCGCATCCGGTGGGACGACCGCTTCCAGCCTCAGCATCGGATCGACGGCCCAGCCGAGATCCTTTTCGGCCCTGACCAACCCGTGAATGGCGTCGATGCCCCATTTCTCGCTCTCCGGCAGGACCGCGGAGAGCACGCCGGCCTGCCGCATCCAGAGCAGCGCGCGCGACGGGTCGGAGGCCGAAAACAGCTTCCTCAACTCGGACCAGACGCGTTCGGCCGAAAGCTGGCCAAGCCCGTCCTTAAGCCTAGCGCAGGCCTTCAGCCCCTCGGCGTCGGGCCGGCCCTCGCCATACCAGGCAAAAAAGCGGAAGAAGCGCAGGATGCGCAGGTAGTCCTCCCGGATGCGCGCGTCCGCCTCGCCGATGAAGCGCAGCCGGCGCGCCCCGATGTCGGCGATGCCGCCAACGAGGTCAACGACTGTTCCGTCGGCTTCGGCATAGAGCGCGTTGATGGTGAAGTCGCGCCGCTCGGCATCCGCCTTCCAGTCGCGCCCGAAGATCACTTTCGCCCGCCGCCCATCGGTCTCGACATCGGCCCTCAGCGTCGTGACCTCGTAAGGCTTGCCTCCCGCGACCACCGTTATGGTGCCATGCTCGATACCCGTCGGCGCCGTCTTGAATCCGGCCGCCTCGGCACGCCGGATCGTCTCCTGGGGCAAGGTCGTCGCGGCAATGTCGATGTCGGCCACCGGCTGGCCGAGCAAGGTGTTGCGAACTGCGCCGCCGGCGACGCGCGCCTCCTCCCCGCCTTCCGTCAACGCGGCAAGCAGGCGTTGCAGATGCTCTTCGCCAAGCCAATCGGCCCTGCCAGACAGGGACACCCTCGCACTCATGCGTAGAGCCTTTCATAGAGCGTACGGATGATGCCGGCGGTGACGCCCCAGATGCGCTGGCCGCCATAGGGCATTTCGTAAAAGAACCATTCGAGATCGTTCCACATGCGGCTGTCGCGCGCGTGATTGGCCGGATCCATCAGGAAGCTCAACGGCACCTCGAAGGCGGCATCGACCTCATCGACATTGAGTGTCAGCGAAAAACCTGGCCGCACCACGGCAAGCACGGGCACGATGCGGTAGCCGCTGCCGGCAACATAGTCCGGCATGCGGCCGATGATCTCGATGTGGTCGCGCTCGAGGCCGATCTCTTCGAAGGTCTCGCGCAGCGCCGTGGCTTCGGGGCCGGGATCTGTCGGATCGATGGTGCCGCCCGGAAAGGCCACCTGGCCGGAATGGCTGCGCAGCTTCTCGGCGCGCTTGGTGAGCAGCACCGTCGCGCCGTCGGTATGGTCGACCACCGGTATCAGCACAGCTGCGTCGCGCAGCGGCTTTGCGTGTTTCAGCCTGGGATGCCCGGGGTTGAAGCGATGATCGCCAAAATCCTCGCCGGGCCGCGCCTCGGCCTGCGCCGCGACGCGCGCACGAAAATCCGCGATCGAGAACGGCGCTGCTGTCACCTGATCCATCACGCGCTCAGCCGCCTGAGCTTTTCGGCCGGCATGATCGGATAGACCTCGCCGCCGGAGCGCACGGCAAACATCGTCTGGCCGCCGATCTCGACCTCCTCGCCATGCTCGACCAGTTCGTACATGACCGGCCGCGCCACCAGCGCCTCCAGCCGCCCACGCACCAGCACGTAGGGCTTCAGTCCGCCGGTCGCATCTTCGTCGACGAAGCGCAGCGGATGGCCGGGGCCAGCCGCGACGACGTCGCCGACATTGGTGCGGAAAGTGATGACCTGCCCGTCGCCACTGCCGGAAACGTCCATTTCGACGGCGATGAAGGGCGCGTCCGCGACTCTGATCCCCACCCGTTCGACCGGGGTCACCAGATAGGTTCTTCCGTCGGCGTCCTTGCGCAGCACGCTGGAAAAAAGCTGCACCAGCGGCATGCGCCCGATCGGCGTGCCGAGATAGAACCAGGTGCCATCAGCCTTGATCTCCATGTCGAGATCGCCGCAGAAGTCGGGATTCCAGCGCTCCACCGGCGCCGGCCCCTTGCCCGCCCGTGCGGCCCGCGAAATCAACGCCTCCAAGCCGCGCGGCTCGGTGGCGCTGGTCAGGCTCGGTTCGCGATGTTCGGCGTGTTCCGTCATTGCCACGAAATAGTCACTGTTGTTCCGCTTGTCAGCCTAAGTCTGTGATTTAAGTTCGAATGCAGACGCCAGGCGAGGCCGAATCGCGGCATTCTGCGGGTACGAGAATGCAGGCCGGTATTTCCAACCACAAGGATCGAACGGCATGAGCGTGATGATCAAGGAAAGCCCGATCAGCGAAAAGGCGATGGTCGAGGAAGCCGAGAAGGCGCTGGCCGACATCTCCAAGGTGCGCGGCGCCGTCGGCCGGGTCATCTTCGGCCAGGAAGCCGTGGTCGAGCGCACGCTGGTGGCGCTGCTTGCCGGCGGCCATGCGCTGCTCGTCGGCGTTCCGGGCCTTGCCAAGACCAAGCTGGTCGAGACGCTGGGCATCGTGCTCGGCCTCGATTCCCGCCGCATCCAGTTCACGCCGGACCTGATGCCATCCGACATCCTCGGCTCCGAGGTGATGGAGCAGGACGAATTCGGCAAGCGTTCCTTCCGCTTCATCTCCGGGCCTATCTTCACGCAGCTTCTGATGGCCGACGAGATCAACCGCGCCTCGCCGCGCACCCAGTCGGCGCTGCTGCAGGCAATGCAGGAATATCACGTCACCATCGCCGGCGCCCGCCATGACCTGCCCGCGCCTTTCCATGTGCTGGCGACGCAGAATCCGCTGGAGCAGGAAGGCACCTATCCGCTGCCCGAGGCGCAACTCGACCGTTTCCTGATGCAGGTCGACATCCTCTATCCTGAGATCGAGGCCGAGCGCCGCATCCTGCTCGAGACCACCGGCGTCGAGGAGGCCAGGGCCGACAATGTGCTGCAAGCGGCGCGGCTGAAGGAGATCCAGACGCTGATCCGCCGCATGCCGGTGCCGGAAAGCGTCGTCGAGGCAATCCTCAAGCTGGTGCGCTCGGCGCGCCCCGGCCAGGGCAATGCCGAGACGGACAAGCACGTCGCCTGGGGTCCAGGCCCGCGCGCCAGCCAGGCGCTCACGCTATGCGCCCGCGCACGCGCCCTGTATGATGGCAGGCTGGCGCCGTCGGTCGACGACATCCGCGCCCTCGCCGAGCCGGTGCTGCAACACCGCATGGCGCTGACTTTCGCCGCCCGCGCCGAAGGCACCTCGGTGCGCGACGTGGTGGCGAAACTGGCAAAAGGCATCTGATGGGTCGAATAGGCGAGGTCCAGGCACCGGTTGCGACGCGTGACGCGCTCGCCCGTGGCCGGCTGGGGGCCTCACTGGTGCCGGATCTTCTGGTCGAAGCGCGCCGCATCGTCAACACGGTGATTGCCGGCTGGCATGGCCGCCGCAAGCGCGGCATCGGCGAGAATTTCTGGCAGTTCCGGCCCTATGTCGAAGGCGATTCCTCGCGCATCGACTGGCGCCGCTCTGCTCGCGACGACCACACCTATGTGCGCGATCGCGAGTGGGAGGCCGCCCATACGGTGTGGCTGTGGGCGGACCCCTCCCCTTCCATGCTGTACAAGTCGGCGGGAGCCAGCGTCTCCAAGGAATCGCGCGCGCTGGTGCTGGCGCTCGCCATGGCCGAGCTTCTGTCGCGCAGCGGCGAGCGTATTGCCTGGCCGGGCCTCACCGACCCGTTCACCGCCCGCAACGGCGCCGAGCGCGTCGCAGCTCAGCTCAGTCATGCCGCCGCACTGCCTGCGAAACCCGATCTGTCTGCCATCCGCCGCTTCTGCGACATTGTCATCATCAGCGATTTCCTCGACCCGGCTGAGGAAACCATGGCCTGGCTCGACGTGCTGGCCCGCCACGGCGTGCGCGCGCATCTGATCGAGGTGGCCGATCCGGCCGAGGAGACTTTCCCCTATGCCGGGCGGACCGAATTCACCGATCCCGAGACCGGCGATAAGCTGACAGCCGGTCGCGCCGAGATGCTGGCCGGGGACTACCGCCTCCTCTACACCGCCCGCCGCGAGGAACTGGCCGGCTGGTGCAAGCGTCTCGGCTGGAGCTTCACCGTCAACCACACCGACCGGCTTGCTTCCGAGGCGCTCGTGCGCGTCCACTTGGCGATGACCGCCGATGCCGGCCACTTCGGAAGGTCTGTCGCATGAGCTGGCTGCCGCTCTCCTTCGGCGCGCCCATGGTGTTGTGGGGCCTCCTGGCGCTGCCGGTCATCTGGTGGCTGCTGAGGCTCACCCCGCCCAAGCCGCAGACGGAAGTCTTTCCGCCGCTGAAGATCCTTGCCCGTGTCCTGAGGCGCGAGGAGATGCCGCGGCAAAGCCCCTGGTGGCTGACGCTGCTGCGCCTGCTGATGGCCGCCCTTGTCGTGACTGCGCTCGCCGAGCCGGTCTTCAACCCGCGCGAAAAACTGCCGGCGGAAGGCTCGGCGCTGGCGCTGGTCATCGACAATGACTGGGCAAGCGCTTCCGACTGGCCCAAACGCGTCGCCACCGCCGAGCGGCTGATCGCGGACGCCGGATCGAACGGCGTTCCCATCGTCATCGCCTTCACCGCCGAGAAGTCCAATGCCGAGATTGGTCCCTTCGATGCCTCGGCGGCGCTGGACCGCCTGCGCGCCGCGAAACCGCGCCCGATCCCGACCGACCGGCCAGCCGTCTATGCCCGCGTCGCGGCTGCCCTGGAGCGCCTGCCCGGAGCCAGCGTTGCCGTGCTCGCCGACGGGCTTGCGGCCAAGGGGGACGAGGCCGCATTCAAGATGCTTCTGCAAAAGAATGCCTCGCGGCTGGTCTGGGCAGCTACCGACCGATTCTCACCGATGGGTCTGACCGGCGCCGACAACCAGGTCGACGGCTTTGCGCTGACCGCCATCCGCGCGCCCGGCGATCCGGCGCCGGCGCAGATCACCGCCGGCGCTTTCGACGACAAGGGCCGTCGCATCGCCGACGCGACGCTGACATTCGCCCCGGGCGAGAGCACCGCCACCGGCACGATGGCGGTGCCGTTCGAGCTGCGCAACGACTTCGCCTCGATAGCACTTGACGGCGAGCGCCAGGCCGGCGCCGTGCGCGTGCTCGACGAAAGCTCCAAGCGCCGCCGCGTGGGGCTGTTGTCGCAGTCCGAGGCCGACCAGGCGCAGCCGCTTCTGTCGCCCCTCTATTACATCCGCCGCGCGCTGCAGCCTTTCGCCGATCTGGTCGAGCCGTCGAGCGCCGATCTGGCCGACGGCATTCCACAGCTCCTCGACCAGAAGCCGGCGATGATCATCATGGCCGATGTCGGCACCATTCCCGAGCAGGTCCGGCAACGGCTGGTCGACTGGGTGAACAACGGCGGCACGCTGGTGCGCTTTGCCGGCCCCCGGCTCGCCGCCGCCGGCAATGACGACGACCTGCTGCCGGTCAGACTGCGCAGCGGCGAGCGCGCGCTGGGCGGCGCGCTTTCCTGGACGACGCCGCAGCAGGTCACCGAATTCCCGAAAGCCGGTCCCTTCGCCGATCTGGCGCCGCCGACCGAGGTGACGGTCAGCCGGCAGGTGCTGGCCGAGCCGACGCCCGACATCGTCGAGCGCACCTGGGCGACGCTGGCCGACGGCACGCCGCTGGTGACAGGCATGAAGAAGGACAAGGGCACGCTGGTGCTCTTCCATGTCACGCCCGAGGCGAGTTGGTCGAACCTGCCGATCTCCGGCAGCTTCGTGGAGATGCTGAGACGCATCGTGCAACTGTCGCGCAACCAGGGGGCCGCTGTCGCCAACGCCGAAGCCACCGCCGCCTCGCTGGCGCCCTATCGGATGATCGGCGCGGGCGGCATGCTGGCGCCGCCGTCGCCCGATGCGCGGCCATTGGTGCCCGGCGCTGGCTCGTTGCCGGTGACGCTCGAAAACCCACCGGGCCTCTATGGCTCGGAAACCGGCGTCTTCGCGCACAATCTGCTCAACGCCGCAAGCAGCTTCACGCCGCTTGCGCGTCCGCAGGTCTCGCTGCCCGTAACCGCCATTCCCTATGCTTTCGACGAATCGGAGAACCTGAAGGGACCGCTGGTGACAGCGGCGCTTCTGCTGATGGTGTTCGACACGCTTGCCGTGTTCTGGATGGGCGGGCTGCTGTCGCGCCGGCCACGCCGCGCCGCGGTCGCCACCACTGCGGCCGTGCTGATCTTGCTCGGCGGGCTTTTCGGTCAGGCCGATTTCGCCCGCGCTGATGATGCGAAGCCCGGCGACACCCAGGCGATCGAGGCCATCTCGAAGACCCGCATAGCCTATGTGATCACCGGCGAGCCCGGCGTCGACGCGATCAGCCGCGCCGGCCTCGAGGGCCTGACCCGCTTCCTGATCGACAAGACTGCGCTGGAGCCCGGCCCGCCGGCCGGCGTCGACATCTCCAAGGACGAGCTGTCCTTCTATCCGCTGATCTACTGGCCGGTCGACGCGACCGCGCCGATGCCCAGCCAGGCGTCGATCGCCCGCATCGACGCTTACATGCAGCAGGGCGGCACCGTTCTTTTCGATACGCGCGACCAGTTCTCGAGCGGCATCGGCGGCGGAACCGCAAGCCCCGCGACGGAGCGGCTGCGCGACATTCTCGCCAACCTCAACGTGCCGCCGCTGGAGCCGGTGCCGTCGGACCATGTGCTGACGAAATCCTTCTTCATCCTTCCGGAGTTTCCAGGCCGCTTCAACGGCAGCCCGCTCTGGGTCGAGGCTTCGCTCGATGCCAGCAACACCGAGAACCGCCCGGTGCGCGTCGGCGACGGTGTCTCCCCGATCATGATCACCGCCAACGATTTCGCCGGCGCCTGGGCGGTCGACGAGAACGGCGACCCTTTGCTGCCGACGGTCCCCAATGACCCGATGCAGCGTGTCTATGCGCTGCGTGCCGGCGTAAACATCATGATGTACATGCTGACCGGCAACTACAAATCCGACCAGGTCCATGTGCCCGTCCTGCTCGAACGGCTGGGACAATAGTCATGAACTGGTCCATCTCGCTCGAACCGCTCATTTCCTGGCCGTTGTTCGGCCTCGTCTTCGTGCCGCTTGCGCTGCTTGCGCTTGCCGGACTGTGGTTCCGCCAGCGTGGTTCTGCATTGCGCTTTCTGGCCCTGCTCGCGCTCGGCGCGGCGCTGCTCAACCCCGTCTTCCTCGACGAGGAACGCGAGGCGCTGAAGAGCGTCGTTGCCATTATCGTCGACCGCAGTCCGAGCCAGGATATCGGCGACCGCACCAAGCAGACCGACGAGGCATTGGCTGGGCTCCAGCAACGCCTCGGCCGCTTCAAGCAGTTCGACGTGCGGGTCGTCGAAGCCGGCAAGTCGGAGGCCGCCGACGAGCGCACTGAAACCAAGCTCTTCAGCGCGCTGGAAAGCACCTTCCGCGACGTGCCGCCCTCACGCGTCGGCGGCGCGATCATGATCACCGACGGCGAAGTCCATGACGTGCCTGCCGGCGCTCCGGACTTCCACGCGCCGCTGCATGCTCTGATCACCGGCCATGAGCACGAGAAGGATCGCCGCATCCAATTTGAGAACGCGCCCCGCTTCGCCCTCGTCGGCAAGCCGCTCGACATGACATACCGCGTCATCTCCACCGAAGGCGGAGGCAGTCCTGTCGACGTTCGGGTTTCGGTCAATGGAGAGCAGGTCTCGGTCGAGCACGCCGTGACCGGTCAGCCGATGAAGCTTCAGATCACTATTCCGAACGCCGGACGCAATATCATCCAGCTTGCCATCGACCACGAGCCGGGAGAGCTCACTGACATTAACAACCGTGCGATCGCGCTTGTCGACGGCATCCGCGAGAACCTGCGCGTGCTGTTGGTTTCCGGCGAGCCGCATGCCGGCGAGCGCACCTGGCGCAACCTGTTGAAATCGGACGCGTCGGTCGATCTCGTCCACTTCACCATTCTGCGACCGCCGGAAAAGCAGGATGGCACGCCGATCAACGAACTGTCGCTGATCGCCTTTCCGACGCGCGAGCTGTTCGTCGAGAAGATCAAGGATTTCGACCTCATCATCTTCGACCGCTACCAGCATCGCGACGTGCTGCCGATCCTCTATTACGACTACATCTCGGAATATGTCGAAAAGGGTGGCGCGCTGCTGATTGCCGCCGGACCCGAATATGCCGGCACCAGCTCGATTGCCCGCACGCCACTGATGTCGTCACTTCCGGCGATGCCTAGCGGCGAGGTGGTCGAAAAGGCCTTCTACCCGCGTCTGACGGACCTCGGCCAGCGCCATCCGGTGACACGGGGGCTCGACGGCTCCGCCACCGAGCCGCCGCATTGGAGCCGCTGGTTCCGAACCATCGGCGTCAAGAACCCCGAGGGCGAGGTGGTGATGAAGGGCGCCGACGACCGGCCGCTGCTGGTGCTCGACCGCAAGGGCGAAGGCCGCGTCGGCATGCTGCTTTCGGACCAGGGCTGGCTGTGGGCGCGCGGCTTCGAGGGCGGCGGCCCGCATGTCCAGCTCTACCGCCGCATCGCTCACTGGCTGATGAAAGAGCCGGAGCTGGAAGAGGAACGGCTTACCGCCGACGGGCGCGGCATGATGCTGGAAATCCGTCGTCAGACGATGAGCGACGATCCCGGCCCGGCCCGCGTCATAACACCCTCTGGCAAGGCGCTGACGGTCAAGCTCGACAAGGCCGAGCCGGGCATTTTCACGGGCAGCCTGCAGACCAGCGAGATTGGGCTTTACCAAGTGGCCAATGGCGACCTCACCGCCCTTGCCCAGGTCGGTCCAATCAATGCCCCGGAATTCGCAGATGTCGTATCGACGGAAGACAAATTGAGGGCGCCAACGGAGGCGACCGGCGGCAGCGTGCGCCGGCTGGGCAGCCTCACCGGCGACGGCGTGGTCCTGCCCTCGATCGTGCCGGTCCGCTCGTCCGGCGCCGCCTCGGGCGACGACTGGATCGGGCTACGCACCACGGACGACAGCGCACTCAAGGCGGTTTCGCGCGTGCCTCTGTTCGGCGGGTTCCTCGGCCTTGGGCTGCTGCTGCTGGCGATGGGTTCGATGTGGTACCGCGAGGGGCGGTGATCTCTTTGCCTCTCCCTTTCTAGAGGAGAGGAAGGCGCCCTATTCTTCCGGTTCGGTCGTGAACAGCAGCGGATATCCCTTGGCCTTGCCGGCGTCAGTCGCGCGCGCTGCCTTGGTCTCGGCGACATCGCGTGTGAAGACCGCGACGACGCATACCCCGCGTGTATGCGCAGTGATCATGACGCGGTGCGCCTGGTCCTCGCTGAGCTTGAATTCACCTTTGAGCACCGTGACCACGAACTCGCGCGGCGTGAAATCGTCATTGACCAGGATGACCTTGTAGAGCTTCGGCCGCTCCGTTTTCGGCTGCGTCTTGACGCGAGGTTTGAGAATGGTCTCGGGCATTGGAATCCACCGGTGGTGAACCAAGGCAATTCCAAGAAATCCCTTCCGGAATTGCGTGAAGACAACTCGGTTTTCGCTTCGACTTTGCCACGCAAGAAGGCATGGGTCCATTTCTCCCGCGCGAGGCGGCGGAACCCGGACGATCAACTCTATGTGGGAGTGGCCTGGCGACCGTTCAACGGCCCTGGCGCCCGATGGTGCGGCGGCCCGAGCCACCGTCGGTGGTGTCCGACCCGCGCTCCAGAAACGCAAACAGCATCCAGGCGACGAAACCGATTACCGTCGCGCCGGTGAGCACGATCAGGACCCAGGACTGCGCCGGGGTGATATAGTTCCAGCTCGACGAGATCGCCGGCGCGAAAAGTTCAGGCTCGGTCCTGCGGCTGGCGGGATCCGGCACCGGGCTCGCGGAGAAGATGATCAGCGCTCTCGCCGCCGCGGTGGCGACCAGGCCTCCGAGGGTCAGCGAACGCATCAGGGACGAAAGCCGCTTCTTCATGCGGACTGTCCTACTGCACCGGCATTGCGATCAGGTTAAGGATGAGGTTGCCGCCACGAAAGCCGTCGGGGTTTCCGTCGTCAAAAAGCCGCTCCAGCCGAAACCGGCTGGAGCGGCTTTCGCTCTAGACCTGGATCAGGGCTTATTAGTTGGCGGTAGCAGCCGGCTTCGGAGCGGCAGCCGGCTTGGCGGCGGCGGCCGGCTTCGCCTTGGCCTTGGCAGCCTTCTTCACCGGGCACTTATGCTTCTTGGTCGGCTTGCATTCCTTCTTGGCCGCTGCCTTCTTCACAGCCGGCTTCGCGGGCGTCGTCGCAGCCGGCGCGGTCGTCGTGGTCGTGGTGGTGGCAGCCGGCGCGGTCGTCGTCTGAGCGTTGCCGAGAGCCGGCATCGAGAAGGCCAGGGCGACAGCGAGACCGAGGGTGGAGAGGAGGGACTTTTTCATGGCTTCATTTCCTTTTTGTGCGGGTCGGGAGTTGAG
>NZ_JANINM010000400.1:0-128 GCF_024509055.1 Mesorhizobium sp. | reverse complement strand
CTGATCAGGGTCGATCGGCATCACTCCAAGCAGCTTCAAGGCATTTGCGAGCATCCGGATTCCCTGCGCCTGTTTCTTGTTGGCGCAGAACCGGTTTCCCTTTCTTTGAAGTGCCTTCGCCGCGGTGA
>NZ_JANINM010000399.1 GCF_024509055.1 Mesorhizobium sp. | reverse complement strand
GCCGGCTTCACCAAGCTGCATCTCGACACCAGCATGGCCTGCGCCGACGATCCGGTGCCGCTTTCCGACGAGACGATTGCCGCGCGCGCGGCCGATCTCGCGGCGATCGCGGAGGCAGCGGTCGCGCGCACCGGCGGCAAGAAACCCGTCTACGTCATCGGCACCGAAGTGCCGGTGCCGGGCGGTGCGCTGGAAGCGCTCGACCATATGCATGTGACAGAGCCGGCCGATGCGCTGCGCACTGTCGAGGTCCATCGCTCGGCCTTCTCTCGTCTCGGCCTCGATGCTGCCTTCGGCAGGGCCGTTGGTGTCGTCGTTCAGCCCGGTGTCGAATTCGGTAATGCCGATATCATCGCCTATGCGCCCGAGCAGGCGACGAAGCTGGTGGCGGTTCTCGAACGCATCCCAAAAGTCGTCTTCGAGGCGCATTCGACCGACTACCAGCCGACCGAAGCGTTGACCGCGCTCGTGCGCGACGGCTTCGCCATCCTCAAGGTCGGCCCGTGGCTCACCTTCGCGCTGCGCGAGGCGTTGTATGGGCTGAGCCTCATCGCCGACCGTCTGGTGCCTGATCCGGCCCGTGACAACCTGTCCGCCGTCATGGAGCGCGTGATGCTGGCCTCACCCGGCAACTGGCAGAAATACTATCCCGGCACGCCCGACGAGCAGCGCCTGCAGCGGCATTTTTCCTTCAGCGACCGCATCCGCTACTACTGGCCGTCGCCCGATGCGCGGCAAGCAACCGAGGCGCTGCTGGCCGCCCTTGGCGAGAGGGAGATTCCGCGGCCGCTGATCAGCCAATATCTGGGACATCTCGATGCCCGCGTCGCGGCCGGCCTCATTCAGCCCGTGGCGCGCGAGCTGCTGATCGGCAGCGTCACGCGCGTCCTCGACATCTACCGCGACGCCACGAACCATTAGGGCCACTCGCTCATTGCAACCGCGTTGCAATGACGTTCATCGAGAATCTTCCAAGAATCTCCTACGCCGCGATCCGTTTCCACTCTTCGGATCGTCATTGGTGTGTCCGGAACAGAAGGAGACACGCCATGTCCGACGAACCCGTCATTCTGATCAATCTGCTGAAGGTAGAACCTGAAAACCAGGACGCGCTGATCGCGCTGCTGAAGCAGAACACCGAAACGGTCATCCGCAAGCTGGACGGCTGGAGGGCTACCCGGCTGATCGCGGCAAGGGACGGCGCCGGCGTCGTCATCTACTCCGAATGGGAGAGCCCCGCGGCCGTCGAGGCGATGCGCGGCGATCCGCGCATGAAAGCCTATTTCCCGAAGATCATTGAGCTCGCGAGCCTGGATTCGGTCGTGGGGTCGGCGGTGTTCAGCCAGACGCCTTGAGCGCAGGCAGCACCGTTTCACAAGTAGCAACAAAGGAGAACCGCAATGGCTCGCATGGTCGTCATTTACTGGACGCCGAAGGACGTAGAGGCGTTTGACCGGCACTACTTCCAAATCCACGTACCCCTGGCCAAGAAGCTGCCAGGCCTCAGGAACTACGAGGTCAGCGACGGCCCCATCGCGACGCCTGTCGGAAACTCGGACGTCTTTCGGATCGGAACGCTGTATTTCGACGACCTTGCGGCGATCGAAAGGGCGTTTGCGAGTCCGGAAGGACAAGCCGCGGGGGCGGATCGGCGGATTTTCGCGCCGGATGACTCGGGCGTTCAGATGTACCTTTTCGACAACCGGGAAGTTTGAACCCGCTCTTGCGCGTCTCGTCAGGGCAAATGCGATAGCGCCAAACTTCTCATCGACATCTATGCTCAATTCCGGGCGCAACGGAGAGCGCAACTTTAATGAGGCCGAGACATGAACACGGATCAGTTCGAGGATCGGCTGAGCGCTCTGCGACCGCGTCTGCATCGCTATTGCGCGCGCATGACGGGTTCGGCGGTCAATGGCGAGGATGTTTTGCAGGACGCTCTCGTCAAGGCTCTCAACGCGCGGGCCCAGGGAGCCGAGGTGGACAATCTCGAGGGCTGGCTGTTTCGCATCGCCCACAATGCCAGCCTCGATTTCCTGCGTGGCAGTGCTCGCAACACGGTCGTTCCGCTGACCGAGGATCTCGAGGCAGCGGCCATACCCGAAGCCGACATCGTCGCGATCAGCTTTCAGACATTTCTCAGGCTGCCCGAGCTGCAGCGATGCGCGGTGATCCTGAAGGATGTCCTGGGTCATTCGGTCGACGAGATCGCAAGCATCGCCGGGTGCTCTCCCACAGCCGCCAAGTCCGCGCTTCAGCGCGGACGTGTCGCGCTGCGGGAACTGGCAAGGGCGCCGGAGGATACGCGCCTGCCGCTGATCTCCGATCAGGACCGGCATAAGATCGCCGCCTTTGTCCATCTGTTCCAGAGCGGCGATTTCGACGCCATCCGTGTGATGCTCGCCGATGATGTGAAGCTGGAACTGGTGAACCGGCTCCAACTGCAAGGGCGCGACAAGATCGTCCCCTATTTCACGCGCTACGCGGAAGTCGCGAAATGGCGCTTCGCCCTCGGCGCGGTCGAGGGACAGCCAGCCATGCTGGTCTTCGACGGCACCGGCCCGATGGAGAGACCCGCGCATTTTGTGCTGGTCGGCTGGTCGGACGACCGGATCGTTCAGATCCGCGATTTCCTGTTCGCACCCTATGTGCTCGAAGCCATCGATTGGGTGCGGCTGGGCTAATACACCGGCGTCGCCATGTGTCGGGGCGCCGGCCACTCGGCCGTGATCTCGGGCTGTACCGGCCGTTCCAGATAGGTCGACAGCACTACATAGCTGCGCGTCGAGGTGACTCCCGGGGTGTCGTACAGGCGCGCCAGCAGACCCTCGAGCGCGCGGGTGTCCTCGGTGCGCACCTTGAGCAGCATGCAGGTGTCGCCCGCGACCGTGTGGATCTCCTCGACTTCCGGAAATTCTGAAACCGCCATCAGCTCCGGCGTCTTGCCCCAGCCCCTGGTGTCGATATGCACGAAGGCTAGCAGCGGCTTCTTCACCGCTCTCGGGTCGATGATCGCCGAGGTTGCGCGGATGGCGCCGGAGCGGCGCAGTCGCTTCACCCGCTCATGCGCCGCGGGCGGTGAAAGCCCCACTCGCTCCCCGAGCTCGGCATAACTGATGGTCGCATCGTCGACGAGCACGCCTAATATCTTTCGGTCGATCGTGTCGACTTCCCGGGTCGGATGCTTGTTCCGCTGAATGTCATCTGTTTCTTCATCCATGGCGAAAATCCTCATTGATGCCGAATGAAATTCAGCCAGTATGGCGATATGTCGAACAGTGATCAATCAGCAATCTTGACGGTCGTGCCGCGCGCGCCGATCCCGGCGGCGGCCTATCTGCTCACCGGCTGCATTGCCGTCATCGGCTCCAACTCGCTGGTGCTCGGTCCGATCGCGCCTGCCGTCGCGGCGTCCTTCGGGGCGAGCGTGCCGGCCGTGATGACAGCTGCAGCCGCCTTCGGCCTTGGCACCTCGGCAAGCGCGCTTTTCATCGCGCGCTACATCGACAGGATCGGCGCGCGGCGCATGCTTCAGGGCGCGCTGCTTCTGCTCGGCCTGGCGCTTGTCGCCAGCGCCTTGGCGCCGACGGTGATCGCGCTGGTGGCGGCGCAACTGGTGGCTGGCATCGCGGCCGGCGTGGCCATGCCGGCGATCTATGCGAGCTCCGCCGCAATCGCACCGCCCGGTCGCGAGAGCGGCACAATCGGCGTCGTGCTGACCGGCTGGACGCTCTCCATGGTCGCCGGCGTCTCGCTTTCGGCGGTGCTTGCCGATCTCATCCACTGGCGCGCCGTCTTCGCCGCCGTCGCGCTGCTGGCTGGAACCGCCGTCGCCGGCCTGGCCATGAGTTCGCTGCACGACGCGCGAAAAAGCGGTCCGGCCCCGTCGCCGCTCGGCGCGCTCGCGGTGCCCGGCATCCTGCCGCTTCTGATAGCCTGCGGCGCCTTCATGACTGCCTTCTACGGCGTCTATGGCTATCTCGGCGATCATCTCCATGAAGGTCTCGGCGAGCCGGTCAGCGCCAACGGCCTGGCGGCAGTCGCCTACGGATTTGGCTTCGGCGCGGCCGCATTGCTCGACGGCGCCATCGATCGCCTCGGCGCCCGTCGCGTCATGCCTTTCGCTTATCTGCTGGTTGGAGCCGTGTATGTCGCGATGGCCATGCTGAGCAGCGGCTTCGGCTCGCTCGTCGCTACGATCGCTGTCTGGGGCCTCGCCAATCATTTCGGGCTGAACGTCCTTGTCACCCGCCTGACCGCGCTCGATCCGTCGCGGCGCGGCACCATCATGGGGCTGAACAGCGCGGTGACCTATCTTGCCGTCACCGTCGGCACCGCGGGCTTCGGTCCGCTTTACACAAGCCTCGGTTTTGCCAATTGCGCCTTGATCGCTGCGTTGCTGATGCTGGTGGCGGCGCTCGCGGCTGCGTGGCGCTCGCCGCCCGCCCCGTACCTCTAAGCCCGCTCGTCCAGCCGGTCGCGCAATATACTCCATGGCAGCAGCATGTTCGGCGCGTAGCGCATCAGCCCGTGAAACGGGATTGGTGAAGGCGGCGCGAACGGAAGCGGCAGGTCGACGGCATCCGCGCCACCCGCCCAATCCGCGAGCACCTTGCCCATCGCCGTGGTCATGGCGATGCCGCGGCCGTTGCAGGCAAAGCCGGCGATCAACCCCGGGCCCAGGTCGACGAGGCGCGGCAGGAAGTCGGGCTCGACGGCCGCCATCCCGGACCAGGCATACTGCAGCGGCGGGAGGTCGGGCAGGTCGAGATAGGTTGCGAGCCGCCGCCAGATCGCGCGCGGCACTCTGTTGTCGGCGCCAACGCCAACGACATGCATGCCGCCGCTGATCAGCCTGTTTTCGCCATCGAAGCGGAAGGTCAGGAGGTTGCGCCTGGTGTCGCCCACACCTTGCCCGCCGGGCAGCAGGCGGCTGCGTATCGCGCGCGGCAGCGGCGCGGTCGCGATCTGGAATATCCTGAGCGGAAAATAGGTTCGGCTGAGAACCGGATTGAGCGCCGCGCCATAGGCGTTGGTGGCAACCAGCACCTTGGCTGCCCGTAGCGAGCCCGTTGACGTCCTGACGGTCCAGCCGCCTGGCTCGCGATCGATCGCCGTGACGCGGCTGTGCTCGAAGATGCGGGCGCCGGCCTTCTCGGCCGTGTCGGCCAGGCCGCGCGCATAGGCGACCGGATCGAGCACGCCGCCGGAACGGTCCATCCAGCCGCCGACATAGCCGCGCACGCCGGTGAGTTCCTGCACGGCGCTGCTGTCCAGCGTGACCGCCGGCCTGCCGCGCGCGGCCCATTGCCCGGCGCGGGACTTCACCCTTTCGAGGGCGGCCGCCGAGTGTGCCGGCTGGATCCAGCCGTTCTGCAGCGCATCGCATTGGATGGCGTGCCGCTTGATCAGATCGAACACGAGGTCGGCGCTGCCGGCGGCAAACTCGATCAGGCGATCGCCACGCTCCGGTCCGAGATGCGCGATGATGGCGGTGGGATCCATCTTGGCGAAGTTCGGCACGACGAAGCCGGCATTGCGGCCTGTGGCACCCCAGGCGATGATTTCTGCCTCGAGCACCGCGACGGAAATGCCTTTCTCTGCCGCGTGGAGTGCAGTCGAGAAACCGGCGAAGCCGCCACCGACGACGACGAGGTCGACGTCGAGCCGGCCTTCGAGCGCCGGTCGGTCGCGGTGATTGCGAGCGGTGGCATGCCAAAGGGACAGGCTCTTCCCCGTCCGGCTCATCGGCCGCTGCTCTCCGGCGCTGCCGGGGCAGCAGCCTGGGGCGTGCGGACGCGGCGCGGCCTGTCGCCGAACAAGCCGCTCGGCCTGACGAGCAGGATGACGCACAGCATCACGCCTATGGCGACGATCTGCAGGGCGGCGGCGCGCGCCTGCTGCTCCGGCGAGAAGAGCACGCTGGTGAGCGCGCCGGAGCCCGCCCATATCGCCCAGACCAGCACGCTGCCGGCAACGGCGCCAAGGTTGCTGCCCGAGCCGCCGACGATCAGCATGACCCAGACCTGGAAGGTCAGGATCGGCAGATAGTTGTCCGGCGCGATGAAGCCGATGAAATGCGCCTGCAGCGCGCCGGCCAGCGCCATGATGGCGCCGCCCACCGCGAAGGCCTGCACGCGGTAGAAGCGCGCGCTCTTGCCGAGCGAGATCGCCGCGCGCTCGTCCTCGCGCAAGGCCTTCAGGACACGGCCCCACGGGCTGCGCGCCAGATGTTCCAACGCCAGGTACACCGCGAGCGTCACCGCCAGGACGATGGCGAGGTTGGACAGGTTGAAGAGCAGCGGCGTTTCGGCGAGGCCGCCGAACGGGCGTGGAATGAAGCCGATGCCGAATGGGCCGCCGGTGAGTTTCTGGGCATTGAGCGCCACGAGTTGCACCACCACCGCCACGCCGAAGGTGGTGATGGCGAGATAATCGGATCTCAGCCTCAGCGTCGCGATGCCGGTCAGCGCCGCGGCGAGGCCGCCGACGACCATCGCGCCCAACCAGCCGAGAAGGATCGGCAGGTCGAAACCGCCGAGCCGCGCCGGGTCCGCCGGCGTGGTGAGCAATGCCGACGTATAGGCGCCGATCGCGACGAAACCGGCGAGGCCGACATTGAACAGGCCGGTCAGTCCCCATTGCAGGTTCAGGCCGAGCGCGATCAGCGAAAAGATCAAGGCCGTGGTCAGGAAGAAGGCGCCGTAGCCGATGAGATCCATCATCTTTCGCGAACTCCGAAGAGGCCGATGGGCCGCACGAACAGCACTGCCATCAGGATGATGAAGGAGACGGCGGCGCGCCATTCGGCGCCGACCAGCTGCACCGCGCCGGCTTCGGCCAGCCCGATGATCAGCCCGCCCAGCACGGCGCCCGGCACGCTGCCGATGCCGCCGAGGATGGCGGCGGCGAACATCGGCAAAAGCATGTCGAACCCCATGAACGGGCGGATCTGGACGAGGATGCCGATCATGACGCCGGCCACGCAGGCCAGCGCCCCGCCGACGACCCATGTGACGCGCACGACCTTGGCGACGTCGATGCCGACGACGCGGGCAAGTGCTGCGTTCTGGCTGAGCGCCTGCATGGCGCGTCCCGTCTGGGTGCGCGTCATCAACAGATGGACGCCGGTCACAAGGACGGCCGTGAGCAGGAGCAGCGCGATCTGGTCCGGCGTTATGCGGATGCCGAAGCCGACCGGCATGGCGATCTGGATCGCCCGGCTGAAATAGGTCGGTCGCGACGTGAAGGTAAATTCGAGCAGGCTTCTCAGCGCCATCGAGGCGCCGAAGCTCGCCATGACGACGATGATCGCCTGGCCCTGCTTGCGCAGCCGCGAAAACAAGACCTTGTCGAGCAGCAGCGCCAGCAAGGCGGTGAAGGCCATGCCGACGACGAGCGCGACGATCAGGGGCCAGCCGAAGGAGAGCGAGCCGATTGGCGCCACCTTGCCGAACATCGCGCCGATGGCGCCGACGACGGCAAGCGTCGCGTAGGTTCCCCAGGCCATGAAGTCGCCATGCGCGAAATTCGAGAAGCGCAGGATCGAATAGGTAAGGGTCACGCCGATGGCACCGAGGCCGATCATCGAACCCGTCAGCAGCCCGTCGACGATGAATTGCAGGCTCATGCCGCGCTCCCCTTGCCGGAGGGTTCGGCGCCCTTGGGACGCTGGCCGAGATAGAGCTCGGCGACCACCGGATCGTTCCAGAGCTCGGCGGCGACGCCCTCGTGCCGGTCCTTGCCCTCGACGAGCACATAGGCGCGGTCGCCTATGGCCAGCGCCGCCTTGGCGTTCTGTTCGACCAGCAGGATGGTGACGCCGGACTTGCGGATGGCGGAGAGCATCTCGAACACCATGGCGACGAATTTCGGCGACAGGCCCGCGGAAGGCTCGTCGAGCACCAGCACCTTCGGACGCACGATCAGCGCTCGCGCCACCGCAAGCATCTGCCGCTGGCCGCCTGAGAGATTGCCGGCCGCCGTCTTTCGCTGCCGCTCGAGATCGGGGAAGGCCGCGTACATCTCGGCGATGCGCGCAGGGATCTCGCGCGGTTTCAGAATGCCGCAGGCGACCTTCAGATTGTCCTCCACCGACATCAGCGGAAAGACGTTCTCTGTCTGCGGCACGAAGGCGAGGCCGAGACGGACCATCATATGGGCGGGAGCCGAAGTGATGTCCTTGCCGTCGAGCAGCACCGTGCCGCCACTGATCGGGACGAGACCTGCAACGGCCTTGATCAGGCTCGACTTGCCGGCGCCGTTCGGGCCGAGCACGACGACGATCTCACCCTTGTTGACGGTGATCGAGGCGCCGCGCACGATCGGCACTCCGGGCTCATAGCCGGCTTCGAGGTTGCGCACGGCAAGCACGGCTTCGCTCATGCCGCGCCCCCGAGATAGGCCTCGATGACGCGCGGATCGCGCGCCACCTCGTCCGCCGTGCCTTCGCACAGCAGCTCGCCGCTCGCCATGACGAGCACGCGGTGGCAGAGCCGCGTCACCATGTCGATGTTGTGTTCGATCAGGAGGAAAGTGATGCCGCTCCTGTTGATGTCGCGGATGCGGTCGATGATGACCTCAAGCAGCGTGGCGTTGACGCCGGCCGCCGGCTCGTCGAGCAGGATGATGGCCGGGTCGGCCATCATGACGCGGGCGAGTTCGAGTAGCTTGCGCTGACCGCCGGAGAGCACGCGCGCCGGTTCGTGCGCCAGCCTTGTAAGCGACACGAGCTCCAGAAGCTCGGCGGCTTTCTGGGCACTCGCCTTCTCCTCGGCGGCGACCCGCCACGGCATGACAAGATTGGCAAGCAGCCGCTCGCCGGTCTGACCCTGCGCGGCAAGCATGACGTTTTCGATCAGCGTCAGATTGGGCAGGGGCCGGGGGATCTGGAACGTGCGGCCAAGGCCACGGCCGATGCGGCGATGGGCTGCCTCGCCCGAAACGGGCACGCCGCCGAGATAGATGTCGCCGCTCGTCGGCAGGACGCTGCCGGCAAGCAGGTCGAACATCGTCGTCTTGCCGGCGCCGTTGGGGCCGATCAGGCCGAGGATCTCGCCGGGGCGAACGTCAAACGAGACATCGTTCACGGCAACGAGGCCGCCGAAGCGCTTGACGACGTTCTTTGCCGCCAGCACCGGCGCCTGGGTCTCAGCCCCATGCCGTTTTACCGTCTCTCCCATCAATCCCTCGGGGCCGGAAGCGTTCTTGGCACTTCCTGATTTTTGATATGTGATCACACTTGCTTTGATCACGCTAATCGGCTTTAATTTTCTCCGCAAGCCGAAAACAGGCGAGGGCCCCTCAGAAGGGCCACGGCAAAAAGGCCAGAGTCGGGAACGCCATGCACAAGGCAGCCGCGGAGCGGAACAACGAGGTTCTCGCCGCGCAACTCGCGCCGGTTGGCCGCGAGACCGTGCAGGATCGCGTCTATTCGGAACTGCGCCGCGCCCTGATCGGCGGCCTCTTCGAGCCGAGCCAGGTTCTGACAATACGCGGCCTTGCCGATGCGCTGGTCACCTCCACGATGCCTGTGCGCGAGGCGCTTGGTCGGCTGATCACCGAGAAGGCGCTGGAGGCACTCCCCAACCGCTCGGTGCGCGTGCCGCCGATCACGCTCGATCGCATCGACGACCTGCTACGGGCCCGCACTCTCATCGAAGGTGAGGCAATCTCGCTCGCTGCCTCCCGCATGGGGCCGCGTGAAATCGCGACCGTCGAGGCACTGCTGCGCGAATGGGACGAAATGCGCGCGCTGAAGCACAAGAAGGATGTCGATCGCGAAGTGACGCTCAACCAGAGCTTCCACTTCGAGATCTACCGCGCCTGTGGCTCTGCCGTGCTGATCCCGATGATCGAGAGCCTCTGGCTGCAATCCGGACCGTGCATTCGCGTCGCGATCTACGCCTTCTCCGAAGCCGGCGAGGTGGACACCGCGCACTATCATCGCAGCATCGTCGCCGCGCTTGCGGTACAGGACGCGCAGGCGGCCCGCGAGGCACTGGTGGCCGACATCAGCCGGCCCTTCGCCTTCCTGCGCGACAAGCTGCAATCGAGGGCCAGGACGGAGTGACATGACAAAGCGCGCCATAAAGATCACCGAGCCGCGTTCCGGCCTGTCGGCGACTGCGCTGCTGCTGCCTGAGAAGGCGCCGGACAACGCCGCGTTCCTGTGGAGCTATCTGGAGGAGCCGCGCGTCGTCGCCGGCATCCACGCCATGTGGACCGGTCCGGAGATATCCTGTCCAGTGCCGCCTTCGCATCTGGAAAATCAGGCATATGCCCAGCCGCTGCCGGCCGAGAACGCGACGCTGACACCGCAGCCCGGCGACATCGTGCTCTCCTATGTGCCGCCGCGCATGTGGGGCGGCAATCCGAATGCGATCTTCGACATCGGCCTGTTCTACGGACAGGGCGCCCGGCTCTTGTTTCCGATCGGATGGCTGGCCGGAAGCGTGGTCGCGCAGGTGCCGCCGGAAGAGCGGGAGCAGTTCGCGGCAGCCTGCGGCGTCATTCGCCGCAACGGCGCCTGCGATGTCACCTTCACACGGGCGGAGATCTGAAGATGGCCGAGCGCGACGACAGTTTCGAGCTCTTCGACCTGCGGGTCGAGGCCGTCATCCCAGAGGGCAAGCCAATCTATTGCGGCGCCAAGGCCGGCGACTATTTCGAGCTGAAAGGCGAGATGCTCTCCATGCCGGTAGGACAGGGCTTCTCCATCTACTCGATCGCCGCCGTCCTGCCTCTGCTCGCGGCCAAGCAGCGCCCGACGCACAAGAACGACTGGATGACCTCGGATGCCGAGATCGCCTGTCCGGACCCCAACTGCGCCAGCCGGCTGCGCATCGCGCGAACCGGCAAGCGGCGCTTCAGCCATGCCGAGACCACGGCCGTGCCGCTGCCCCCGGAAAAAGCGGACGAGAGCGAGGACAGGTGATGGCAAGGACGTTCGAGCTCAGCCCCGGCTACACGATCTCCCGCGTCATCCGCGGCGGCTGGCAGCTCGCGGGTGGGCATGGCGCGATCGACAGGCAGGAAGCGGTGACCGATCTGATCGCCACCTTTGACGCCGGCATCTTCACCTATGACTGCGCCGACATCTACACTGGCGTCGAGGAACTGATCGGCGCCGCGCGGCTGCGGCTCGCTAATGAACGCGGTCTCGACGTCGCCGCGCGGATGAAGGTGCACACCAAGCTGGTGCCCGACCTCGAACGGCTGGCCGGCCTCAGCCGGGATTATATCAGAAGTATCGTCGACCAGTCGCTGCGGCGGCTCAAGACCGAGCGGCTCGATCTCGTCCAGTTCCACTGGTGGGACTATTCGCAGCCGCGTTACCTTGACGCCATGGGCTGGCTGAACGAGATGCGCATCGAAGGCAAGGTGCGCAATGTCGGCACGACCAATTTCGACACGCAGCGTTTGCGTGAGATCCTGGCGGCCGGCGTGCCGCTGGTCAGCCAGCAACTGCAATATTCCGTCCTCGACCAGCGCCCGGCGAAGAGCCTTGCCGGCCTCGCCGTGGAGAACGGCTTCAACTTCCTCTGCTACGGCTCGGTGGCGGGCGGATTCCTCAGCGACAAATGGCTGGGCGCTGTCGAACCGTCGAGCCCGCTCGAGAACCGCTCGTTGGTCAAATACAAGCTCATCATCGACGACTTCGGCGGCTGGGAGCTTTTCCAGCATATGTTGCGCACCCTGAAGTCGGTGGGCGACCGGCACGGAGTCGACATTGCCACGATCGCCAGCGCATGGGTGCTGGAGCAGCCGCGGGTCGCTGCCGTCATCGTCGGCGCCCGCAACCAGGCGCATGCCGTAGCCAATGCGCGCATCATGGATATCGCATTGTCGGCGGATGACCGAGCGGCGATAGCCGCCGTGGTCGCTCAGAGCCCCGGTCTCGAAGGCGACGTCTATGCGCTGGAGCGGGATCGCCACGGCCGCCACGGTTCGATCATGCACTATAATCTGAACGCGGGCAGGAAATGAGTGCGACCATCGACGCTTCGCTTCTTGCGAGCGCCACCGCCGAGGTGGTCGACCTGCATCGCTTCTTCGTCGACTGGTTCGACAAGAGCCGCTGCGCAAGAGCGGATTTCAGCCGGTTCGAGCGCGTGATGGGCGAGGGTTTCTCCATGGTGCCGCCGAGCGGCCAATTGCTCGACCGCGAGGCGGTGCTTGCCTATGTCCGGGCAGGCCGGGGGACCTTCGACGGCGACTTCGCCATTTCGATCGAGGACATCCGGCCTGGGTGGGCGGCCGGCGACGTTATCGTGCTCACCTATGTCGAGGCGCAGCAGCGCGCCGGCAAGGCGAGCAGGCGTCGGTCGAGCGCCCTCTTCACGTTGAATTCATCGGCGCCGCACGGCGTCGAATGGCGACACCTGCATGAAACCTGGCTGCAGGTGCCGGAGGACTGAACAGGCAAGCGTGAAAGTCGAATAACGAAAGGGGAACCGCAATGAGAAAGACGCTATTCCACATCAGCACGGCGCTCGGCATGCTGATGGCGGCCGGCGCGGCGCACGCCGCCGACTGCAAGATCACCGTCGGCCTGGTCATGGAACTGACCGGCCCGGCCGGCGAATATGGCCAGGCCGGCGCGAAGTCCGTCGAGATGGCCTTCCGCGACATCAACGATGCCGGCGGCGTCAGAGGCTGCACCCTCGCGACGGACACCCGCGACAGCCAGAGCCAGGGCAATGTCGCTGTCGATGCCGCGACCCAGCTCGTCCAGGTCAAGAAGGTGCCGGTCATCATCGGCGGCATTATCTCGTCGGTTTCGATTCCGATCCTGACTTCGGTCACCGCGCCGGCCAAGATCGTGCAGGTTTCGCCCGCATCCTCTTCGCCGACGCTGACGGCGCTGGGCCGCGACGGCAAGACCAACGGCATCTTCTTCCGCACCATTACGTCGGATGCGCTGCAGGGCGTCGCTGCCGCCAAGTACGCCATCGACAAGGGCTTCAAGAAGCTGGCGATCATCCACGTCAACAACGACTTCGGCGTCAACATGGTGGCTGAATTCTCGCGCGCCTATAAGGCGTTGGGCGGCACAATCGTCTCCGACACGCCTTACAACGAGAAGCAGTCGAGCTATGCCTCGGAAGTCACCGCGGCGATGGCGGGCGGGCCGGACGGGCTCTACCTCGTCAGCACGCCTGTCGACGGCGCCACCATCGCCCGCACCTGGATCTCGCAGGGCGGCGTGCAGAAGTTCCTGCTCAATGATGGCATGAACAGCCCCGACTTCATCGAGTCCGTCGGCGCCGACTATCTGAAGGATGCCTATGGCACGTCCTCTGGCACCAGCCCGACCGCTTCGACGGAATACTTCAACAAGAACTACAAGGCGTTCTCCAACATCGAGCCGTCCAACCCGGCGGCGGACCGCTCCTACGACGCCGGCGCCATTGTCGGCCTGGCGATCGCTATCGCCGGTTCGGAGGACCCTGCCAAGATCAGGGACGCCATGTTCAAGGCCGTCGATCCGGCAGGGGCGCCGATCTATGCCGGCAAGGAAGAGTTCGCCAAGGCGCTGGGACTGATCAAGGACGGCAAGCCGATCCGCTACGAGGGCGTCATCGGGCCGGTGTCCTTCGACAAATACGGCGACATCACCGGCCCGTTCCGGCTGTGGAAGATCGTCGACGGCAAGGTGACGACCGACGGCGAGATGTCGACGGACGACGTCAACGCGCTGCAGGCGAAGCTGAACAAGTAAGCGACGGCGTAGAAATGGCCCCTGGATCGGCCGATCCAGGGGCCGTTTCGTTCGGAAGCTCTCGCCCAGTCAGTGAGGCCTGACGACGGCAACCGCGAGCGCCGCGCCTATCAGCCATGGGCACGCATAATAGTCGCTTATCCGATTTATGGTCCCTCCGGTCGCTTCGATCCGGACCGGATAGGCCGGTTTCCAACCGTCTTCGCCTCGGTGGAGCACGAGCAGCACGATCTCGTCATCGAAAGTGCCGATAGCCATCGTCCAGTTCGCCTTGCCCTTTTCATATTCGACGAAGTAGATCGATTCCGACAAGGGTCCCCGGAAGCAGTCCGAGACCCGCAATTGCGCGTCGGCGCTGGCCAAGGCCCTCACGCCGTCCCAGTCATGGCGATTGAAGAGCTCGACATAACGATCCAGCAGTGTTGAAAGCTTCGGATCCTGCAGGGGCTCCGGGCGGGTGATCGCGTGGCTTGGCAAGGCGGCCAGCTTGCCGCGGCCACGGCTCAACGCCGCCTTGACCCCGCCGACCGTCGATCCGACGAGGTCGGCGATCTCTTCCAGCGAATGGTCGAAGACGTCCTTCAACAGGATGCAGGCGCGTTCCTTGGGCGGCAGATGGATCACCAGCCGTTCGATCGCGCGATCGGCGCCCTGGCCGGCGGGTTCGATGGGCAGAACGATCTCGTCGACCGCGAAACTGGCTTCCGCGCGCTGGCGCGTTTTCCGGTTGCGCAGGAAGTCTATGCAGCGATTGTGCGCGGTGCGAAACAGCCATGGCCGAAGAGCGCGTGGATCGTCGAGCTGATCGATCTTGCGATAGACCTCGAACAGCGTCTCCTGCATGACGTCCTCGCCGTCGAGCACCGAACCCGTCATGCGCGCGCAATAGCGATGCAGCGGCCGACGCAAATGCGCGACCGTTTCCAGGAATGCGGCATAGCGAATGTCGAAAAGCCCGGTGGGCTCCGGTCTCTGCTGAATCGTCATGACGGCGCTCTCATGCGCATCTTGCCGATGCCGGCAACATGCGCGTCCATCTTACATCGTCCTGACGTCGTCGGGAGCCCGATCGAAGCGGTCGTGCCTGCCGTCGACAAACATTACCGGCGACGCCGCCAGCTCTTCCGGATCGACGCCGTCAAGCGCGGCAATCGGAATGGCGATCACGATGCCGCCAAGCATCGGGACATCGCCTCGCGCTGGCATGCGAGTGCCGCAGGTCGCGCAGAAATGGTACTCGATGCTGGGTGCTTCCCTGCCCGGCGGAGTCCACTGATATTCGGTCTGCGCCTCGGCGCCAGACATGAGGCGAAAGTGCTGAGGGGCGACGAACCCCACCCACGAGCGCGTCTTGGTGCATGTCGAGCAATTGCATTTCACCGTTCCCCGGCTGAGGTCGATATCGGCCTCGAACCGGACGTTGCCGCAGTGGCAGCTTCCCGCGTAGGTTTTGAGCATTGCCTTGGGTCCTCCACGTTCGCCGACCGGGCGCCATCGCCGGCCGTATTCCAAGACGTACGGCAAGGAAAAAAGGATACGTCCCGCTCGATCGATTCTTGCGGTGGCAAGGGATCAGCTCTCGAGTCGCCAAACGCTCAAGCGGGCGCTTGCGTCTTCGTCCGGTCGTTGGGTAAAGGCTGGCATCGGAACCGGTCTGGACGCACCATGACGACGACGCTTGAGATCACCGCCGCACCCGTGCCGCAGGACCTGGCTTTCCTGAGCGAGAGCCTCACGGCCTTCAACGATGGCGATGTCGGCGCGTCAGGCAGGAAGCCGCTGGCCGTCTTCGTGCGCGATGAGGAAGGCGCGATTGTCGCCGGCATTTCAGGCTACACCGCCTGGGGCTGGCTTTATGTGCAGTGGTTGTGGGTCGACGAAAAGCTGCGCGGCCGGGGGACTGCCGCAAGCATGCTGGACGCGGCCGAGCAGGAGGCTGTGGCGCGCGGCTGCCAGGCCGCCTGGATCGACACTTTCAACCCGACCGCCGCCAAGGTCTACGAGCGGCAGGGCTACCAGCCGTTTGGCGCGCTTCCCGACTTTCCGATCGGCCGCACACGTATCTTCCTGCAGAAAAAGCTGGGCTGATCAGCCCGCCAGCCTGCCACCTCGCATCGGTTGCGGCACGCCGGTGGTGCTCGGAAAACTGATCGGCAGGCTGCGCAGCACCCGCACCGCGAGGAAGGCGAAGCATTCCGCCTCCACCGCGTCGCCCTTCCAGCCGAGCGTCTCGGCCTGGATCACCTCGACGCCGGCACGGCTCGCAAGCATCTTCATCATCGTCGGGTTATGCCGACCGCCGCCGCTGACGGCCAACCGTTTCGGCCGGCGCGGCAGGAGGTCGAGCGCCTTGCCGACGGCCGAAACCGTGAAGGCCGTCAGCGTCGCCGCGCCATCCTCCGCGCCAAGCCCGTCGGCCATCGCCGCGGTGAAATCGAAACGGTCGAGCGACTTCGGATAGGGTTTCGTCAAATAGGGGTGCTGAAGCAGGCGCGCCAGCCTTTCTTCATCGACGGTGCCGGCGGCCGCGAGCTTGCCGTCGCGGTCCATCTCGCCAAGGCCCTTCGACTTGATGAAATCGTTGACTGGCGCATTGGCTGGTCCGGTGTCGAAGGCGACGATGTTGTCCCTGCCATCCCACCAGGTGATGTTGCCGACGCCGCCGAGATTGAGAACCGCGGTGTCGCCGCTGGCGTCCGCCTCCCTCAGCAGCGCCGCGTGGTAGGCGGCGGCCAAAGGCGCGCCTTGCCCGCCGGCGGCAACATCCGCGGAGCGGAAATCATAGGCGACCCTGGTGCCGAGAAGCGCAGCCATCAATTCACCGTCGCCAAGCTGGCGCGTGCGCCCGATCCGCCCTGGCTGCGGAGCGCGGTGCAGCACCGTCTGGCCATGGAAGCCGACGACGCCGATATCGGCCATCGTCATACCCTGGCTCTCGACCAGATCCTTGACCGCCGCCGACTGCGCTCGTGTCAGCGCCTCTTCCGCCTCGCGAAAAATCGCCGGTTCCGGCCCCTCGAAATTCCAGGCGCGCGCCTGGCGCAACGTCTCCTCGAGCAGCGTGCGGATCGATTGCGGGTAGGGGGCCAGGACATAGGTGCCGGGGTCGGCGATGCGCTCGCCATCCGTCCTGATCAGCGCCACGTCGATGTTGCCGTCAAGCACCGTGCCGGTCATCAGCCCGACGGCCCAGATTGGTTCCATGGTCGCTCCTCGAATCGCCATTGAACCACGTGTCGGACGGAATGGCGTGGCAGGCAAGTCCTTCGCCGATAGGCCTGTCGCCCTCGCGATGGCTTTTGCGTCGAACGGCGAAAATGAAGCAACGTCGTTCTTGCCTCTTGCCTCCGAAGGCGCGAGCCTGTGCGATGATCGGCATCGGCCCGGATGCCATGTGTTCGCGAGGAGGATACGAAAATGGCAGGCAATGTCGCGGTGATCGCGGGCGCCGGATCCGGCTTGAGCGCGTCGCTGGCACGGCTTCTCACCGGAGACGGCTATCACGTCGTGCTAGCCGCCCGCAACGTCGACAAGCTCTCGCTGCTGGTTCAGGAGACCGGCGCGCTGGCGGTGGAGACCGACGTCTCGGACGCGGCCTCCGTCGCACGGCTGTTCGAGGCCGCGGACAAGGTCGGCGCGCTCGAAATCGCCGTCTTCAACGCCAGTGGGCGCACACGCGGCCCGATCGCCGAACTTGATCCCGAGGCGGTCAAGCCGGCGCTCCTCGTCGGCGCCTATGGCGGCTTCCTCGTCGGCCAGCAAGCGGCGCGCCGGCTGATTGTGCGCGGCTCCGGCTCGATCCTGTTCACAGGCGCCAGCGCGAGCCTGAAGGGCTTCTCCGGCTCGGCTGGCTTCGCCATGCCGAAGTTCGGCCTGCGCGGCCTGGCGCAGTCCATGGCGCGCGAGCTCGGCCCGAAGAACATCCACGTCGCGCATTTCATCATCGACGGCCAGATCGAGCCGCGAGGACAGGCGCCCGAGCCGGATCGCCCGGACCGCCGGCTTTCGCCCGACGCGATCGCCGAGACCTACCTCGCCATCCATCGCCAGCATCGCAGCGCCTGGAGCTTCGAGGTCGACCTGAGGCCGTGGGTCGAGACATTCTGAGGGCACCACGCTCAGCCCGCTGTTCGGACGAATTTGCCGCAAAGCCCGGGAATCGAGCGCCGGCTTTCTCAGTTTGCAACGAGATAGGACCGTGCATTGCTTTGAAGGCAAGGAGGCGCATGTCATCGTGCGGCGGGTCGCAAGTAGCCGCAGGAGCAGATTGTCCATGCCCAGAATAATCCCGGTACTAGATCTCGATCGTCTGGAACAAGGCGCGTCGGAGCTGCGGACCTTCTTGCTCGATCTGCGAACGGCAGCCCGTGATGTCGGCTTCTTCTACCTGAGCGGTCACGGAATAACGCAGTCGGAGATCGGCGCGGTGCTTGATGCTGCGCGCAGCTTCTTCGCTTTGCCGGAGGCAGACAAGCTTGCGATCGAAATGGCGAAATCCCCGCAGTTTCGAGGGTATACGCGGGCCGGCGGCGAACTGACCAAGGGCAAGGCCGACTGGCGCGAGCAGCTCGACATCGGCGTCGAGCGCGCGACGATCCCGCAAGGTTTGGGTGCTCCGGCCTGGACGCGATTGCAGGGCCCGAACCAGTGGCCGGCCGTATTTCCCGACTTGAAGCCGGCGCTGCTCGCCTGGCAGGCCAAGGCGACAGACGTGGCGATCCGCCTGCTCAAGGCCTTCGCGCTGTCGCTCGACCAGCTGCAGGATGCCTTCGATCCGATCTATCGCGGCGAGCCCAACCACCGCATGAAGATCGTGCGCTACCCCGGCCGCGACGCCACCGGCGACGACCAGGGCGTCGGCGCGCACAAGGACGGCGGGTTCCTTACCCTCCTTCTGCAGGACGAGAACAAGGGGCTTCAGGTCGAATATGACGGCAGCTGGGTGGACGTCGATCCGATTCCAGGAACGCTGGTGGTCAACATCGGCGAGCTGCTCGAACTCGCCTCCAATGGCTATCTGAGGGCAACCGTGCACCGCGTCGTCACGCCGCCGGCCGGGGTTGAGCGGATATCGGTTCCCTTCTTTTTCAGCGCCCGGCTCGACGCGACGATTCCGTTGCTCGACCTGCCGGAAGACCTTGCGGCCGAGGCGCGCGGTCCGGCGAGCGATCCCGACAATCCGCTTTTCCGCAATGTCGGCGCCAATGTGCTCAAGAGCCGGCTCAGGTCGCATCCCGACGTGGCGCGGCGGCATTATGCCGACCTCGTAGAAAAAGTAGCGGCTGCGGGTTGAAGATTTGCACGGATTAAGCGAGTTTTTTTCGCGTTCGTGCTGATTTTTGGAATTCCGTTCGTGGAAAATATACCGCTTAGGTCCCACATATGGATCATCGCCTGGTGTTTTCCTCCCATTGCGCTGGGCGATGTTCCCCTCTGAAGGTTATGACCTTCATTCTTGGCCGGGCCGCTTTCGCGCCCGGCCTTTTTCTTTTCAAGGGGCTAAGGGGATCAGGCGAAAGCGATGCGGATCGTGCCGTACGGGCCGAAATCCGAGACGATCTCGTCGCCGGGGCGGCATTCGACCGGGCGGATGAAGGAGCCTGACAGCACGACCTGCCCGGCTTCGATCCGCATGCCATATTGGTGGAGGCGGTTGGCGAGCCAGACCATGCCCTTGGCTGGATGATCGAGCACGCCGGCGCCGAGGCCGGTCTCCTCGACCTCGCCGTTGCGCGACACGATCGCGCCGATCCAGCGAAGGTCCGCATCGCGCGGACCGGCGGACCGGCCGCCGACGACTATGCCTGCATTGGCGGCGTTGTCAGAAATCGTGTCGAAGAAGGTTCGTATCCTGCCGGTTTCCTTGTTCATCCGCTCGATGCGGGTGTCGAGGATTTCCAGCGCGGGAGTGACGTAGTCGGTGGCGTCGAGGACATCGTCAATCGAGATGTCGGGACCGGCAAGCGGCGCCTTCATGACGAAAGCGATCTCGGCCTCGATGCGCGGCTGGATGAACCGACCCGCCGGCACGGTGCCGCCGTCTTCGAAGACCATGTCGTCGAACAGGATACCGGAATCGGGAATGTCGATGCTCAGCGCCGACTGCATCGCCTTGGAGGTCAGACCGATCTTCCAGCCCTTGACCGTGAGCCCCGATGCGGCTTTCCGCCTTACCAGCGCCGCCTGAACGCGGTAGGCGTCGTCCATCGTGGCATCGGGAAAATCGAGACTGAGCAGCCTGATCTGGCGGCGGTCGCGTTCGGCTTCGAACAGCCGCCGCGCGGCGTCCTCGACTTGGGCTTCAGTCATCATTGGCCGGTCCCTTCGTCGACGACGCCGTTGCGGAGCAGGCCGATGCCTTCGGCCTCGACCTCGATCACGTCGCCGGGCTTCAGCCAGATCGGCGGCTCGAACCGGGCGCCGGCGCCGGTCGGCGTCCCGGTGACGATGACGTCGCCGGGCACGAGCGTCGTGAATGTCGAGATGTAGTTGATGATCTTGCGGAAGGAAAAGATCATGCGGCCGGTGCGATCCTGCTGGCGCACCTCGCCATTGACGCGCGTGGTTAGGCCGATGTCGGCGATCTGCGCCTCGTCGGTGAACGGCACCAGCCACGGGCCGATCGAGCCGGTGCGGTCGAA